>LRTP01000203.1 GCA_001550305.1 Streptomyces diastatochromogenes
CGCCGGCTTCGACCATGCCGCCGCCGGCGTCGTCGTCACCGAGGACCCCGGCCCCGAACCCCCGCCCCTGCTCCAGCCGCCGGGGATCACGACGAACCACCCCCCACTGCGATCCATGCCGTGACGAAGAAACCCGTGTAGCGCCGGCCGTACCCCAGAGATGTCAGCGGACTCCAGGACCGCCGCCGCCGGATTCGAGGACGTCGATCCGGCGCCCGGCCCGCACGGACTCCGGGACACCGCGCAGCGAGACCCGGAGTCCGACCCGCTCCACTGCGCCCGGGCCAGCCCTTCGGCGAGGAGACGCTCCCCCGCCTGTCCGACCGCAGCCGTCCGCTCCCCGGCCTGCATGGGATCCGGCATCACGAGTGCTCCAAGCAGCTGCCTTTCCATTGAACAGGTTTGTGAGCAGCGGCACCGGCGTCTGCAGCGGTAGTGGCTCATACCTCGGCCGTGCCGGAAGCGAGCGGTCGGCAACGGTCATTCGCACATCACCATTCGCACATCACAGTGGCGAGAAAGCCCGGCGCAGGCGATACGGTTGCCACGGGTCGGGTGATCAGGGCAGACGCTTGGAGATCATCCTCAGACTTGCAAGGCTGATGTCGCTGCCGATCCTGAACGCCCTCCCGGGCCGGATTGCCGTACCTACGGCATGCCCAGCACCTGCTCGCCCCAGATGGTCTTGCCGGTGCGGGTGTAGCGGGTGCCCCAGCGCTTGGTGAACTGGGCGACCATGAACAGGCCGCGGCCGCCCTCGTCGAATACTCGGGCCCGGCGCAAATAAGGACTGACGCTGCTTCCGTCGCTGACCTCGCAAATCAGCGTCTCACCCTTGATGAGCCGCAGCCGGATCGGCCCTCCAGCGTGCCGCATCGCGTTGGTGACCAGCTCGCTCACCACCAGCTGCGTGACGAACGCGGCCTCCGCCAGTCCCCACAGGGCGAGCTGCTCCGCTGCGAGCCGGCGAGCGTCGGCGACGACCGCGGGATTGCTGGGCAGGTCCCAGCTGGCGAGGCGGTCCTCGCCGAACACGCAGGGGCGTGCCAGGAGCAGGGTGACGTCGTCGGCATGCGGTTCGGGGCACAGGGTGTCCAGGACGGTGTCGCACAGAGCATCAAGCGAGGTGGCCGGGAGGGCGAGGGCGCTGCACAGGTCGGAGCACCCTTCGTCGACACCACGATCCCGGGTGGTGAGGAGACCGTCGGTGAACAGTGCCAGCAGGCCCCCTTCAGGCACGATGACGTCCGCCGCCTCGAACGGCAGACTGCCGAGTCCCAGCGGAGGGCCACAGGGCATGTCGATGACACTGCTGGTGCCGTCCGGGTGGATCAACACGGGGGCGGGGTGGCCGGCGCGGGCCAGGGAGCAGGTGCCGGAGACCGGGTCGTAAACGGCGTACAGACAGGTGGCACCGATGTCGCCGGGGATCTCACCGGTGGGCTCGCCACCGTGCTCACCCGCGGTGTGGGTGATGATGTCGTCGAGGTGAGTGAGGAGTTCCTCGGGCGGCAGGTCGATGTCGGCGAGGGTGCGCACGGCGGTACGCAGGCGGCCCATGGTCGCAGAGGCGTTGATGCCGTGTCCGACGACATCGCCGACCACCAAGCCGACTCGTGCTCCGGGGAGGGGAACCACGTCGAACCAGTCACCGCCTGCCTGGGCGCCGCCGCCCGCAGGCAGGTAACGGGCGGCCGTCTCCACGGCGGGGTGCACGGTCGACTCCCGGGGAAGCAAGGCCCGCTGCAGTGCGAGCGCGATGCCGCGCTCCCGCGTGAACCGGCGAGCGTTGTCCAAACAGATCGCGAGCCGGTCGACGAGGTCCTCGCTGATCGCCGTGCAGTCGGGGCCGAAGGATTCTTCATGCGAGGCCTCGTACCTGACGAACAGGACTACCCCGAGGGAAACGCCCTGAGCACGGATCGGCACAGCGATGAGCGAGTGGGGGCCGAACGTCTCCGCGAGCGACGCCTGAACGGGATCCTCGGCCAGCCAACGGATGACCTCGGGATCCTTGGTGCTGTGACGAACGGCCCGGTTCTCGGCCAGACACCGCGCGACCGGCGACGACCATGGATGGGTGTGCACTTCCGTAGCGCTGATCACGGCATCGAGCGCGTGCCCGGCGGCCCACTGGTATGCCGCCATGCGCAGGGCAGTAACACCCCGAGGAAGGATGGGCGCGGGCAGCTCCCCCTGGAAGACGGGCTCCAGAAGGTCCACGCTGACGAAGTCGGCGAAGCGAGGGACAGCGAGTTCCGCGAATTCTCGTGCGGTTCCGACGATGTCCAGGCTCGTACCCACGCGAGTCCTGGCCTCGCTGATCAAGGCGATGCGCTCCCTGGAGTCGTACTGCTGGGAGTAGTCGGACGCCGCAACGCCCACCGCACGCACCGAGCCGTCCGCGTCCTTGAGCGGGAAGACGTCCATGGCCCAGGCGTGAGCCTTGGATTCCCCGGGGAGCCTGACGATGGGCTCCACCGCTTCCGCTTTTCCGGTCCGGGCCACTCGAAGGACCCGCCGCTCCACCTCCTCGATCGCGTTGCCCTGGAGAATCTCGGTCAGGCGCCGGCCGCGGGCCTCCTCCTCGGAAAAGCCCCCCACTCCAAGCATCGGCTGGTTCCCGCGCAGCAGGCGCGCGTCGAGGTCGCAGATGGCAACGGCAAGCGGCTGCTGCTCGAATATCCACTGCGCGAGCAAAGCATGCCGTGGTGCGCCTGTCGCGGCCTCGGGCACGGCCGTCAGCATTAGCAGGAAGCCGCAATCCCGATCGATGTCCTGCAGCGGGCACAAGTGCACCTGCGCGTGCAGCGCGAGGCCGTCGCGGTGCCGCAGCGTTCCGTCTGCCGTCAGCAGGTCGTCCAGCGGCCTGCCGATGATTTCAACAGGGCCGTATCCGAGCAGTTCCTGCGCACCACTGCTCCAGTGGGTCACGCAGCCGTCCCGGTCCAGCACGCCTGCCGCGGCGGACACGTCCAAGCGAGCACCGGTGAATTGGCGAGTGTTCCGCCTGCCCCAGGTGTGCATGGTGGTCTCTGATCTCTTGTCGCAGGCAGTATCCACAGTGCTCCTGGGACCATGGGATCGCAAGCTTCAGGCGGCCTGCCTCGACCCACCTGCGCACCCGTCGGGCCTGCACGCGGTCCAGTAACCCCACTCCGTCCGACCCGGGGCAGACCACCGCTCGCATGCCGGAAAACACCGTGGCCGGGCCGCCCCCGAATCCGCCGACAGCCGGTCGAGGTCGGAGATGTTCAGCAAGTACAGCACGCGCATGGAGCATCGTCTCCCTCATCTGCCCGGACAGGTCGAACCGGGTCGGCGAGGAAGGGAAGGCGGCGACGCGGCCCGTGACGAGACGGTGAGACGAAATCACTCACAGTTGACACAGGCTCGCTGACGACGACGCGTGGCGGTGCTTCGAAAGGCGCGCGGACGAAGAGATCACCGGCGAGCAGGCGGCCGCGGACCGCCACGGCTGAACTGGCACATCGGCGATAAATGCGCGGCATGTCCAAGCAGGCACTTCGCTCAGGCCATGGACTTCGACTCGCCCTACGTCAGCCACAGGGAATCCGGCCGTCACAAGCCTGGCGGGGACTTCGCCCGCCTCGCCGACGAGGCCTTGAACGCCGGCAGGCAAAGCGATCTGGCGGCGCTGGGCAACCACGAGCAGGCCGGGACAAGGAGACACGGTGAGCGCCGCTCACCCACACCGTGTTCCCTACGCAACGCACACGACGTCCCCCTCCTCGACCAACTGTCTCTGCGATGCGCGATTTCGCACCGATCACCAGTGGCGCTGCTACGCAGACGCTCCGCGAACGGATTCGGCACACATGAGGCCGGGAAGCTCCGTGAACACGCGAGTCGCAGGTTCAAATCCTGCCGGGGGCACAGAACACAGGGCCAGTCCAGGAGGTACCCCCTCCCAGGCTGGCCCTTCGCCGTTTCAGGCGCCGTGCCACATGCGTGCCGCTCCAAGCCCTGATCGACGCGGTCACTACGGGACACGGCCTTGATCTCTACTGCCGGGTCTGCCGAACTGCCAGTAGCCCCGACGCGCCAAGCCAGCAGACAAGACCTCAACCGTAACTAAGGGTGAGCCAACGCCACATAAGGTTGATCGGATACGAAAGGTTCCCCATGACGATGAAATCGCCTAAGTTATTCCGATTAGCATGAAATGGCTGCGTATAGATCGCTGCAGGTCCACATCCGATCACATGCGGCCCAGCGGGTACCCAAGCGGTGAACGGAGGCGACAGTCGGCAGTGGTGAATACCAGAGGCGGCGAAGCGGACAACACCGGCCCGTCCATACCCCACATCCCCCGTCCACTGCACCAGCCGCAGGGCCTGCGGACCAAGACCGTACGGCCCTCGAAGCGACACCGCATGCGGATGCGGCTGCTCGACGCCGTGGACGAGGACCGGCACAATGTCGAAGTGCTGCTGACCGCGCTCCAGCAGGCGGTAGCCGAGGTGCAGGGCCTCGGCGGCATGGTGCATCTCCCGGGCGGCGGCATGAGCGGCATCCTCTACCTGGTCGCCGACAGTGGCCTGCCGGAGTCGATGACCCGGCCCTGGCTGATCATCCCGGTAAGAGGCACGGCGCCGCCCAGCAGCGCCGCCCGCAACGACACCATCACCTGGCAGCCTGACCTGGCCCCGCCTGACCCAGTGCCAGGCCGGGACCCCGCCGCCCTGTGGCCTTCCCGACTCCCCGCCGGCATCGGTCACCTGGCCGTCCCCATTCCGGGTGGTGGCCGGCGACGCGGCGCGCTCTCCGTCCTCTTCGCCCCGGGCACCGAGCCCGGCGCGGCGGAGCGCGCGTTTCTGAACGAGGTGGCGGCCTGGATGTCCGGGAGGCTCAAGTCGTCCGGGATCCTCAATCCGTCCCCCACCCTGCTGCGCGCCCTGGAGAACGGGCCAGAACCACGGGAGGCCGTCCCCCCGTGGGGCGTGGAAGCGGTGCCCTCCATCACGTACACCTGGGACCTGCGCACCGGCGAGCTGACCTCCGACCGGCCCGTCGTGGAGGTGCTGGCCGGCATCGATCCGGAGGTGATGAGCGGCGGCATCGAGGCGTGGGCAGAGCTGATCCACCCGGATGACCTGCCAGGGGCGGTAGCCGGCTTCGACACCGGCATCCAGATGCGCGGCGGCTTCCAGAACGAATATCGGATCCGGCGCCAGGACGGCACATACCTCTGGATCGAGGCCCGTGCCCGGACGATCACGGACGAAGAGGGGACGCCGGTGAAGGTGATCGGCACCCTCCGGGACAGCAGCGAAACGCACGCCGCCGTCGAGTCGGTGGGGCGGGCGCTGCGACACATGAGCGACGGCTTCGTCTCCCTGGACACCGACTGGCGCATCGGATTTCTCAATCAGGCCGCCGAGCGGCTCTTCGGTGCCGCGGGAGATGTGGCCGGAGCCCTGCTCTGGGACATTCCCACGGTACGTGCCGTGCCGGAGCTGGAGCAACGGTGCCGGGCCACGGCGGCCGAGGGCCGGCCGGCCGGTTTCGACGTACCGGGGCCGGACGGGACGTCCTGGTACCACCTGCGGCTGGTGCCGATGCCGGAAGGCCTCACGCTCTACATCACCGACACCACCGAGCGGCATCTGCGGGAGGCCGAGCGGGCCGCCGCGGAGCGGGCCGCCGGGAAGCGGGCGGCCCTGGTGCAGCGTCTTACGCGGGAGCTGGCCGAGGCTGTCACGGCCCAGGACGTGATGGCGGCGGTGGCCGAAGGCGTGATGACACCCCTCGGGGCCACCGGACTCGTCATGCTCGACGTGTTCGGCGACCGGCTGACCGTGGTCGGCTCCCGTGGGTATTCGGAGCGCTTCACCCGACTGCTGGACGGGCACTGGACAGTTCGGGACGCCGCCAACCCGGTGGGGGACGCCCTGAGCACCCGCACCCCCCACTTCATCTCCTCCCCGGAGGAGTTCCTGAAGCGGTACCCGGAGACCGAGATCCTGGTCCGGGAGAGCGGCAAGCAGGCGTGGGCCGTTCTGCCGCTGACCGCATCAGGGCGCGACATCGGCGCGGCGGTGATCTCCTTCGGCCGACCGCGGGTGCTGGACGATGACGAACGAACGCTGCTGACCGCTCTCAGCGGCCTGATCGCGCAGGCCCTGGAGCGGGCCGGGCTCTACGACGAGGCGACGACCCGGGCCCGTACGCTCCAACGCAGCCTGCTGCCGCAGGCATTGCCCAAGCTCCCCGAGGTGACGGCGGCGGCGCGCTACCAGTCGGCCAAACAGGGAGCCGACGTCGGCGGCGACTGGTACGACGTGATCCCGCTCTCCGCGGCCCGGGTGGCGCTTGTGATCGGAGACGTCATGGGCCACGGCATGTCCGAGGCCGCCACCATGGGCAGGCTCCGCACGGCCGTCCGTACCCTCTCGGAGCTGGAGCTGCCGCCCGACGAAATCCTTGGCCACCTCAACGACATCGTCGGCGAGCTGGGCACCGATGCCTTCGTAACCTGCCTGTACGGCATCTACGACCCGGTGACCCGGCGTCTGTCGTACGCCAGCGCCGGTCAGCCGCCCCCGGCGGTGGCCCACCCCGACGGCACCGTCACCTTCCTGTCCATGACCCCGGACCCGCCACTGGGGGTGGCCGCTCCGCCCTTCGAAGCCCTCGAGACCCTCCTGCCCGCCGACAGCCTGCTCGCCCTGTACAGCGACGGCCTGGTCGAGAGCAAGGACAGGGATGTCACCACCGGCATGAGCCGCCTCGCCGAGCTCCTCTTTCAGTCCGTGAACGCCATGCCGACCTCACCGGCGGACGCGTCCGACCTGGACGCCCTCTGCGCCACCATCACCTCCGCACTCCTTCCCGCCCACGGCGAACTGATAGACGACGCCGCCCTGCTGCTGGTCCGCACCCACCCGCTGGACGCGGAGAACGTCGCCGAGTGGCCGTTGCCGGAGGACCCGGTGGCGGCGGGCCAGGCCCGGGAACTGGTCCGCGCCCAGCTCACCGCCTGGGACCTGGCCGATGAGGACCTGATCATGACCACCGAACTCCTGGTCAGCGAGCTGGTCGGGAACGTCATCCGGCACGCCTGCGGCCCCATCCGGCTGCGCATGCTCCGCAGCCGCGCACTGATCTGCGAGGTCTCCGACGCCAGCCTGACCACACCGCACATCCGCCACACCTCCGCCACCGACGAGGGCGGCCGCGGCCTCCAGCTCATCTCCGCACTCTGCCAACGCTGGGGCACCCGCCACACCCGCACAGGCAAGTCCATCTGGACCGAACTGCCCCTCCCCACCGCCTCGGTTTGATCTTTAACCGCGCACGTCACCGTTCGCCCAGACAAGCGCCTGAACTGGCCGCGAACGGCCGCAGATTCCCAAGCAGAGAGTTCCGAGGCACGGCGCTCCGGCACTCCCGTCACGGGACGGCCGTGGCATCCGGCCGACGACACAAGCCGGTGGCGTGGCCAAGGCCGGTGGGGGTACAGCGAGACATACGCGCGCCTGGTCGGACGGCGCACCCGCCATCGTGGCTGGCTGTCGTCGGCTGAGGCTCGTGCCACTGCCGTGCCAGATACAAAGGCCAGCCACGGTCAATGAGGGTGTCCTGTGGTCCAGTTGCAAGGTGCCGCACCAGGTACCGAAGCCCAGGTCAGCCCCCTAGCTTCCTCGCCTCTCCCCTAAAGCGGTGATCGCTCGACCCGCCGCTGCAGGCGAGCGCAGGCCACCAGTGCGCTGCCATCGCGTATCGGGACCGAACCTGATGCGCGACGGCTGAGTACCTGACTTCCGCTGCCCGGTCCAGGGTTCTCAGCCGTAGCCCGGCCCCGGTATCGCTCTGGCGTGGCCGGGCTACTTGCTGCGCTGCCGACGTCCGAAAAGGGTTTCGCGCAGGGTCGGGTACTGGCGCAGGTCGGTACGTGGCTGGCCCGGTGCCCTACGACAGGCCGTGGAAGGCTTCCTGACGGCCCAACAGCAGGACGCCGATGCCGGGGACGCGGGCTAGCTGTGCCGTCACATGAGGTTGATGTCGCCTCAGCGGCGAGGCTCGCGCCCGGCCATACCACGTACGGGCCCGCGGCGCGCTTCGTTCTGAGACGCTTCCCACGGTGCGTCAGTGTGTGCTCACCCGCTCGATGCCGGAGGTCCAGCGACGGGGGGCTGGGGCGCAGAGCGCCGTGTCTCCGCCCATTCGCCGGCCTCAGACCGAACCAGCTCCTCGGTTCTCGATGCCAGCACGGCCGAGGAGTCCGCGCCGTCGTACGGGGCCGACCCACAGCTCCAGTTGACGAGCTCGCCCTGGAGCGCCATCAGCATGGAGTTCGTCCGTACCCAGTTCTCACCCCACCGGAATAGCTGCCGGAGCCCCGCCGAGACCACCACCAACGCACCGAGAATTCCCGTCACCGTGACGGAGGCACCGGCCGCCGCACACGCCGGTATGGACGCGGACAACAGCAGTAGCAGGGCCTCCGAAAGGTAGTGGCCGAGCCGCTGCCGCCGCTTGTGCCACTCGTACCACGTCATGCGTTCCCGCACGTTGGGCGGGAGTTCGGCCCCGTCCGACCCCCGCAACTCCGTCCACCAGAAGCTCGCTTCACCTGCGCCGCCTGTCACGCGCGCGACCCTACGGCATGGTGTCCCGCACTGTCCGGGGCATGCCGCACAACCTGCCAGGCCGCCTGAGACGGGGAGTGATCAGCCGGACCTGTGGAACCAACGTCGTCCGGGCCCGGAGGAGTTCAAACGAGGCCCGGCCGTAGCTAGTGGTTGCGCGGTGAACGGAGAGCCGGATTCGCCCGCCAGTTGAGGGTTCGGACCGCTCCTCCCCGTCAAGGGCGCCTACGGCGTCATGTATCCGCTCTGACCGCCGGTACGGCGTGGCATTGCCGCTCTACCGCTCGGCGGTGCCGTCCTCACCGTCAATCTCGTAGATCCGCCCTTGAAGCCGTTCACCGGCCCAGTCCAGCCCGACGCCCAGGTCAAACCAGTGCCGATCCTTGCGGACTTGGGGCGTTGAGAGGTTCACCGCCGCCCAGGAGAACACCCCCGGGAGGACGGAACGCCCGTGCTGCGTTGTGCGCACGGACAACGCGAACGGCGCGGCAAGTGCCGCGCGGGTGACCAACATGACCTGTTCGTCCTCAGAATGCCGACGCCCACCCGTGAGAAACCGGGGCGTTTCAAGGATCTTGACCCACTCGACCACTGCGTCTGCCACCTGGGCGCGCAAGGACTCTTCGATGCCCTTCCGGACGGCGGTCGCGGGATCATCGCCGAGCCAGCCGAGCCAGTGATCAGTCACCGACGGCCGACTCGCCGAAGCGCCCCTGGCACTCGCCGAAGTACACGGTTTCGCCTACGAGGCGGCCCTCGCCGGCGCAGCACTCCTCGACGCCTTCGGGCTGCCGGACGGCGAACGCTGGCGGACCTTCGCGGCCGGCCTCGCCGACCGCTTCCGCGCCCGGTTCTGGGTCTCCGACCAGCAAGGCCCCTACCCCGCCATGGCACTCGACGGCTCAGGCCGCCCCGTCGACTCCGTCACGAGCAACATGGGCCACCTCCTGGCCACCGGCATACTCAACGCCGACGAGACCAACACCGTCGCCGCGCGGCTCGCCGCCCCGGACATGTCCGACGCCTACGGACTGCGCACGATGTCGTCCCAGTCCGGCGGCATCGGCCCGCTGCGCTACCACTGCGGCGCCGTCTGGCCGCACGACACCGCCATCGCCGGCCTCGCCCGCACCGGACACCCCGAAGCCGCCGCCCGGCTCATCGAGGGCATCCTCGACGCGGCGTCGGCCTTCGACTACCGACTGCCGGAACTGTGGGGCGGCGACGCACGCGCGGACACCCCCGCACCGGTCCCCTACCCGGCCGCCTGCCGGCCACAAGCCTGGTCGGCGGCAGCAGCCATCGCCCTCATGACGGCCCTGACCGGACTGGAGCCCGACGTCCCCGCCGGCCGTCTCCACCACCGCCCGACAGGCCCACTCCCCGTCGGCGCCCTCACCATCACAGGGCTCACCATCGCGGGTGAACGGCTCGACGTCTCGATCGGCACCGACGGCCGGATCGGATCGGTTTCGGCACCTGCGGGACTGATCGTCGAAGAACTCGCGGCATTGCGGTCCTAAAGGATCATCGGAAGTGGCGGGCGGCCAACACGAGCCTGTGCTGGGCCGCCCCAGCGCACTCGGCTCCGCATCGGATCTGCGATTGCCCAGGCCGTTACCCGCGCCTAGGGGCCTCCGCCTGCTGGTCTGTGGGGACGTCGGTGTTGTGCGCCCGTTCTTCCAAGGCGTCACCGCGCAGGTCCTCGCCCCGGACGACCATCAGCGGTCACAGGTAAGCGTTCCGCATCGGCAGGAAGGCCAGGACGGCCACCGTGGTGATCGCGGGGCCGGACAGCGGCATGACGATGCGTCGGTACCGGGCCCGCGGCGCGGGCCCTGTACCGACGTCAGTCAGCGGACCGGGCGAGGTCAGGTCACCGGATCGAGGAAGGTCAGCACCGAGGCGTCTTCCTCGATCAGCGGGACGAGTGCCGCGTTGAACGGGCCGCCGTACGGTGCCTTCAAGTGCGCTTGGAAGGCGTCCTCGTCGCGGTACACCTCGAAGATCCAGAAGGCGCGTGGGTTGGCCGACCTGGTGTAGACGTCGAAGGCGATGTTGCCTTCTTCCTCGCGCACCTTCTCGGCGTACTCCAGGATCAGACGGGCTACCTCGTCCTGCGCTCCCTCGCGGGCGGTGAACTCGGCGAGCAGGGGCTTGTTCACGGTGTGGTGTCCTCCGTGGTCGAAATCGGGCAGGGACAGTCGGGATCAGTCGGCGTCAGTCGCGGTAGGAGTCGAGGTGCCAGACGCGGGCCTGGTCCAGCTTCACCGAGCCGTTCTCGGCGAAGATCTGCACTCCCTGGCTGGCGGGGTCGGGGAAGATCTGGTCGGTGATGACGGCCTCGCCGCTGCCGCCGAAGACCTCGACGGACGACCAGTCGACGAGGATCCGCAGCTTCACCTTGCCGTTCTTCGCCTTCAGAGGCGCGGTCTGGACGCCGGGGAAGGTGCTGTTGAAGTCGACAGCGCCGGAGTGGGTGCGGTCGACGTACATCTCCTGTGTCGTGGTGTCGTAGCCGATGACGGTCTCCTCTCCCCCGGCACCGGTGCGCACCCTGAGGCCGAACCGATCGGCGTCCTTGAGAGAGAAGGTCGCCTCGATGTCGAGGGCCTTGCCCTGGGCCGCGGGGCCGATCAGGGTCTTGGAGGTGTTCTTGACGGTGACACCGGCTGCGGTCGCCGGGCGCTTCTGCCGCAGGGACGTCACGCTGTTCACGGGCCGGCTGGTCAGCCGGATGCGGCCGTCGACCGTACGCAGGGCCATCTCCCGGGGGATGCTCTGCGCGCCGCGCCAGGGTGACGTGGGGATCACGCCGCTGTACTCCCAGTTGTTCATCCAGCCGATCATGTACCGCTTGCCGTCCGGCGCGTCCTCCCAGGACACCGCCGCGTAGTAGTCCTTGCCGTAGTCGGCCCAGTCGGCGCGCTGGACGACGGACTTCGCGGGGGTGTCGGCGGCGGTGAACTGATCGGCCAGGAGGTGGCCCCAGCCGGCGGTGTTCATGTCGGCGATCTGGATCTGCGCCTGCTTGCCGGCGTAAGGACGCATGTCGAAGGAGGCCCAGTCCAGGGTCTCGCTGTTGGAGCCGGTGGCACTGCGGACGACCTGGCCGTCGACGATCAGGTTGACGGACGTCTCCTGGGAGACGGGCTTGGCCTGGGTGTCGGAGAGCATGATGTGGTCGACGTTGAGGTGGCCCCAGCCGCCGCTGTTGGCGTCGACGATCTTGATCTGTGCCTTTTTGCCGGCGAGGTCCTTGACGTCCCAGGAGGCCCAGTTGAGTGCCTCGCCATCCTGTCCGGTGGCGCTGCGGACCACATTGCCGTCGACGAGCAGTTCGACCGCGGTCGGGTTGTCGGAGCCGGCGGGGTGGTTGCCGCCGCCCACAAGGAAGTTGACGTAGTCCTTGTCGAGGGTGAACTCGGGCGAGGTGAGGGTGCCGGTGGTGGAGTCGCCGTTCAGGTAGCTGTTGACCAGGCCGCTGCCGAGGAAGCCGGAGACCTCCTGCTGGTTGGGGAGGGTGCCGGTGGCCGGTGCGGTGCCGAAGGCGTCCCCGGTTGTCGTCCAGTCGCCGTAGGTGCCGCCCTCGAAGTCGGCGAGGACCGTGCCCGCGGGCGGCGGGCCCTGCTCCATGACGGTGCCGTCCACGTGCGGGTGCCGACCGCCACCGACCTTGAAGTTCAGGTACTTGCTGTCGACGGTGAAAGAGGGCGAGGTCAGGGTGCCGGTGGTGCCGTCACCCGAGTGGAAGCTGTTGGCGAGACCGTTGCCGTCGAACCCGTCGACTGTGCCCTGACCCGCCACCGCCCCGGCTGCCGGCGCCTGGCCGAACGCGCTGCCCGTGGTCGTCCACGAACCGAAGTCCGTGCCCTCGAAGTCCTGCACCACCGTGCCGGTGGGCGGGGTGTACGTGCCCTTGTCCTCGGCGGTGAACTTCTTGCCGTCGAAGTCGCCGACGAAGTACTGGGCGGCCGAACCGCCGGCGATGCCACCGGGGTTGATGTTGACGACCAGGACCCACTTGGTCTTCTTCTTGTCCCCGTCGACCGCGAGGGGGAACAGATCCGGGCACTCCCACACGCCGCCCGTCGCACCCGCCGGCCCGAACTCGCTCTGCAGCTTCCAGTCCTTGAGGTTCTTGGACGAGTAGAAGCGCACCTTGTGCTCGGCGGACATCGACACCGTCATCAGCCAGCTCTTCGTCGGCGTATACCACTGGACCTTGGGGTCGCGGAAGTCCTTGGAGCCGATGTCGATGACGGGATTGCCCTGGTACTTCGTCCAGGTACGGCCACGGTCGGTGCTGTAGGCGAGCGACTGCGCCTGGATGCCCGTGGCCTTGCTGTAGCTGGTGTAGATCGCCACCATGGCCGGGTCCTTCTTTGTGCCGAAGCCAGTGGTGTCGTCCCGGTCGACGACCGCGCTGCCGGAGAACACCATCTCGTTGTCGTCGTGCGCAAGGGCGAGCGGCAGCTGCTTCCAGTGCACGAGGTCCTTGCTCACCGCGTGGCCCCAGGACATGTCGCCCCACGAGTTGCCGTTGGGGTTGTACTGGTAGAAGAGGTGGTACTCGCCCTTGAAGTACACAAGACCGTTGGGGTCGTTCATCCAGTTCTTGTCCGGCGTGAAGTGGAACTGGGGGCGGTAGGTCTCGGAGTACGGCGGGGTGTCGGCGGCTAAGGCCTGGGGGGCGAGTGGGGCCGCCGACAAGGCGCAGACGGTCGCCACCGCCGCGATCATCCGTGTGCGGGCACGCCGGGATACACATCCAGAGCTCATGGTGTCTCCTGTGCTGCGGCCGTCCGCGCAGCGAAGCCTGCTGCCCGGCACGGATCCGGCCGAAAAGTGACGCCCTTGCCGGCGTCGTCGTCCACGGCATCGGCATCGGCATCGGCAAGAGGTGTCATCGTTGACTTGTGTCATCGATGACATCGAGTGGCCCGATGATGGGGGCAATCCGGCTAATGCGTCAACGGTTCGGACGTGATGTCCTGCTGAGCGGCGTGCTCGCCCGCCATGCTCGGTCGGCCGTGGCGAGCTGCGCCAATTGGCTCTGCCACGGGGGGTTGGGGCCGGCGACCGAGCAGGTCAGGGCCGCGACACGGGTACCGAAGCGGCAGGCTTCCTCGACGTCGTCCAGGCGGAGTTCCGTCAGCCGGCCACCCAGAAGCCCACGAGCGCCAAGGTGGTGCAGCAGTCCGGCGGTGAAGGAGTCGCCTGCCCCGACCGTGTCGGCGACGCTCGTCGAGACGGCGGGCACCTGGACCCGTTCGCCGTCGAGCGAGGCCAAGGCGCCGTCGGCACCTCGCGTGATCACGACGAGCCGCGCCCCTGCCGCGTGCCAGATGTCGCACGCTTGCTCGGGCGGCGTGCCCGGCAGCAGGAGTTCCAGGTCGTCCTCGCTCAGCCGCAGTACATCCGCGAGGGCACACCAGTGCGCCAGCCGGGCGCGGTAGACCTCGGGGTGCACCAGGAGCGGGCGGACGTTGGGGTCGATGCTGATCGTGGCCCGAGGCGCGGCGGCAGCCAGGAAGTCCTCCAGCACGGCCGCTCCGGGCTCCTTGACCAGGGCCAGCGAGCCGGTGTGCACACAGGCGGTGTCGGCCAGGTCAACGCCGACCAGCTCCGCACCGGTCCACTGCCAGTCGGCGGTGGCCTGCGCATGGAAGGAGAACGCGGCCTGACCTTCGGCGTCCAGTTCGGCAACAGCCAGCGTGCTGGGCTCGGCGGCCGCGACGGCGTACGACAGGTCCACGCCGGACGCCTCGAGATGGGCCCGGAACAGGCGGCCGAACACATCGCCGGACAGGCGTGCCAGGAAGCGGGCCGGGGTGCCCAGCCTGGCCAGGGCCACCGCCGTGTTCGCAGGTCCGCCACCGGGCAGCACCCGCAGGGCGAGCTCGTACGGGACGCTTGTGGGTTCGGTGAAGGCGTCCGCGACGCACTCCCCCAGGACGGTGATCTGGCGCGGTCTCATGGGCTGCTCTTCTCTCGGAATGCACGGACAGAAACAGGCACGTCCCGGGCAGCCGGTGAACGGCTTCGGGCGGGCGACGGCTGCGGGCGTTGCCGATTTGTGACGGGTGCAAGGCATTGACGTTGCCTGGGAACGGAGTCCATCATCCTCGCCAAGCAGTGTCAACGATGACATAAGTCAACGATGACACCGAGGGACGGCATGCCCCGATGCCGGCCGTTCGCCCGCAATCCCGCAGGAGTCGTTCATGTCACGCATCTCTCGTCTGCCCTCCCCCTTGCTCAGAGCCGCTGCCTGCACGGGTGTCGCAGCCCTCGCCCTGACCGCCTGTGGATCCGGATCGGGATCGGGCACCGCGAGCACCGGATCGGGCAGCGTCAAGGTCGGTCTGATCACCAAGACCGACACCAACCCGTTCTTCGTGAAGATGAAGGAGGGCGCGGAGAAGGCCGCCAAGGAGAACGGCGCCCAACTGTCCACCGCGGCAGGCAAGTTCGACGGGGACAACGCAGGTCAGGTCACGGCCATCGAGAACATGGTCGCCGCCGGCGTGAAGGGCATCCTGATCACCCCGAGCGACTCCAAGGCGATCGTGCCCGCGATCCAGAAGGCCCGCGCCAAGGGTGTCCTGGTCATCGCCCTGGACACCCCGACCGAGCCGGAGAGCGCGGTCGACGCCCTCTTCGCCACCGACAACCTCAAGGCCGGCCAGCTGATCGGCGCGTACGCCAAGGCCGCCATGAAGGGCAAGACGGCGAAGATAGCCGCCCTCGACCTCGCGCCGGGTGTCTCCGTCGGCGTCCAGCGGCACAACGGATTCCTGAAGGGCTTCGGCGCCACCGACAAGGACGTCGTGTGCGCCCAGGACACGGGTGGCGACCAGGCCAAGGGCCAGACCGCGATGGAGAACTGCCTGCAGAAGGCGCCCGGCATCAACGTCGTCTACACCATCAACGAACCGGCGGCCCTGGGTGCGTACACCGCGCTGAAGGCCAAGGGCCGGGAGAAGGACGTCCTGATCCTCTCCGTCGACGGCGGCTGCACCGGCACCCAGGCCGTCAAGGACGGCAAGATCGCCGCCACGTCGCAGCAGTACCCGCTGAAGATGGCCGCCGAGGGCGTCAAGGCCGTCGTGACGTACGCCAAGGACGGCAAGAAGGCGTCCGGTTACACCGACACCGGCGTCACGCTGATCACCGACAAGGCGCAGGACGGCGTCACGTCGAAGGACACCGCCTACGGCCTGGAGAACTGCTGGGGCTGAGCCACCGCCTGATCCGTACGCCCCCTCAGCGCGGCGGCCGTCCCTCCCTGACCGGGGGACGGCCACCCGCTCGTCCTCTTGTCCTCCGACCAGGAAGGACAACGACCACTGTCTTCCGACAAGGACCTCGCATGACAGCCACGACCACGCCGTACGCCGAGCTCAAAGCACCGACCACGGCCCGCAGACTGCTCACGGCGCCGACCACCGGACCCCTGGTCGCCCTCCTCCTGGCCTGCGCCTTCTTCTCCGTCTCGACCGACCAGTTCCTGACCGGCGGGAACTTCTCGCTGATCGTGCAGCAGGTCATGGTCGTGGGCACCCTCGCCATCGGACAGACCCTGATCATCCTCACCGCGGGCATCGACCTGTCCTGCGGAGCCGTGATGGCGTTCGGCAGCATCGTGATCGCCAAGATGGCCGCCGAGGGCTCCCTGCCCCCGCTCGTCGCCATCGCGCTGGGCATCGCCGTCTGCGGCGGCTTCGGGCTGCTCAACGGGCTGCTGGTGCAGAAAATCCCGCTGCCGCCGTTCATCGTCACCCTCGGCATGCTCAACGTGGCGTTCGCGCTGACCCACATCTACTCCGAGGAGCAGACGGTCACCAACCTGCCCGGCCCGCTGACCGCCCTCGGAAGGACCTTCCCCCTCGGCCACACCGACATCACCTACGGCTCCCTGGTCACCATCGCCCTGTTCCTCCTCCTCGCCTACGCGCTGAGCAGCACCGGCTGGGGCCGGCACGTCTACGCCCTGGGCAACAGCCAGGAAGCGGCGCGTCTCAACGGCATCCGCACCTCCCGCCTGACCATCGGCATCTACACCGTGGCGGGTCTCCTCTACGGCATCGCCGCCCTGCTGCTCATCTCCCGCACCGGAGTCGGCGACCCGCAGGCGGGGCAGACCGACAACCTCGACAGCATCACCGCCGTGGTCCTCGGTGGCACCAGCCTCTTCGGCGGACGCGGCTCGGTCCTGGGCACCTTCATCGGCGTCCTCATCGTCGGCGTCTTCCGCAACGGCCTGCAGCTGATGGGCGTCGCCTCCATCTACCAGACCCTGATCACCGGAGTCCTGGTGATCCTCGCGGTGACCGTCGACCAGCTCTCCCGGAAGAAGGCCCGATGACCGCCACCTCCTCCCCCACACCCGTGCTGCAGGCCCGCGGTCTGGTCAAGCGGTACGGCCAGGTCACCGCCATCGACGGCGCCGACTTCGACCTGCTCCCCGGCGAGGTCCTCGCCGTCATCGGCGACAACGGCGCCGGCAAGACCAGCCTGATCAAGGCCCTCACCGGCGCGGTGACCCCCGACGCGGGCGAGATACGACTCAACGGCGAACCCATCACCTTCTCCGGCCCGCAGAGCGCACGCGCCCACGGCATCGAGACGGTCTATCAGGACCTCGCCGTGGCCGCCTCCATGGACATCGCCTCGAACATGTTCCTCGGGCGCGAGCTGCGCCGCCCCGGCGTCCTCGGCAGTGTCTTCCGCATGCTGGACAAGAAGCGCATGCGGCAGGAGGCCGCCGAGCACATGGCCGACCTGAAGATCGGCCTGCGCTCGCTGACGCAGTCGGTGGAGACGCTCTCCGGCGGACAGCGGCAGGCCGTCGCCGTCGCCCGTTCCGTCGCCTGGGCCCGCTCCGTCGTCGTCATGGACGAACCCACCGCCGCCCTAGGCGTCAAGGAGTCCGGCCAGGTCCTCGACCTCATCCGCCGGGTCCGCGACAAGGGCATGCCGGTCGTCCTGATCAGCCACAACATGCCCCACGTCTTCGAGATCGCCGACCGGATCCACGTCCACCGCCTCGGCCGGCGCGCTGCCGTGATCAAGCCCTCCGACTACTCCATGGCCGAGGTCGTCGCCATCATGACCGGCGCTCTCACCGTCGATGCGGCCGGAGATACTGTCGTAGCGGATTCCAAGGCCGCGAAGGCCGCCGGAGTCCAGGCCACCTGACAGCACAACCCCGCTCTCGCAGTTTCCGGCCGAGGCCGCGGCCGGAACCGAGAGCCCTCAGGAGACGGTTTCTCCATGGCAGCGAACCGCCGCCCCACCCTGGCCGACGTCGCCCGCGAAGTCGGCGTCAGCGCCAAGACGGTATCCCGAGTCCTCAACGAGGACGGACCCGCCTCCGCGCAGACCAGGGAACAGGTACTGGCCGCAGTGGCCAAGCTCGGCTTCCAGCCGAACCTCATGGCCCGCAACATCCGCGTCGGCGGCCCGGACACCACCATCGGCCTGGTCATCCCCGACCTCGCCAACCCCTTCTTCGGAGCCGTGGCCCGCGCCATCGAGGACACCGTCCGCGAACGCGGACTGACCCTCCTCATGGGCTCCTCCGCGGACGACCCCGAGCGCGAACGCGCCCTGACGGACAAGTTCCTCGCCCGCCGCGTCAGCATCCTGATCATCGTCCCGTCCGTCGGCGCCGACCATTCCCACCTCAAGCCCCACCGTACGGCGGGACTGCCAGTGATCTTCCTCGACCGACCCGGAGTCGGCCTCGCCACGGACAGCATCGTCAGCTCCAACCGCGCCGGAGCCCACGACGGCGTCGCCCACCTCATCGCCCACGGACACCGGCGCATCGGCTTCGTCGGCGACCTGCCCGTAAAGCTGTACACCCGCCGCGAGCGCCTGGCGGGCTATCGCTCGGCGCTGCAGGAAGCCGACATCCCCTACGACCGCTCACTGGTCACCAATGCCCACGACCAGCAAGGAGCCGAGGCCGCGACCTCCCAGCTCCTCGGCCTGGCCGATCCGCCCACGGCCCTGTTCGCCGGCAACAACATCATGGCGCTGGGCATAGTCGCCGAACTCGCCCGCAGCAAACGCAAGGACGTCGCCGTCGTCGCCTTCGACGACATCTCACTCGCCGAAGCACTCGAACCCGCCCTGACCGCCGTCGCCCAGGACGCGGAAGAACTCGGCAGGGCAGCCGCGACCACCGCCTTGACCCGACTCGACGGCGACCGCACCCGGATCCGCACCATCACCGTGCCCACTCGGCTGATCGTCCGCGGCTCGGGCGAGCAACCCGCGCCCAAGCCGTAGGCGGCTTGCCCCTGCCGGAATCGGAGGCAGCACTCAAAAAGCGGAGGGGAGCCTCGACCGCTCGGGCCTGACTCCGCGTACGGTCTACGACCTCACCGTCGACGACCTGCAACGTTCTTCGTGCTCGCGGGCGCCACCCCGATCCTTGTTCACAACTGCAAAGTCGCCTTGGGGTGGCAGAGCAATGGGGCGCTCGACGCGTGGGCTCGGCTTCCCGGGAACAAGTTCACCACCTTCTCCCTCGCGCGCGCCGGATTTCGCTTCGCTGGCGAGGAAGGCCATCGCCGACCCGAACGTGGAGCTGCACGTCAACATGACGGGACTGGAACGATTCGGAGACTTCATGGACGCTGCCAAGCGCGGCCTGCTGGCTGGTGAAGCCGGCCATTCCACAGACTACGAGATGCCCTTGATCGCGAGAGCCGTCGCCAATGGTCAACGCGCGTGGAGTTCGGCAAAGTTCTATTATCCGCGTTCCGACGGGTTCGACTGGGAGATCGACTCCACGGGGCATCTTGGATTGCTTGTGGAAGCGGTCGCCGCATGGCGGGAAGGCATACCGCTCGACGAGCTGGAGGAGAGATTCGATTTCATGGAGCTCGACGAATTCGTCGGGGCGCTCGAACGCGGAGAGCCCGCCTCTTCGCAGTGGGCTGAACTCCTGTCGTCCGACTTCCACCGGCGCCAATGGAACATCCTACGCCGCCTCCGTGCGGATGAGGTACTGCGGGACATGTTCCCGACCATCTCGCACGGTGCCGTGCGCCTGTGCGTGAACGCGATGGACGGAAGGAGCCGTCGGGTTCTGGTGGACGAGGTGAACGGGGAACTCTATGAGGTCATGCGGGTAGGGGTGCCAGGGGCCAGCTGGGTCGAGGTGCCGGCCGGTGATCCGATCGCCTACCTGCGAGCTGCCTTGAACGAAGAGTGATCTCGACAGATCGATGAGGTCGAACCCCGCCAGGTAACTCCTGGCGGGGTTTCTTTGTGCGTGCCCACGTGGGAGCACAGGGCGGCTTCAGAGGGCACGTCCGGGCGATGAACGGACGTTGGCTGATGCTCCGTTTTCAGTCCTCGCCGGGCAGGCGGTTCTCCCGCACCCGGCTTTCCGACATCGTTCACCGCAGTGCATGCGCCGTTGCCCCGCGTACGTTTCCGGGGTATTCGAATGTGAGCGGTGCGGGTCGGCTCTTACACTGACCAGTCGTCACGGTCAGCGCTTAGCCTCAATGTTTCGTGACGAGCCGTCGGTTGCTCCGGTGGGCGGTTCCGGCTGATCGGGCGGTGGCGGGCATACCTGCAACCCGGCTGTCGCGTCGGGTGGGCGCCGGGTTCCACTGCTCCGGCAGGAGGTGCCTCGTCGGGACGGGATGTCCTTGCTGGTCAGCCGGGGTTCGGCAGTGTCTGGAGGCGCGCGAACGCGGTGGTGATGACCTGGATCCAGGGCCAGTGGTTGGCCAGGCGGAGCCAGCGGCTGCGGCCGGTGGTGACGAGCTGGGCGGCAGCGGAGAACAGCCGCAGTCGCAGGCACTTGGGTTCCCATCGGCGGGCTGCACCGGTGAGGGTGAGCATGGGCATCCATGCGAGGGGGTCCAGGGCGATCTGGACGATCTCCAGCCAGATGCGGTTCTGGGCGGCGTTGTGCAGGGGCAGGTTACGCAGGCCTGTGTCGCGGGCGGCCCTGATGCGGTCCTCGGCGCGGGCCCGCTGGCGGTGCCGCAGCTCCAGGGCCGCTATCGGGATCTTGGTGGTGTTGGTGGCGAAACAGGTGATGCGCATGCCGTCCGCGTCGGTAATGCGCAACTGGGCACCGGGGTGCGGCCGTTCCTTCCGGACGATCAGCCGCATGCCCTTCGGCCAGCCCTTCAAGGGGTCGCCGGCCAGCTCGGCGACCCAGGCGCCGTCGCGCACGCTGCCATCCGGCTCGACAGCGGGGGTCCAAGCCGTCTTGGGCACCAGGAGAACGGCTTGGTGGATCTGCTCGGTGATGACCATGCCGACCGAGTAGGACAACCAGCGACCTCGCGCGGTGAGCCAGTTCAGAAACTCGTGGGTGCCGCCACCAGAGTCGGTGCGAATCAGCGTCCGCCGCCCGCGTCGGTGGTTCTTCGGGAGCTGGTCCAGCGCCTGCCGGGCGACTGCGATGTGGTCGGCGGCGGTGTTACTGCCCGCGTTGCCGGGCCGCAGCATGCCCGCGACCGGCTCCCCGGAGCCTTCCGGGCCGTGGTCGACGAACGCTAACAGCGGGTGGTGGCCAAAGGTCTTCTTCCAGGTCGCGGCGGCGTCCTGCTTCTCAGAGTGCGCCAGGACCAGCACGCCGTCGATGTCCACGATCACCTCGCCGCCTGAGTTCGGTGCCGCTGCTCCGGCCAACTGCCAGACCCGCTGGCGCACTTCCGACCTGGCCCGCCGGACAGCGCTGAGCGCACGCGGACCGGCCGCGGCGAGGGTGCCGACCAGCCGGGACACCGTCGGGTCGGACGCGACCGGCCCGAAAACGCCCGGCTCGGCCCGCAACATCGCCACATCAGACAGGCAGTCCCCGCCCAGCGCGACCGCCAGGGCCAGATCGAGAAGGGCCTTGCCGGGGTCGTGCACCGCCCGAGGCTTGCGCCACGGCGCGAGCGCCACCGACAACGCGACATCCAGACCGGCCTGGCGGGCCGTCTCTACCAGCAGCACCCCGCCTGCCTGCGAGACCACCCCGCGGCCACCACCCTGCACCCGGACCCGCGGATACGTCCCGCTACGCTTCTTCACCCGGAGAGCGCTTCCTTCCCTGCGGCGATACGGACCTTCGACAAGCCCTATCGTCCCAGGTCAGAGGTGCTCTCCGCCTAGCCGGTCACCCATCGGACAGAGCCACGGTGGGGTTCGCCCAGGAGGTCGTGGTGCATCGCGCCGTCGGACAGCTGCTGCAAGTCATGCCTACACCGCCGGACGGCGGCGACGCTGTGGACTGGGATCGCGTGCATGCGGAGTTCGGGTGGCGCCTTCCGAGTGACTATCGGGACTTCGTGGCTGCCTACGGGATGGGCACAATCAACGAGACGCTGGGCGTCTTCACCCCACCGTTCCCCGGCTACCCCTACGTCGATCATCTGCTCTACCAGCGTTCCTACCCGGCGACCGACGGCTTGCTGTTGTGGGCTTCCACTGACAGCGCCGACGACTTCTATTGGCGCTGCGGGGACGGCGATCCGGACCGATGGACCGTGGCTGTCCGCACTCGTTCCCACGGCTGGCACGACTACCCACTCGGGATGGCTGACTTCCTCGTCAGCTTGCTGAGCGGCCGGATCAAACCCCCACTCAACGCTGGTCTCGGCATCGAACAGCCACCGACCTTCGAGTCTTGGCGCGAAGAAGATCGACGAGCTCGCGAGTCTGACGACTGGGGCGGCTTCGGCTAGCACCTGCCAGGTGCTAGCCGAACACTCCCAGAATCGACCCTGCGCAACTCCTCAAAGCGCAGATCACAGACGCCTCGGTCATGCAGAGGACCGACCCGTCCGCCCAACTGATGAAAGACCGAGGTTAGACGCCGTTTCTGATGGTCGCGGCTCCCGAGACGGCTGCCTATGCATCGACGCAGGACATGCGCAGGTCCGTCAAGGCGTCCCATGCCGAGTCGGGAGCGAACAGTCCTGTCGACGTGCTCCGCCCGGGGACGAACAGCACATAGTGCCTTGCAAGGTAGGACAGGTCACCCCATGGTTCTTGGGCGTGCGCACGTGCGAGCACCTGGCCACAACGCGTACATGCGATCCACGGGACAACCAGGAGATCAGCCAGTGCCGTGTCGATCCCGACGGAGGAACCGGGCAACGGGACGGTGTCGGCATGCTCAATCAGTCTCAGCCTGGGATCGTCGTGGTGGTCGCCGAGGCATCGGGCGAGGCCGGGAGCGAGTGCAGTCCACATGCCCCAGACCTCGGCCGCCACAGCGATCTCGGCTCGCACGGTCTCGCTGATCGGCACCTGATGCGCCAGAAGGCCGGCAACGAGCCTGTCGAGTCCGGCCTCCTGCTCCCCGATGTCCCAGCAGTCCACAATTTCTGCGGCGCGAGCGGGTGGCAGGAGCGCGGCGAACCGACGCCACTGGGTTGCTTCATCGATCACGCGGCCGAGGCTATCGGTGCCGTCGCCGATCAGGCTGCGGTGAGGCGCCGATGACAGATGAGGGTGGCAGCAATACCGACGAAGCTGAGGAAGTGCTCGGGCTTGCGTTCGTAGCGGCGGTGCAGGCGGCGACATCCTGCCAGCCAGGACACTGTCCGCTCCACGACCCAGCGATGCCGACCCAGTCGTTGCGAAGACTCGATTCCCTTGCGGGCGATGCGCGGCATGATTCCACGTGCTCGGAGCCATCGCCGCAGATGGTCGTAGTCGTACCCCTTGTCGCCGTGAAGCTTGGCAGGCTGCCTGCGGCGTGGTCCGCGGCGGGACCGGATGGGCGGGATGCGGCGGATCAGCGGCTCCAGGCCCTGGCTGTCGTGGAGGTTGGCTCCGGAGATGCCGAGCGACAGCGGCAGACCGTTCCGGTCGGTGACCAAGTGGATTTTCGATCCGAGCTTGCCGCGGTCGGTCGGATTCGGTCCCGTCAGAAGCCCCCCTTTGCGACCCGAACGCTGACGGAGTCGATCGCGCAACGAGACCAGTCCAGCTCACCACGGGAGCCGAGTTCGTCGAGCACGACACGGTGGAGCCGGGCCCACACCCGCACCCGGCTCCACTGCGCGAAGCGCCGGTAGACCGTCTGCCAGCACGGGCCGAACACCGGCGGTAGTTGCCGCCAGGTGCAACCCGAAGTCGCGACGAAGACGATCGCGGCCAGCACCTCACGGTCGTCCGCTCGCCGCTTGCCTCCGCCCTGCGGACGGATGACCTCAGTTGGCGGCACCACCCGCCGGAACAGCACCCACAGCTCATCCGGCACCAGACGCTCGACAAGGCTTGCCATGCCCTGACCAACGAGAGCGACCCGCCATCAGAAACGGCGTCTAATACTGCAACGGCGTTTGGCGTGACTGTTGGCCAGGTTGGTCGTTGGTGTGGTTATGGGTGGGGACCTTGCTGGTGCCAGGCAGTGGGCGGGCGAACTGG
>LRTP01000204.1 GCA_001550305.1 Streptomyces diastatochromogenes
GCCGCCGTGGACGCGCCCTGGGCGAGGGCCTCCTCGGCGTCCGGCGCGAGGCCGCCGTCGTCGACGACCCAGAGCGAGCCGAGGGTCTCGCCTCCGGCCCGCACGGCGACGGCGAGCCGCGGCAGGTTGTCGCTGCCCGCCAGCGCGGGCAGCCGGACCACGCCCTCGGCCGCGAACAGCACCCGGTACTGCTCCGAGTTGGCGGGGCTCCCGGGTACCTGTAGGCCGAGGATGCCCGTGCGGCGGTCCTCGTCGACCGGCTGTCCCGGAACCGTGGAGTAGGCGAGGATCCGCTGCCGCGGGTCCTCGATCGCGGTGGCGCCACCGACGGCCGCGGCCACCGCGTCGGCCAGCGCGAACAGGTCCCCCAGGCCGCTCCCGGTGGCCGAAGGCCGGGCGCCGATCGCGGAGGCCAGCAGCAGATGTACGTGGTGCCACGCGGCGTCCTCGTCCACGGACAGCAGGGCCACACCCGCCGACTCCGCCTCCGCGAGCGGGCCGTCCGGGCCGCGTACGACCAGCCCGCTCATCCCTGCCTCAGCCGCCGCCCGCGCGAGCGGCCCC
>LRTP01000205.1 GCA_001550305.1 Streptomyces diastatochromogenes
AGCCGGACGTGCAGCGCGATCCGGCCGTCGAGGAGCAGCCTGCGCACGCCGTCGGCCAGCGCGCGATATCC
This sequence comes from Streptomyces diastatochromogenes, assembly GCA_001550305.1. Taxonomy (GTDB): domain Bacteria; phylum Actinomycetota; class Actinomycetes; order Streptomycetales; family Streptomycetaceae; genus Streptomyces; species Streptomyces mirabilis_D. Next base: position 72 of record LRTP01000205.1, read on the forward strand.
GGGGCGGCCGTCGGCGTGGGGCACGGCGGACAGCAGCGCGGCGAGCTGCCGGCTTCCCAGCGTCCTGTCCATTCCGTGGACCACCGGTCCGTTCACCATGCCAACTCCCTTGCATTGGCCCTGTGGGGCAGGCCAATCAGCGTACAGACTTCGGGGACCAGGGGAAATCGTCCCACCGCATTGGCCTGGGAAGGGGAGCGGAGCGATGTCGATCGACGCCGGAAACGCCCGCGAGAAGGGGAGTACGTGCGGCAATGGAGGCGACCACTGCCTCAGCGATCGTGCGGAGCGGGAGATGCAGCGGCGCCAGGAGGCGCGGATGCCGGGGGTGCCGGTGCGGGAGTGGGTGCGCAGGCTGGCCGCGGGGCGCTTCCCCGCCCGTACCGGTGGGGGGCTCGGGCTGCCGCGGCCACGCCGGGGTGAGTCCTGATGGCCGCCGCCGGACAGGTCGTCGTCGGCGTCAGCGGCTCGATCGCCGCGCTCGCCGCGGTC
>LRTP01000206.1 GCA_001550305.1 Streptomyces diastatochromogenes
GGCCGCGTCACCGGCGGCGCCGTGGCCGGCGAACTCGGCCAGGATGCGGGCGCCGCGGGCACGGGCGCTGGATTCGCGTTCCAGGACGAGGGCGATGCCGGCCTCGGCCAGGGTGTAGCCGGCGTCGTCGAACAGCGGCAGCCCGCGGTAGGCGGCCAGCACGCCCGGGGAGAGGTCCTCGACCGCCGGGCACAGCACCGCCTCGGCGCGGTGCTGCAGCAGCAGGTCGTGGGCGACGGTCAGGGCGGAGGCGCCGGCGGCATGTCCGGTGGTGACGGTGGAGGTGGGGCCCTTGGCGCCGACGTGCATGGCGACCTGGCCGGCGGCGGCGTTGAAGACGGTGTTGGGGAAGACGGCGGGGCTGCCGTGGGCGGGGCAGCCGCCCAGCACCGGCAGCAGGAAGTCCTCGATGCTGCGCATCGGGCCCAGTCCGGTGCCCAGGACGACCCCGGTGTGCTCGTCGGCCTCGAGGCCGGCGTGGGCGAGAGCGGCGCGGCAGGAGGCGACGGCGAGCTGGGAGAGGCGGTCCATGCGGCGCCGGTCGCGGGCGCCGATGTGG
>LRTP01000207.1 GCA_001550305.1 Streptomyces diastatochromogenes
GGCAGCTGCCTGCCCTCCATGGCGGGCCACCACGTACTGGACGTGGCGGAACTGCTCACACCGGGGGACGACGGGAAGTGGGGGACCGGGAGCACGACACCTCCGCCCCCCGACCTGTACGCCCTCACCAGCGACTACATCCTTGCCGACGACGATGACGAGGTGCAGCCATGAGACCCGGCCTGGTGGGCGACGAACCCGGTACGGGATCGGCCTCGGCACCGGAAGCCGGGGGATCGGTCTCGATCTGCGACGTCGAGGACATCCCCTCGACGACCGACACCGGGGACTCCCCCTCGACAACCGACACCGGAGACTCACCCACGACGTCCGACACCGGAGACTCACCCACGACAACCGACACCGGAGACTCACCCACGACGTCCGACACCGGAGACTCACCCACGACGTCCGACGTCGAGGACTCCCCCACGACGTCCGACCCCGGGGACTCCCCCTCGTCGGACGCGACCCCCCGTACCGAGCCGGGCGCCGCCCCCGCACCCGCCCCGCGCCCCCGCCGGATCGAGGGCCTCCTGCTCGGACTGGCCGCGGGCG
>LRTP01000208.1 GCA_001550305.1 Streptomyces diastatochromogenes
CGCCGCGCCGGATGCCTGCCCGGGCTCGGACGGCCGGCCGGACGGCCCCTGCGCCGCCCCCGCCCGCTTCTGGAGGTCCGCCAGCCTGCTCATACCGATCACCGTGGCGCCCACGGTCCCGAGTCCGACGCCCGACAGGACCAGCACGGTCGCGACGAGGAGACCGAAGAGCAGCGACATCAGCCGCCTGCCACGCCGTCGCGCGGCGTGCGGGCGCTTGGTGGTGCCGGTCGAACTCCGCTCACCATCCGGATCCTGACCGGGCATCGGCTTGGGACGCAGTGCGGCCTGTTCCATGGATCGCCTCCTGCAGATGCTCTACGGACCGCCCCCGGCTCTTGCTCTACCCTGCGCTCCGGCGCACGACGATTCACGAACGAGTGAGACTGTCAAACACGTTCGAGAAGTTTGTCCACCAAGGCCGCGGCGGCTCCGCGCGGAGACCCGCTGTGCACCAGTTCCGTACGGTGCACCAGGCGCGGCGCCACGAGCGGCACGGCCACCGCCCCGGGGACGCCGGTGGCCGCGGCCCGCGGCAGCAGCGTGAGACCGT
>LRTP01000209.1 GCA_001550305.1 Streptomyces diastatochromogenes
TGCCACCGGGCAGAGCGGGCCCGGTCTGCTGGACACCCGGCTGCGGGCGCCGGAGACCTTCCGGCTGCGTTCCTGGGCCGCGCTGCGCGGCGCCGCCGAGTCCAGCGCGCTGCACCTGGTGTGGGCGCTGCTGCTGTACCGGGCGGCGGGCGTTTCGGGGCCGCTGCCGGTGAGTTTCGGGGTGCAGCTGTCGGGACGGGACATCGCCCTGCCGGGTGCCGCGGGCATTCCCGGCCTGCTGGACAGCCCGCTGCCGATGACCGTGACCGTCGATCCGGCCGCCCCGCTGGCCAGCCTGCTGCACCAGGTCCGCGACACGCTGCTGGACCTGGCCGCCTACCCGTGGGCCAGCACCGAGACGATCCGTGCGTGGGCCCCCCGCCCGCCCGCCGCCCCCGCCCCCGCTGCCGGTCCCGTTGCGGGTCCTGTTGCGGGTCCTGCTGCGGGTGTCGGTCCGCTCTGCGGTGCCGGCGGCACGCTGGTGCGTTTCGACGGCCCGCTTGTGCTGCCGAAGGTCCTGCGCAGCGAACTCGCCGCCCAGGGCGTCCACGC
>LRTP01000021.1 GCA_001550305.1 Streptomyces diastatochromogenes
CGGCGCCCAGCACGTCCACCCACCGCACCGGCCCGGCCAGCTGACGGCGCAGCAGATCGCGGGCGTGGCCGCCGTCGCGCACCAGGGTGCCGGTCACCGAGCTGATCACGGGCAGCCGGGGCGCGCTGAAGGGCACGTGCTCCAGTTCGGCGGCGAACTCGTCCTCGATCGCCCGCATCAGCGAGCAGTGGAAGGGCGCCGAGACCTTCAGCGCCACCGCCCGCTCGGCGCCCGCGGCCAGCGCCCGGCGGGCGGCCTCCTCGACCGCGGGGCGCTGCCCGGAGATCACGGTCTGGCCCGGCTCGTTGTAGTTGGCGATCTCCACCACGCCCAGGGGGGCGCAGTCCGCGCAGATCTCCTCGATCCGGGCGGCGGCAAGGCCCAGTACGGCCGTCATCGCGCCGCCGACCTGCCGGGAGACCCCCGCCATCAGCTCGCCCCGGCGGCGTACCAGCCGCAGCGCCGCCTCGGCCTCCAGCACCCCGGCGGCCACCAGCGCGGGGTACTCCCCCAGGCTGTGCCCGGCCACCACGGCGGGCACGAAACCCGCCTGGTCGCGCAGTACCTCAAGGACCGCGAGGCTGGTGGCGACGATGGCGGGCTGGGCGATCTCGGTCGGGGCCAGCTCCTCCTCCGGCGCGGTGCTGCACAGCGCGGTCAGCGGCAGGCCGGTCGCGTCCTCGGCGCGGGCCAGGACGCGTCCGGCGGTGCGGGGGTGTTCACGCAGCAGATGCCCGGCCATGCCCGCGCGCTGCGAGCCCTGCCCGGGAAACATCGTGAAGAGATTGTCGATCATCCCCGTTCCTGCCTCACTGAGTTGTCGGAAGAACCGTCGGAAAAACTGCCGGAAGAGCTGCCGGAAGAGCTGTCCGAAGACCTGGAAGAACGGTCCGCGGAACGGTCCGGGAGAGCGGTCCGAAGAGCTGTTTTCAGAGCCGGAGAAAGGTCATCGGGCGGTCGGCGAGCGGTGCTCGATTCTGTGAATCTGCCACGGGGCTCTGGCGCATTCCTTGAATGCGTCTGGACCGGCACTACGGCGCCCGGCAATCAGCAACTAACGTGCTGGCATGGTGAGGATGAGTGCAGACGAGCGGCGCCGGAGCGTCATCCGCGCGGCCGTGAGCGAATTCGCCCGGGGCGGGTACGACGGCACGTCCACCGAGGCCATCGCCCGGCGTGCGGGGGTGTCGCAGCCGTATCTCTTCCGGCTCTTCGCGGGCAAGCGGGCGCTCTTCCTCGCGGCGGCGCGGTGCTGCCTGGCCGACACCGCCCAGCTGTTCACCGAGGCCACCGAGGGCCTGGCGGGCGAGGAGGCGCTGCGCGCCATGGCCAACGCGTACACCCGCGTCATCGTCAAGGAGCCGGAGCGGCTGCTGATGCAGATGCAGGTGTACGTCGCGGTGGCGGCGGGCGAGGCGGACGGTGACGCGGCGTTCGGGGAGGCGGTGCGGGCCGAGTGGCGGCGGCTGTGGGACACCGTCCACCGGCCGCTCGGCGCGGACACCGGCCAGACCACCACGTTCATGGCGTACGGGATGCTGGTCAACGTCCTGGTCTGCCTGGGGTTTCCGCCCGGGGACCCGCTCTGGGACGGGCTGTATCCGGCGGCGCGGGCCGGGGCGCGGCAGCCGGGTGCCCTGCAGCGGCGGCCGGCACCCGG
>LRTP01000210.1 GCA_001550305.1 Streptomyces diastatochromogenes
CCTTGCCGTTAGTTCGGGGCAGCTGCTGTCTGAGAAGCAGAAAGCTCAACCCGCGAGGGAAGAATCCCCCTGCTTCAGCTGGGGGAGAAGTCAAGTGTGTGCCCCCGATGGCGGCGCCGTCGAGCGGGATTTTGAGTGGGTACGGTGACATGTGAGGCAGGGGCTCGACTTCGGACTGCTGGGTCCGCTGGTGGTACGGCGGGCGGGCACGGTACTCGATCCGGGTCGGCGCAGGCAGCGGCTGCTGCTGATCCGCCTGCTGCTCGCCGACGGCCGGGCGGTCGCTCCGCAGACGCTGTGCGAGGAACTGTGGCCGCAGCAGCCAGGACGCACACCGGGCGGAGCGATGGGCTCCCTGCACGCCCACGTCAGCAAGGTGCGCGCGGTCCTGGAACCCCAGCACCTGCGCCGACAGGGCACCTTCGAAGTACTGGTCACCGAACCCCTGGGCTACGCCCTGCGTGTGCCGCCCGAGAGCCGTGACACCGTACGCTTCGAGCGGGCCCTTGCCCAGGCACACCGGTCCATGGAGCAGGGCCGGCCCGAACGCGTCGTGGAAGAGGCCGGAAAAGCCCTGGAGATGTGGCGCGGCACCCCGTTCGCCGACGCCGCGCACCACCTGTTCGCCACCCACGAGGCAGCACGCCTGGAAGAACTGCGGCAGACCACCCGCGAGATCCGCACCACTGCCCTGCTCCTGCAAGGACGGATCACCGAAGCCCTGGACGCGGCACAGGAAATGACCACAGAGCATCCCCTGCGGGAAACCGGATGGGCCTTGCTGCTGCGCGCCCTGTACCTCGCCGGCCGGCACCCCGAAGCGCTCATGCGCTACACCGACCTGCGCCGGCACCTCGCCGACGAACTCGGCCTCGAACCCGGCCCGTCCCTACGCGCCCTGCACCACGGCATCCTTCACCACGACCTGCCACCCCTTCACTCAGCCGATGTGAACAGATTCGGCGCGGCATCCGTCCCCGGCGGGGGTGCCGGGCACGGCAACGATCCGATCGGGCCGGGCATCTCCGGGGTGCCGGACGAGGGCGAGGCAACCGCGCCCGTCGGCCCGGCCGCCGACGAACCGGTCGACGCGGCCGATCGGTCCGATGCGAGGTGCGACGCGGCCACGGATGATGAGGGAACCACGTCGCCGCCCCTGGCACGTCCGGCACAACTGCCGTGCAGTCTCCCGGTGTTCGCGGGGCGGGCGGCCGAGGGGGCGTGGCTGTCGGCCGTGAGCGGTGCACCGGGCCGGCCCGGACCGACCGCTGGCCCTGTCGTCGTCATCAGTGGTGCTCCCGGTGTCGGCAAGACCACCTTCGCCGTCCACCACGCCCACCGCATCGCCCCCGCTTTCCCCGACGGACAGCTTTTCGTCAACCTGTGCGGATTCCACCCCCACGCACCCGCCGTCGAACCCGGCAACGCCCTGCACGGCTTCCTCACCGCCCTCGGCGTTCCCGCCCAGCGCATCCCCGAAGACACCCCCGACCGGAGCGCACTCTTCCGCAGCCTCCTCGCCGACCGGCAGATCCTCCTCGTCCTGGACAACGCCCGCGACGAGCAACAAGTGCGCCCCCTGCTCCCCGCGGGAGCGGGCTGCCTCACCCTGATCACCAGCCGCAACCAACTCCCCGGCCTGATCACCACCGACGGCGCCAAACCCCTCATCCTCCCGCTGCCCTCACAAACCGAGGCCCACGAAGCGCTCGAACGACGCCTGGGAACCGAACGACTGGTCGCCGAGCCCACCGCCACAGCCGACATCATCCGCCTGTGCGGACGACTTCCCCTGGCCATGGCCGTGGTCGCCGCCCGGGCCGAACTCGATCCCTCCTTCCCCCTTCACGCCATCGCCGACGATCTGCGACACACCCACGGCGGCCTCGACGCGTTCACCGGCTTCGATACCACCACCGACGTACGCACCGTCTTCTCCTGGTCCTACCAGTCCCTGGACGAGCCCACCGCCCGGCTCTTCCGCTTCCTGGCCCTGCACCCCGGCCCTGACATCACTGCCCCCGCAGCGGCCAGCCTCGCCGGCCTTTCCCTCCCCCGAACCCGCCGCGCACTCGCCGGCCTGGTCAGTTCCTGCCTCGTGGAACAACCACTGCCCGGCCGCTACAGCCTGCACGACCTCCTGCGCGGCTACGCCACCGAACTGACCCACACCCACGACAGCACCCACGAACGCCACCACGCCACCCTCCGGGTCCTGGACCACTACATGTTCACCGCCTACGAGGCCAACCAGCTCCTGAAACACGACACAACTCCCGAGCTCGACCTCGGTGCACCCAACCCAGGCGTCGCCCCGGAGAACCTCACCACCATCAAGCAGGCAACCGGATGGCTCACCGCCGAACACCGGGTGCTGACCGGCCTGCTCCACACCGCCGTCAGCCAGAAGCTGGACCACCACACCACCGGGCTGGCCTGGTCACTCAAGGACTATCTCTACCGCCAGGAATACTGGCCCGAAGCCATCACCGCACTGACCCCCGCCCTGGAAGTGGCCCGGCGCCAGAACAACCGTCTCGAAGAAGGCCGTTGCCTACGCCACCTCGGTGGTGTCCACGGCTATCTCGGCCATCAGGAACAAGCCCTGCACCACCTGCAACTCGCCACCAAGATCTTCGAAGAGCTCGACGCAACCGGTGAACAGGCCCGAGCCCACTACGTCACTGCGTGCGCGCTGTTCCTGTTCGGCCGGATCCAGGAGGCCGTGACGTCCTCCGAGCGGGGACTGGAGCTGTCCCGGGAGACAGGTGAAGAGTTGTGGTTGGCCGAGTGCCTCGTTGAACTCGCCTGGTTCCACTCCAACCTGGGGCACCTCGAGAAAAGCCTTCAGTACAGCGAGGAGGGCATCGCCTTGTTCCAGCGCCTGGACGCGCCGTGGCAGCTGGCCCAGGCCTGGGACATTTTGGGCTACAACCTCCGTCAGCTCGGCCGTTACGAGGAATCGGTGGCCACCTACCAGCGGGCGACACGGGCGTTCGAGGAACTGGGTGACCACAGGAACGCCATCGGCTCACTGATGCGGCTGGGCGACACCCGGCTGGCCTCGGGCGACCGGAAAGGCGCACGAGCGGACTGGGTCCACGCCCTCCAAAGCGCCGACGAGCGAGCCATGTCGCACAGCGCCCAGCAGGTCCGTGACCGGCTCACCGCCCTGGACATGGATGCGGATCCCACGCCCACCGTGCCGGAGAGGGCGGCCGGGGGCCATCAGCTCCCGGTTCCGAGGAGTGGTGATCCTGGGCGCCAAGTGTATTGAGCGGACGAGCCCGAGCCGGGAGAGGGTGCGCGTCATAAGTGGAGTTCTCCTTCCGAGATGGTGCCGTGCTGCGGAGCAACACGATCGAGGGGCGCCGGCAACCGCCCTTGTTGTTCACGCGGGTAAGCAGCCCAATGGCGCACAGAGTGAAGGGGTGGACGACCGGTCTGTGCGCAACCGTGTCGGACCTGGGCACAGGGTCAGCGAGCGAGGAGTCGCCGCCTGGCCCGCAGGCCCGGATGTGTAGGCGTTCGGTCTGCTGAACGTGGCGCGCGGCTCTCCGGTTCATCCGGGGCCTTCCTTCGTGGATACCCCGGCCTTCAGGCCGGGGAGGAAACGAAGCTCCTGCGGAGCAGGGCAGAGAAAGCCGGTTCGCCGCCAGGGCGGACCGGCGTCCATTCCCACGAACCGGCAGATGGTCACAAGCTGACATGATAGTTTGTGAGCCATGACCACTCACGTGAAGCGGGCGTTCAAGTACCGCTTCTATCCGACTGACGCGCAGGCAGCGGAGCTGTCGCGCACGTTCGGATGTGTGCGGAAGGTCTACAACCTGGCCCTTGCGGCGCGCACGGAAGCGTGGACGAGGCAGGAGCGGGTGAACTACAACCAGACGTCGGCGATGCTGACGGCCTGGAAGAAGACCGAGGAACTCGCGTACCTCAACGAGGTCTCCTCCGTCCCGCTCCAGCAGGCCCTGCGGCACCTCCAGACGGCGTTCGCGAACTTCTTCGGCAAGCGGGCGAAGTACCCGCGTTTCAAGTCGCGGAAGAAGTCGCGGAAGTCGGCGGAGTACACCACCAGCGCGTTCCGGTTCCGGGACGGCAGGCTGACCCTGGCGAAGACGGCGGAGCCGCTCGACATCGTGTGGTCCCGTCCACTGCCCGAGGGTGCGTCGCCGTCCACCGTGACGGTGTCGCAGGAGGCGGCCGGACGCTGGTACGTGTCCCTGCTGTGTGAGGACCCGTCCGTCCAGCCGCTTCCACCCACAGACGCGGCCGTCGGTGTCGACGTCGGCCTCGACCACCTGCTGACCCTCTCCACCGGGGAGAAGGTCTCCAACCCCCGGCACGAGCGGCGCGACCGAGCCCGCCTTGCCAAGGCGCAGCGCCAGCTTGCCCGCAAGGTCAAGGGTGACGGAGCGAACCGGGCCAAGGCGCGCCGGACGGTGGCCAAGGTCTACGCCCGCATCACCGACCGCAGGCGCGACCACCTGCACAAACTCACCACTCGTCTCGTTCGTGAAAACCAAACGATCGTGATCGAGGACCTCGCCGTTCGGAACATGGTGAAGAACGGCAGCCTGGCCCGCGCCATCAGCGACGCGGCCTGGTCGGATTTCCGGAGCATGTTGGAGTACAAGGCTCAGTGGTACGGCCGCGAAGTGATCGCGATCGACCGATGGTTCCCGTCCTCCAAGCTGTGCTCCGTCTGCGGCACCTTGCAGGACAAGATGCCGCTGCACGTCCGTGAGTGGACGTGCGACTGCGGGACGATCCACGACCGGGACGTGAACGCGGCGAAGAACATTCTGGCCGTCGGGCTGACGGCGTCTGTCTGTGGAGCTGGTGTGAGACCTCAACGGAGTACTCCGGGCGGGCAGTCGGCTGTGAAGCAGAAAACCCCACGGCGCGAGCCGTAGGAATCCCCCTCCTTCAGGAGGGGGAGGAAGTCAACCCGCAGTCGATGCCGTCCTCGGCGCCGTCACGGGCGAGCTGCGCCTGTAGGGTCTCGCGCCGGTGGTCGGCCCGAAGTTGAGCGTTGCTGGGGATGGGCGGGAAGGAACCGTCGAGGATCCGGACCTGGCGGCCGCCGTGAGATCGTCGGCGCCTCCTTGGAGATCTCGCCGAGGACAGCATCAACGCTCTTCCGCCACCGGCCGACGGCTTCCTGGTCGATGGCCTTCCAGGTTTCCCATCCGCTGAGCCACATGTGCTGACCGCCGGCCTCCACTCAGCCCTTACGGCCCGGTGTGCGAAGTGGGCACTCAACACACGTGACGGACGTCGCGACACGAGCGGGTACCCGCTCCGCCCCCCTTCGGCCCGAACGCCACGGCGGCGGTCCTTCCGTGTGCGACTCGGCCCGAAGCGCGCTCCGCAGCGGATGCCAGGGCCTGGCCGGGGCGGTCAGCGAGAGACGCCAAGGGGCACGACAAGGAGACGACAAGGTTTGGCCAAGGGCTCCCTACGAGGGTTGAGCCACTCGCCCGCGCATGCGGGAGAGCACGCCACAGAACACTTGAACAGGATTGGGCGCCACCATGAACGGGATCATGGAAGCGGGGACCACCACCCTCGCTCCGGCTCAGTCGCATGCCCGGAACGTCACTTCGGACGCCGACTGCGATGCCTTCATCCGAGACGTCTACGATCAGTACGGACTTCTGCTCGTCCGGTACGCCACGCGGCTGCTGGACGGCGACTGGCACAAGGCGGAGGACATCCTCCAGGAGACCGCGGCCCGTGCCTGGAAACACGCCCGGTTCTTGGGCACCCGCGGCGACCACATCCGGCCGTGGCTGTTCACCGTGGCCAGGAACCTTGTCATCGACCACCACCGGGCTCGGCAGATCAGGCCGCTTGAGCTGATGCCGGTCGAGGACCTGGACACATCCTGGGACGGCATGAGATCCACGATCACCTCCCACGCAGTGCTGGTAGCACTGCGGGAGCTGAAAGAGCAGCATCGGACCATTATCGGCCTCATGTACTACCTGGAATGCAGCGTGGCCCAGGCAGCCGAGCACCTCGGCATCCCGCCCGGCACCGTCAAGAGCCGCGCCTACTACGCCGTGCGGGCACTACGCAAGGCCCTGGAGAAACAAGACGTACTCGGCGAATAGCCATGGCACGGGGGTGGGCGCCGCCCGGTCCTCGACGACCCCCTCCGGGGCCACCGAGCGTGCCGCTCGCCGTGCTGTGCCGGGGTCATACCGGACAGTTCCGCGGACGGGCAGTGACGTCGGCCCCTCGGCGACTCCGATAGCAGAGGTGCCGAGGACGACCCTGGTCCGGCTGGACCGCTCGCCCAGAAGGTCGTCGAGCTGAGTGTCGGTCAGCGGAGCCGGCTGGCCGCCGGGGGGATCCGGGCGGTCCTCCTGCACGATGCTTTCCGGGAGTTCACAGTCCTGTTCGGCCCTGAGCAGAGCGTCAAACAAGCGTCATGACGTACAGCACGTCCCTCCTCTCCTGGACGGAACACGCTGCCGTGACCAGCTGCCCCGGCACGGTCGGTTGTCTCGGCAGGCACGCCTGTTGGCATTCGGGCTGACCGGCCGGCGCACCCGATGAAGCCGTACCTTCTGCACGCCATCGAGAACGCCAGGGCCTCGGTTCTTCCAGGCTGACGGATGGCTGCTGAGGGACGATGAGTCCTTGTCGGTTCGTGAGGCCGGCCTACCGGTAGCCCGCCAACTCCGACGGCCGGTGGATCAGGCCGGTGATCTGGGTCAGCGGTCTGCCCGTGCCGTGGTTGGCCTGGGCGGTGATCTCCGCGGTGATGGAGACGGCCGTCTCCTCGGGCGTGGAGGCTCCAAGATCGAGGCCGATGGGGGAACGCAACCGGGCCAACTGGTTCTCCGTGACGCCCTGCTCGCGCAGGCGGCGCATACGCTCGTCGTGGGTGCGCCGGGAGCCCATGGCCCCGACGTAGGCGACGGGCAGGTCGAGTGCCAGGCGAAGCAGCGGGATGTCGAACTTGGCGTCGTGCGTGAGGACACATACGGCCGTACGCTCGTCCACCTCGGTGCGTTCCAGGTAACGGTGGGGCCAGTCGACCACCACTTCGTGCGCGTGCGGGAAGCGGGCGGGAGTGGCGAAGACGGGGCGGGCGTCGCAGACGGTGACGTGGTAACCCAGGAAGCGGCCCGCCCGGCTGAGGGCCGCGGCGAAGTCGACGGCACCGAAGACCAGCAGGCGCGGCGGGGACGCATGAACATGAACGAGGACGGACAGCCGTTCGGGGCATTCGTCTGCCTGCCCACCGGTGTCGATGCGGACGGTGCGGCCCGCCCGCAGCAGGGCTCTGGCCCCGTCGGCCACTGCCCGGTCCGCCGGGCCGCCTCTACCGAAGGGGACATCGCCGACTGCTTCGGCAGCCTGGACCATCGGGTCCTGCTGTCGATCCTCGGTGAGAAGATCCATGACCAGCGGTTTCTGCGGCTGGTGCGCAACATGCTGACAGCCGGATACCTGGAGGACTGGAAGTGGGGTGCCACGCTCTCCGGAACACCGCAAGGGGAGTGGCCACGCCCCCAACGCAATGGGCAACTTCTGCTTCGAGGTGACGCTCGGCTACCGGCGCTTGGAACTCCTCCCTCGCACGAAGGGTAAGGGCCGTCACAATGGGTAGTAGGTTTGTGACATGGTGCGTGGTGATAGCGTCGAGTACGCCCGGCGGGTCAACGCCGCCGCGGATCTGGCCGGGGCGGGGGTGCCCGCGGCCGCAGCCGCCCGCACGTTGGCGAGTAGGTACGGGGTGTCGGTGCGTCAGGCACGCCGGTATCTGGAGCAGGCCATGGCTGCTGGCCGAGTCGAAGTCCCCGAGTCGAGCGTGGTGTTCACCGTCAAGCTGCCGGAATCTCTGGCAGGACGGATTCGCAGCCGTGCCCACGAGAGTGACCGGGCGATCTCCGCGGTGGTGGCCCAGGCCCTGGCCGAGTTCCTTGAACGGGGTGCCCCGGAGGGCCGGCCTCGCAGGTGACCGGCCGGCGGGTGGAGGTGGAGGCGGTCTTCGACCGTCATACGGCGGCGGACTTGTCCGCGGCCTACGCGGTGTTGGTGCCGCAGCGCCAGGCCCGAGTGCGGGCCGGCCCCGATCAGGCAGGAGGAGCCGATGACCAGCGCGGCGATCTACGCCCGGGTGTCGTCCGCCCGGCAGGAGAAAGACCAGACGATCGGCTCGCAGACCGCGGCCCTGCGGGCACACGCCGCCGGACAGCATCTTGAGCTGCCCGAGGAGTGGGTGTTCGAGGACGAGGGGCACTCCGGGGCGACGTTGGTGCGGCCCGCGCTGGAGCGGCTGCGAGATCTTGTCGCCCAGGTCGGCGTTGATGTGGTGCTGTGTTATGCACCCGACCGCCTGGCCCGCAAGTTCGCCTACCAGGCCCTGCTGATCGAGGAGTTCGCCCGCGCCGGCACTCGGGTGGAGTTCGTACGGGGCCCGCGCGGCGACACTCCCGAGGACCAGCTGATGGTCCAGTTCCAGGGCATGTTCGCCGAGTATGAGAAAGCCCAGCCGATGGAGCGCTACCGGCGGCGGAAGACCTACCGGGCCCGCTCGGGGTCCATCAACGTGCTGGGCGGCGCCCTGTTCGGCTACCGATACCTGCGCAAAACCCCTGAATGCGGGGCCACTTACGAGATCGTCGAGTCCGAAGCGGCGCTGGTGGTGGAGCTGTTCCGCCGCTACACCGACGACGGAGCCTCCATCGCGGACCTGACCCGCTGGCTCACCAGCAGCAGCACCCCCACCCGCACCGGGAAGACCCGCTGGGACCGAAGCGTGGTCTGGGGCATGCTCCGCAACCCCGTCTACCAAGGTCAGGCCGCCTTCGGCAAGACCCGGACCGTCCACGAGTCCCCGGGGCTGAACCGCCGCGCGAGGCTGGAGGGCCGCACCACCCCACGCGCGGTCAAGTACGAGGACCGGCCCCGCGAGGAGTGGATCACCATCCCCGTCCCCGCGCTCGTCAGCCCGGCCACCTTCGAACGCGCCGCCCAGCGACTCGCCGACAACAAGCGCTTCGCCTCGCGCAACAGCAAGGTCCCCTCCCTGCTCCAGGGCCTGTCGGCCTGCGTGAACTGCGGATACGGCTACTACCGCACCTCGACCACCACCACCTCAGGCAAGAAGATCTACTACTACCGGTGCCTGGGCTCCGACGACTACCGTTACGAGGGAGGCCGGGTCTGCACCAACAAGCCCGTCCGCGCCGACTACCTCGACACCCTCGTCTGGGACCGCATCATCGGCATGATCGCCGACCCGCACCTGATCCGGTCCGAGATCGACAAGCGGCTGGACCGCGCCCGCACCAGCGACCCCGCCACCCGCCAGCGCAGCCGACTCGAACTGGCCCTGGCCAAGGCCACGGCAGCGATCACCCGCATGATCGAAGCGTTCCAGGAACAGCTGGTCACCATCGATGAACTGCGGGCCCGGGAGAGCAACCTGCGCGGTCAACTCGACGCGCTGGACGCCCAGCTCGCCGACCGTGATGCCTACCTCAAGCTTGCCGACGACCTCGAAGGCTTCCTCGCCCAGCTCCGCGACAACGCCCAGACAGCCGAGATCCCCGAGCGCCAGCGTGTCCTGCGGCTCCTCGTCAAGGACGTCCTCGTCGGCCCCGAGAAGATCACCATCCGGCACCGCATCCCCGTCCGTGAGCATGCCCCCGACGACCGACATCAAGATCGAGACGCTACGGAGGGTGACTCATGCCCGAGTTACCCATTGCGTTGGGGGCGTGGCATCCCCAGTCCTGTCCAACATCTACCTGCACAAGCTGGACGAGTTCGTCGAGACAGTTCTAATTCCGGAGTACACCCGAGGAAATCGCCGGGCCCGGAACCCGGCCTATCTGGAGTTGCAGAATCAGCTGGCGAAAGCACGTCGACGCGGCGATCGGGTTTCGGCCCGCACGCTGTGTCAGCGGATGGTCAGTCTGCCAAGCGCGGATCCAGGCGATCCCGCTTACCGCAGGCTGCGCTACATACGCTATGCGGACGATCATCTCCTTGGTTTCACCGGACCGAAAGCCGAGGCCGAGCAGATCAAACAGCGTCTGGCACAGTTCCTGTGTGATGAACTCATCCTGGAACTGTCCCAGGAGAAGACGCTGATCACTCATGCCCGCACCGGGGCAGCGAGGTTCCTCGGTTACGAGATCACGACCCAGCACAACGATACGAAGAAGACAGGCCGTTACCGTCGGGTCAACGGCCAGATCGATCTCCGTGTCCCACGGGACGTGATCAAAGCCAAGTGCGCCCCCTATCTCGCCCGCGGAAACCCCGCGAAGAGAACGGCCCTGATCAACAGCAGCGATCATGCAATCGTGGCGACGTTCGGGACCGTTTACCGGGGCGTTGTCCAGTACTACCTGCTCGCCGGAGATGTCTTCCGGCTGCACCGGCTGCAATGGGTCATGGAGACAGCAATGCTCAAGACCCTTGCTGCCAAGCACCGTTCGTCAGTATCGAAGATGGCTGCCAAGCACAAGGTCAGAGTCGATACCCCCCACGGGCCCCGCGTCTGCTTCGAGGCCCGAATCGAGCGGAAGAACAGAAAGCCACTGGTGGCACGGTTCGGCGGAATTCCCCTCCAATGGCAACGAGCGGTGGAACTCGCCGATCGGGAGCCGATCCGGGTGGACTATCCGCAGAAGGAACTCATCGCGAGACTCCTGGCGGATACCTGCGAGATCTGCGGAAGCAAGGGCAACGTGCAAGTGCACCACGTCCGCGCTCTCGCCGACCTCGCACATGCCGGATGGCAGCCTTCCGACTGGGCGCGCGTCATGCTCCACCGGCGCCGCAAGACGGTCGTGGCCTGCGACACCTGCCACGACCGCATCCATTCGGAAAGGCCGGTCAGACCACACACGCAGTAGTCACTGGAGAGCCGGATGACAGGGAAACCGTCATGTCCGGTTCGGCGGGAGGCCGCGCGGAACAGAACCTGCTACGGCAGGCACCTCACCGCGCGGCCGAACCAACCGCCTGGTTGGGACGGTGCCGCCGTCTCACCCGCGACTACGCGCGACGCCCGGACTCCAACGAGGCCATGATCATGTGGTCAATGACCCGGCTCATGACCCGCCGCCTGGCACCCCCGGCGCGAGCGCGAACCGTCCCGACGGCTCCTTGACCAGCCAGTCCTTTGCCACCAGCCGGTTCGTCTTGGACCGTACTCCCTCGATCTTCGAGTGCACCGGCTGCACCCCGAGCGTCGAGGCGAACTCCTTGCAGCTCAACACGGCTCCCCCAGCGGGCAGGACTGCGATCAGGCGCTGATAGTCCGCCGAGAGCGCCGACACCTCCCGCCCCGCACACCACACCGGCACCACCGGCCCCGGAACCGGCGTCGGCGTCGGTTCCGGGGCCGACAAAAGGTCCTCCACGACCGGGGCGGCAGCCAATTCCGCACCGTGGTCATGACCAGGACCAGCGAGAACCTCGACCACCGTCTCCCGCGAGATCACGAACCGCTCCCAGTCGCGTTCCGTATCCCGCAGCTCGGCAAGGATCCGGTCCGCTTCCTCTCGCAGCACCTCCACCCGCCGGGCCGCTTCTCGTTCCCGATCACCGAGGGCATCCCTGGACCTCCAGCACCGCAACAACACGACGCCCTCTGCCTGCCACGGAATCCGCGACACCATGCCTGACCAGCGGAAAGTCAGTCATCACGTCCGGAGACGGCTTCTGATGTCTGGCTATCCATGGCACTCACTCCTGGGCTGATACAGGACTGAGCGGTTGCCGCGGTGCTCCTGATACGCGGGTGAGACCACCCGGAAGACCTCTGAGCCCAAGATCGAGACCAGACGCAACGGCCCGGTGCTGTTCCTCCGTACAAGCCCGCCGGAGCTAATGTCCGGCGGCAGACGAAACGGGAGTCGCTCATGCGTAAGTGGATAAGCCGAAGGACGGCCGCCGTCCTGACGACGGGGGTCGCGGCGATCACGACCCTGGTGGCCGTCTTACCGGCGCAGGCCGTCGTCGGTGGCACCGAGTCCACCCAGCCATATTCGTTCATGGTCTCGCTTCAGTACGACGCTCCCCGACCGGACGGGCACCGGTGCGGGGCAGTGCTCATCGCGCCGCAGTGGGCGGTGACCGCGGGCCACTGCGCCAACACCCCGACCGGCGTGACGGCGGGCGTTCCCCGCGGCTGGAAGGTCCGCGTCGGATCGCTGGACACCACCAGCGGTGGCGAAGTCACGGAGATCGACAAGTTCTACCGGCGCCACAACACGTACGATCCCCCCGGCGAGGACATCGCGGTGCTGCACCTGCGCAACCCGGTGCGAGCCCAGCCCGTGCGGCTCGCCGAGACCACGCCCGCCGACGGCACACCCGTCCGCATCCTCGGCTGGGGCGCGACTTCGGATTCCTGCGGCGACTTCAACGACCCCAATTGCTTTCCCAGCAAACTACGCGAAGCTGACACCGAGGTCGTGCCGCTCAAGCAGTGCTGGGACGACGACGGCCACACCTTGCCATTGTGCGTCGGTCGCGCCAATCCTCCTGTCGGGCCGGGGACAACGGACTCCGGAGGACCTGCCCTGGTCCGTGTGGGCCACGAATGGGTACTGGCCGGAACGGTCATCGGTCCCGGCAACAGGGGCGCCGACTTTCCCGACATGTATACCGATGTCGCGAAAAACACCGGCTGGATCAACGGCATCGTGACTGGAACCGACGTGCCCCCATTCGACCCGATCCCGAACGTGGAAGGCGCGGCCCATGTGGGCGACTGCCTAGGGTCGGTGGTGCGCGCCGCCACTGCGCGCCCCGAAGACCCGGCGTTGGCGCTGACCAACGGCCACTGCGTGCCGAGCGGGCGGCCCGCGCCGGGGACAGCGGTGGTGGACCAGCCCGCCGACCTGGAGAGCCCGGTCACCATCGACGACCCCGCCGGCTACACCCAGACCACGACCCGCGCGACCCGGCTGGTGTACGCGACGATGACCGGCACCGACACCGCGCTGTACCGGCTGGACAAGACCTACGCTCAACTGGCCGCGGAGGGCGCGAAAGTCTTCCAGTTGTCCACCGCCCCGATGCGCGTTGGTGACCAGCTCTTCATGGCCTACGAGAGCAGCCGCCCGCAGTGCACGGTGGAGGCCGTTCTGACGCACCTGCGGGAGGACGGCTACCAGCAAGACGACGCGGTGCGCTACGCCCCCAGCGACACCTGCACCAGCAAGCCCGGTTACTCCGGCACGGCGCTGCTGGCATCCGACGGGAACACGGTCATGGGCATCAACAACACCCACAACCGCGACGGCGAACAGTGCACCAACAACAACCCCTGCGAGGTCGGCCAGGACGGAGCCGTGACCGCAGTGAAGGGTCGCAGCTATGGCCAGCAGGTCTATCAGATTGCCGCCTGCCTGGCCGCGGGCTCACGGTTGGACCTGTCCCGCCCTGGTTGCGCGTTGACCGGTGCCACACCCCCACCGTCCACCACCACAACCGGCACGAGGTAGCCGTGACCACGACCGCCGACCCGATCACCAGCGACCTAGATGATCTATTCCAAGGGGTTAGTGGTCGTAGGCGGTCAGCGAGCGCAGGACGGGCTGGCCGGTGTGGTCGTTGTGCCAGATCGCGGCGGTCAGCGCGAGGATGCGCTGCATGACGCGGGCGATCACGCCGGCCGGTGTGCGGCCTCGGTGCTGTTCGAGATTGAGCTGGCCCTTGAAGGTGAAGCTTCCCCGTGATCTCGGACACGTAATGGCTATGCCGCGAGGGTGTGTTGATGCCGCTGCCTGGTCTCAGAAGCTGTGTCACATCCTCTTTTCGCAGGTCATGGGGGTGGAAGGATGATGATGATCCCGTTTCCCGTTCGGTTGGGCGTCGATGGTCGCCGCGCCGAACGGCAACGGCGGCGTGCTGGCCGTCAGGCGACTGCGGGAGTGGCCGGCAACGCCTCGGTCTGGCGGCGGGGGCGGGCCAGGCGACGGGACATGAGCGTGATGAAGGCCCATTGGATGTGGGCTTCAGCGTGGGACATCAGGCGCTCGTAATCCCGAGCGTTGCGCCGGGCCCGCATCGTCCACGAATTTGACCGTTCCACCACCCACCTCTTCGGCAGCAGAACAAAGCCCTTGGCGTCCTTGGGGCGGGGGACGACCTTGATCGTGATACCCAGGGTGTCCTGGGCCCAGGTGCTGAACTCCTCGCCTCCGTAGCCGTTGTCCGCCCAGACCAGGACAATTTCGGGGTGCTCGGCATGGAGGCGGGTGAGCAGGATGCGGGCCGCATCGCGGTCCTGGACGTCGGCCGGGGTGACGAGCAGGTCGACCAGGAGTCCGTCCTGGTCAACAAGGAGATGCCGCTTCCTGCCGTTGATGTGCTTGTTCGCGTCGTATCCGCGCGTCACGTTCGACACGGTCTCCGCGCCCTTGACGGACTGGGAGTCCACGATCACCCGGACCGGCCAGGGGCAGCGCCGGCGGCGCAGCCGCAGCTGTCGGCGGAGCTGGTCAAGGATCCGCTTGAGAACGCCGGCCTTCGCCCAGCGGGCGAAGTACCCGAACACGGTGCGCCACGGGATGCCGAAGTCGGCGGGCAGCGCCCTCCACTTCGCCCCGTTATCGGTGACGTAGCGGATGGCGTCGACCACGCGGCGCCGGGGCCACTTCTCAGGGGCGCCGCCTTTCGGCATCTGGCAAGCGGGGGTCGGGAGGAGGGGTTCGAGCAGGGCCCATTCGAGGTCGCTGGTGTCGGAGGGGTAGCGGTAGTGGGGCAGCAGCATGACAGTTCCGGGCCGCGACCGGTGGGTGGGGCCAACTGCAGGGCGATCGCGGCCCGTTGCCTCTCGTTCTGCGGTTTACTCCAGGTTGGCCAGCAACTGAAGGGTGGACTCGATGGCACCCATCTGCGCCATGACTGCGCGGATGTAGGGGTCGTTCGGAGTCTTCTTCTGGTGCGGGAGAAGAGTCCCGGCGATGAAGTTCTCCACCCGGTGATGGACGGTCTCGAAGAACGCCCGTTCGTAGCCGATCCACACCTCCGGCGCCCCGTCCAGCATGCGATATCCCCACCGTTTGTCCCAGGTCACTGGCGGAAGGCACTTCGCCGCCGCGACCTTGCGCAGATGCGCGAGCCCGGTGTGGACCTGCGCGCGGGTGCGCTCGGTGGCGGACATCAGCTGGGCGATGGTCAGTCCGGCGGGACGGGCTTCCAGCAGGGCGCTGAGGACGGCTTCGGCGTGGACGTGAGCGGGGACTCCCCGCCCCATCACCTACTCACCCGAGCCCTTCAGCAGCTTCTGAAGCTGCTCGTCCAGGTCGACCTCGCCGCGGGTGACAGCGTTCTCGATCCAGTCGGCCGCGGCGCGTACCCGCGAAAGCCCCTGCCCGATCGTCTCGCGCTCGCCGTCGTCGTAGTGCTCCCCGCGCAGCTTCGGCACGATCCGCCCAGCCGTGGCGACGAACTGCGCGCAGGCCGCGACCAGGTCCATGAACTGGGCGCTGTGCTCCATGCGCTGCAGCTGCGGGGCCGCCTCCTCATGCACGAACTGGGCCTGCTGACGGAACCGGTCGAACTGTGCCTCATTCACTGCATGCCGGGCAGTGTCGTCAGCCATGGCCGTGGAGGCGACCGCCGGCCGGCGCAGGAAGTCGGTGGTCACCACGGCGGCGACCGCGTCGTCGGTGGCCAGGTCGTGGATCGCCTCCACCTTCTCCTGGACGCTCTCCGGGGAATCGACCTTCCAGCCCACCACCCGTTTCGCACTGTCGTGCGTCCAGCGCGGCTGTCCGCCGCGCGGGTTGGGCGGGGGGTTGTTGACCGCCTCGAAACGCTCCTGCTCATCGAGGATGCTGGCCAGCACCTTGTGGATGGTGTGCGAGACGTCCGCTCGCCGGCACTTCGCTGGCCAGCGGGAGGCCACCCAGCGGTAATCGCGGACCGTCGCGTACGACAGGCCGATGTCCTCGGCAAAGGTGCGGATGGACTCACTCACGGTGAACAGGCCGTCCTGCCCGGACGGATTCGCACCTCCATACGAGCGCATCGGCTCGATCTCTACGGCGGCATCCCCGATGCACCACTGGGCGCTGCTCATCGCCGCCACCCAGTCCCGCCCGAGCTTGACCAACTCCTCGTAACGTTCCCGGGACACACTGCCGACCATCGCAACCATACCGACCACCCCTAACAGGGCCGGGGCTCGGCACCCTTCATGCCGCCAACTCGCCGCAACGGCCCGTCACTTCGCACCATCCGACGGCTTTCGGCCGTCTGCCAGGCGCGCGGACCCGGCGCGCGAAGCAGTCCTACGGCCGCCACTTGCGCAGTCTCACACCCCGCGCTGTTCCGCGTGCCGCCTGTGCCAGGCCCGTTTGCGACAGCAGGGAGAGCAATACACCGCCGAGACAGGATGTTCGACCCCGACCATCCAGGACATCCCGCACTCCGGGCAGCTGGACGTCACGCCGGCCGTCACCGCCTCGGTCCTGACGCGCGCGCGTCGCATCCGGCGCCAGTGCCGCGACCGGCACGCCGACGAGCAGAACACCGCCGAGGTTCTCAAATTCGGCATCAACGGCTCACCGCACCCACGGCACAGCCGCGGCCCGGTACCGTCGTCCTCGACCGCGACCAGCCGCAGCCGGGGCGCCCTGCCCCCACCCATGCAGCCACCGTACGGCTTGTCGACCCAGACCGGGACAAATTTCTGGGCATTCGACGTGGAGCCGGGTGAGCAGGGTGCGGGCGGTATCGCAGTGTTGGACGCTGACGAGGGTGATGAGCAGGTTGCCCAGGAACTTGTCCTGGTAAACGATCATTCCAGGTGGCCCGCCGACGACATCGGCTGGGGATACAGGAGCTCGGATGACCAGACTTCGCCGCCGTCAGCGTCAACCAGTACGAGCCTGCCGTCGTCGCCGAGCACCGCGCGCTGAACATCCCGACCCCGCGTACCACTGTTCCAAACCTGTACGCCAGTGGGCGCGAACACCACTAGATTGCCGCTGTCCTGTAGCACCAAACGGTTCGCCAGGCCGATGAGCTCATCTTCAAGCAGCGTGCGAGTCCTCCACACCGTCGCGCCGTCCTGGGCACGATAGATCACTACATCACCGTCGTCCTGATTCACGAGAAGGAAGGTTCCAGATCTGGAGGACAGCGACCCCAGCCGAAGGGTGTCGCCCGGCAACAGTTCGGTCAGGATGGGCATGCCTTCTAGCCGACGCTTCAAAGCGCGGTATTGAGCGACGGTGTCTAGCGGGGCTTGAATTCGGTTCCGCAAATCTTCAGCGTTGCCTGCGGCTTCCCGGCCGTCCTCGTCCGCCAGGACCTGGAAGTCGGTGAGGAAGCAGGCGACGTCGCCGTCGGCAGTGCGGCCGATCCAGGTGGGGTAGTCACCGTCGCCCCAGCCTGTGCTGAACACGACCACGGCATGTTCGTCGTCGCCCACAGACATGGTGATCGGAGCGCACTCGCGGACCGAGGCGACAGGAGTTTGGGGCCTGCCCCACAGGGATTCCGCGACCTGACCGGCGAAGTCCTCCTTCTCGCCAGCAGCTTGGAAGGTCTGGGCGTCGACGAAGCATCCCGTGCCGCCGTCGACGGGGTAGCCGAAGAGCTCGTCGTCATCGAGTTCCTCCGTGTCCTCGCCGGGCCGAAGGGCTAACTCCCAGGTGGCGACGGGCTCGTTACGTATCTCCAGCTGGGCCGCGGCCACGCGGGTGTCCCGGTGCCCGCCATCCGGACCGATCACGTCCACGGTGACCAGGACGACCGGATAGGTGCCCGGCCGGACCTGCTGAGTGAACGCCATCTCAGCAGGATCGCCGACGCCGCAGCCGAGCGGCTCCATCGCGATGACGCGGCCAGATGGCAGCGACAGCGGAACGCCCGGTAGCACCCTCACCAACAGACCGACGCCATCGGGGCACGGATGACTGGTGCCCGGCGCGAAGAGATGTACGAAGTCGGGGGCGAGAACGGGCATGACATCTCCTGTGGTGTGCATCTCGGCCGAAGCGGTTGATTGCCGGAAACGTACCGCGCGGTGAAGCGATATGCGGAAAGTACACGGTCCGCCTCGCACATCAGGCCAGCTCAGTCAGCCCAGCTCGCCATTCAAATCTGCCGAGGTCAGAGCCGGTCCGTCCTGTCATGAATGGATCAGGAACAGGCTCTCAGCTTGTCTTTTATCTACCAGGATCTGCCGGGTCTGCCGATGGCTTTGAGGGTCTCGGGGCGTTTGACGGTTTTGCCGACGTCGTAGCGGGGTGCCCGGTGCTTGTTCTTGGCGCCGGGTGGCCGTCCGGGGCCGGTGCCTCGGGGTTTGGGAACACGGGCCGGGCAGGCGAGAGGCTGTCGCACGGCTCCTGCCCGGTGAACGTCAAGAGCGATTCTTGGGCGTGTGATTGATGAGCTTGTTGAGGTTGTGCACCGTGCCGAGGAGCTTGATCTCGGCGTCCACCGCTTGGCGGCCGCGGTAGTTTAGGTGTCGTCCGAAGCGTTGGAAGATCTGGGCGAATCCCGGCTCGACCAGGGCACTGCGTTGACGGTACTGGGCCCGTCCTGTTGGGGTGGCGAGGCGGGCCGCCATGTCCTGCTGGCCGGCAGGGGCCTGCTGACGTTTCGCGGGAAAGCCTGCCTGGTCGGCATCGCTGGTGACCGAGACCAGTAGCGGGAGGTCGGCGAGGGCCTCGAAGGACGCGGCGGAAGCGTACCCGCTGTCAGCGAGCCAGAGTTGGATGTCGCCAGGGAGCCGTGCGGCCTGGTGATTGCGCTGGGTCTTCTTCACCATCGGAACAAGAGCCGTCCTGTCCGAGGGATTGTCGTGCGCTTCGATGGCCAGCAGCAATTGACGGCGGGCGCACACGATCTGGATGTTGTATCCCTGCAGGTAGCCGCCGCGTTTCCCAGGAATCAGCCGGGAGTCGGGATCGCTCAGGCAGGCACGGGACTCCGGGGAGGGGGCCGGCCGGGGTGTGCGGGCCCGCTCCAGCCAGGCCCGCATCTTCACCAGCCGCGTTCGCTGGCGAACGAGGACGGTCTTGTGCTCCATCGGGACCGGCGGCCGTCCGTTCGCTCCACGTCGCCCTGCCGCCCGGTCCTCTCGGAGGCGGAGCTCGTACTTCTTCAGCTTCTCCTGGTGAGCCTCGGTCTCGGCGGCCAGGCGTTTTTCCGCGCGGGCCACCATCCGCTCGGCGGCTTCGACCTTGATCCGTATCTCGGTGGGTGACGGCATGGCCCGTTCATGCAGTCTGTCCCTGGCCAAGTGCGCCCGGGTGAGCCGGTCGCACAGCCGGGACAGGCGAGGCCAGTTGTCGCACGCGTCCTCGCCATCGCCCTGTGCTGCCGAGCCATCGGCCTCGACGCTCAGCGCGTGGTCGACTACATCCTCCATCAGCGCGTGGATCTCTGTCTCGCACTGGGAGATGGTCTCCTCCAGGCGCTGGAGTCGCTGGTTGGCGTCGCGTGAGGCGTTCGCCTCCATCGGTGAGCCGTCCACGGCCACCGCCGAAAGATCGACCAGGCCACGTCTGCCGCACAGCGACAACACCTGCACGAACAGCGAGTTCAAGGCGGCACGATGACGTTGCACGAACCGCGCAACGGTGGAGTGGTCCACTCGGCGGTTCGCGGTGATGATCCGGCAGCCCACGTCGTCCCAGCAAGCCTGCTCGATGCGACGGGAGGAACGCACTCCCTTGCTGTAGCAGTACAGGAGCAACGCAACCAGGCTCGCGGGAGGGTAGGCCACACCGCCCCGCCCGTCGTCACGGTAGCTGTTCTCGAACACCGATAGGTCAAGTAGCTCGACGACGTCGAGCACCTTCCAGCACAGGTGCTCGGGCGGCAGCCACTCCCGCACGTCCCGTGGCATCTCAAGATCACGTTCACGGTCGCACGACAAGAAGTTCCGCCCCACCAGCCAAGATTCCGACGCCTCCCTGATCCTTGGAACCGAACAACGAATCGCTCTTGACCTTCACCGGGCAGGAGCCGTGCGACAGCCTCGCGAGGTGGGCGCGGATGTTCCTGAACCCCCGGCGGACTCGGGCCGGGGTGAGGCGGTCGGAGGCGGTGGGTTTCTCCCAGGGCCGGCAGAGGTCCGCGGCGAGCGGCCGGGCGAGCCGGAGCTGAGTGTGGGCGACGATCAGGATCCAGGTCCAGCGGTCCGCCGCTTCGGGGGTACGGAGTTTCGGGGTCGTCCAGCCGAGGGTCTGCTTCGCGAAGCGGAAGGTGTGCTCCAGGTCGAAGCGGCGGAGAAATGCCTGCCAGAAGCGGTCCACGTCGTCCGGGGTGGCGCCGGTCTTGGAGGACCATAACCACACCGGCGGAGCGTCGCGTTCCTTCGACAGGTGCTCGACCTTCAGTCGGATCAACGTCCCCTCGACCAAGGGCAGTTCACCGTCGTGGTCGAGCCATGAGGAGCGGTGGGTGAGCCTTGGGTGGACCCGGTCCCATGCCTGGGTTTCGGCCTTGCCGTAGTTGGTGGTGCCTGTGACGGTGGTGATCGCGGGCTCGGGCCAGGTCTCCGGCTTGGTGAAGCGGAACTCCGGGCCGTGCTTGGGCGGCCGGCCGCTGACACCGGGCACTCTCGGTGGTTTCGGCAGGCGCATCACGCGGTCGGAGCGGACCCGGCCGACCAACTCGACCGGCAGATCCCGCAGGACCCAGGCCAGGCGGGTGACGTCGTAGCCGGCATCGCTGACGATCACGATGGCCGGGTCCCCGGGTTGCCACTGGCCCGCGGTGATGAGCCGCTCCACGACACCCCGCAGTTGAGCGGCGGTGATCGCGGTGGCGTCGTCCGCCGGGCCGAGCCGGACCAGGTCCAGGATCGCGGTCCAGGACGTGGCGCCCGGCTCCAGCACGGCCACGAAGGAGTAGGGCCAGCCCGGGATGAACTGCGACGCCGTCTTCGCACGGCCGTAGACGTGGCAGACGCCTCACGTTGCTTGAAGTCAAGCCGCGGCGGCGAGTGGGGCGGGGAATGCCGTCGGTTCGTCGAACAGCTTGTGGTGCTGCAGGCAGTGATAGAGCTGGCCGAGAAGTCGGTTGAAGAGGTTGCGGAGCGCGGCCGCGTGCCAGTCTCCGCGCTCGTCACGGCGTCGACGGTAGTGCGCCTTGGCGCCCGGAGAGCCGTTGGGGGCAGCGAACGCCCACAGATAGCCGGCGTGGTTGAGCCGATCGTTCTTGATCCGCCGCCGGGTGATGCTGGACTTCTTGCCGGAGGCCCGAGTGATGGGCGAGGCACCCGCGTAGGCCTTCAGGCCGCGGGCATCGGAGAACCGGGTGTGGTCGTCGCCGATCTCGGCCAGCACTCGGGCGCCGAGCTGGACGCCGAGACCCGGGAAGCTCAAGATCACTTCAGCGTCCGGGTGCTGAGGGAAAGCCTCTTCCACCGCCTTCGCCAAGTCGTCGGCGGCTGTGCAGGCGGCTTCCAGCTGGCCCAGAAGGGCGAGCATCTGCTTGCCGAGTGCGTCTTCGACGAGCACTGGCTGGTGGTCCCAGTCTGTGCGGAAGGCCTTGCGAAGGCGCTCGGCTTCGGCCTCGATACCGCGCTTGCGACCGGCCCGCTTGAGCGCGGCCTGGATCTGCGTGCGGGTCAGCCGCGCGGCCTTGGCCGGAGTGGGGGCGAGCCTGAGCAGTTCGCGGCCCTCCGGCCGGCACAGGCCGTTCTGCCAGGCGGCAAAGGCATCCAGGGCGGCGGGATAGTACTCGCGAAGCAGAGAGCGGAGTTGGTTGGCCATCTGCTGCCGGTTCCAGGTCGCGTCCTGCTGGGCGCGGGCCAGGACGGCGATGGCGCGGACCAAGTCACTGTCGTCGGGCAGGGGACGATGGGCGTGCATGTCGGTGCGCAGCACGTTGGCGAGAACGAGAGCGTCGCCGGGGTCGGACTTCCTGCGCGAGACGCTGTGCCGGTCACGGTAGCGGGCTGCGGCCAATGGATTGATCGCGTAGACCCGCCGCTTGCCTTGCCGCAGCACCGCGACGAGCAGGCCGCGTGAAGTCTCGATGGCGACCGGTATTGGGTCGTCTTCGGTGTCGCCGAACTCGGCAAGTAGATCCAGCAAGATCTTGTAACCAGCGACGTCATCGGTCACGTGCCGCTTGGCCAGTAACTCGCCGGCGTCGTTGACCAGGGCGACGTCGTGCGTCCTTTCCGCCCAGTCGATTCCGCAGTAGATCACGGTAGTTCCTCCCCATGATGCAGGTGTTTGCGCTGGTCACGAGCGCATGCGGGCCACGCGGCGACCTAATTCCGGGCCTCAACCGCAACAGGGTTGGGCCTACGCCTCACTAGCCGTGTTCGTGGCACCAGCGCACCACGCGGGCCTCGGTCTATGCCGGAACTCGAACGGCTCGGACGTATCGAGAGGTCACCGTGCAGTGGGCTCGTCCCACCAACACCAACGAGGGATCATCGTGGTGGTTGCTGACGCTCGGAGGCGCCGGGCGTCGCCGGTCTGCCACGAGGCATCAAGGCCCGAACAGCCGAAGGCGTCCGCCCGGCACCCACGAACGCCGGCAACAGACCGCTCGCGGTGGTGACGGTC
This sequence comes from Streptomyces diastatochromogenes, assembly GCA_001550305.1. GTDB lineage: Bacteria > Actinomycetota > Actinomycetes > Streptomycetales > Streptomycetaceae > Streptomyces > Streptomyces mirabilis_D. Next base: position 22,542 of record LRTP01000210.1, read on the forward strand.
GTGAAGGCGCGCCGCCGCTCTCGAGACCCGCCCGCACGCTCTCACCAGAGGCTCCACCGACCCGCTCGAAGAACGCGTAACGGACCTCATCACTCGAACACCCCGGTGACCCGACCCGGGTCCACCGGAGTGCTCAATAAGGAATTAGAACAGCCGTTCCGCCGAGCACGGCGCGTCCGAACGAAGCCACGGCGACACATCGACCGCCAGGACCAGGCGCCCGCCGTCGAAACGCGGCAGCGGAAGCCCGGCCAGCACCGTCCGCAGCCGATCTATGTCGATCCGGCCGTGGTTCAGGCCGCCGTACATCGCTCCGTGCCCACGACTATGTTCGGGCAGCAGCGTCAGGTCCACCGGGGACTTCACCGCACCGTCCGCACACAGCACCGCGTCCGCCAGTTCGAACAACTCGTCGCGCCGAGCGGTCAGACACTCATAGAACTCACCCCGGAAGCGTGACGCTTCCGCGAACGCTTCCCTCCGGACAGCAACAGGCAGCAGACTCACCCTCACGGCCTTCGTCTTGGTCACGTGCACCTTGGTCGGAGCACAGGATCAGACGAAGGCCGCCTCCACGTCCGGCAAATCCCCAGGTGAGCGACCCAGTTCGAGACACCGTTCGAGGCCGGAAGATAAAAGACAAGCTGAGTGCGGATCGACAAGGGGGACCCGCCTGCGGATCGAAGGATCCCAGGGCAGGGCCGTGATGCGCAGTCCCGCACGCGAGACACCACCGGCACCCCGGTTGCCTCTCGTGTTGCCCCGAGCCTGGCGCCGGCCGCAGCCGCGCGCCGCGCTGACCAGTGCTGCAAGAGGTCCACCCGCCCACGCTGGCACGCCGACTACTTCCCCACAGAGGGTCTGCGGAAGTCGGACCCGGTGCCAGCGTCCGATGCGGCCACCTGGTCGCGGCTCTGATCGCACGTCTGGTCGCGGCTCTGGTCGCGGCGGGGCCGCCGGGAGGGAAACGGAAGCCGCAGGCCGCAGGGTCTGCGGAGAGGCCCCGGCCGCGCCAACTACTTCCCTGGGAGGCCCTCCTGTGGGCAGTACCGGCCCGGTTCCGCCGGGTCCCGGCGGAACCGCTCGGGTCCTGGCAGCACCGCCGCCAGGACCACGGCCTGGTGCTCGCCGAAGTTCACTGCCTCACACGCGCGCGTCACGCGCGCGCCTGGGCCGGGCCGGGGCACGGCACCGTGGCGGTGAAGAACTCCGGCTGCACCCGCGATGATCGGGCGATGACCGACCGCCGCCCGCTGGGCACCGGACCCGTCCGCGCCGATGTGTCCCGCACGCGAGACACCGATCCGGTGCCGGCGCCGCGCGCCCAGCTCGCCGCCGAACGTCTGCCCGCCGTCCCGGCCTCCGCCGAGCCG
>LRTP01000211.1 GCA_001550305.1 Streptomyces diastatochromogenes
TGCTGCTGTGCGTCGCCGTCGCGGTCGCCGCGCGCGCCCTGCAGACCGCGAAGCTCGCGCGCCGCCGCCTCGACACCGTGGCCCAGGACGCCGGACGGCTCCTGCAGGAACGGGCCCGCATGGCGGAGGAGTTCAACCAGGAGCGGTCCCGGCTCGCGGAGGAGTCCGCCCGCGACCGCGCGCGCCTGGCCGACGCCGACGCCCGCAAACGCGCCCTGCTCACGCAGGGGTTCGAGGAGGAGCGGCAGCGCCTCACCACCGAGATCGCCGAGGAGCGGCGGCGGTTCGCCGAACTCGCCGAGGAGAACACCCGGCTGACCGAGCGCATGCGGCGGGCGGGCAGTGACCGGGCCGCCGCGATCTCGGCCACCGCCAACGCGGCCGGGCGGATGCAGGCACTGTCCACCGGCATGCTCGCCGACCTGCGCGCCATGGAGGAGAAGCACTCCGACGAGGAGGTCCTCGCCGACCTCCTCCACCTCGACCACCGCACCGCGCAGGCGGGCCGCCTCGCCGACTCCGTCGCCGTCCTCGCGGGCGCC
>LRTP01000212.1 GCA_001550305.1 Streptomyces diastatochromogenes
GCGAACCCGCAGACCCGCTCGTCCCCGGCGCCCGCCGCCCAGGCGGCGTAGTACGCGGCGGACCGCGCCGCCTGCACCCGCACGTACACGTCCGCGAGCCGGTGCTTCACCGCCTGGAAGGACCCGATCGCCCGCCCGAACTGCTCCCGCTGCCGCACATGGGCGATGGTCCGCTCCAGCGCCCGGTCGGCGGCACCGACGGCTTCGACGGCGAGCACGGCGGCGGCGCCGTCCCCGACGGAGGCGAGCGCGCCGAGCACGTCGCCGTCCTCCCCACCGAGCAACTCGGCCCGCACCTGGCGCAGTTGCACCCGCCCCTGCGCCCGCGTCTCGTCCAACGACGTCTGCCGCATCCGTACGAGCCCCTGGGCGCCCTCCGCCACCAGGAAGATCCGCGTCCGGGCCCGGGCGAACCCCCCGGTGTGCGCGGCGACCAGCAGGAGCCCGGCGCTGTGCCCGTCGAGGACGCGTTCCACCTCGCCGTAGAGGCGCCAGCCGCCCTCCTCGCCCGGCCGGGCCTGTACGCCCCCGGCCCGGCCG
>LRTP01000213.1 GCA_001550305.1 Streptomyces diastatochromogenes
ACTCGGCCGCCCGGGCGGCCGCCGGCCGGGGTGCGGAAGCGGCCCCGGGTGCCTCGGCCGCGGCCGGCGGAGATCTGGTGGGCGAAGGTTCCGTACGAGGACGGGCCCGGGGAGAAGGACCGGCCGTGTCTGGTGCTGGCCGTGCGGGGCGAACGGGTGACCGTCGCGAAGATCACGAGCAAGTACCACGACGAGCGGGCCGGGGTGATTCCGTTGCCGCCGGGTGCCGTCGGCGATGCCCATGGGCGGGCGAGCTTCCTGGAGACGGATGAGCTGCGCGAGGTGCCCATGTGGGAGTTTCGGCGGCGGGTGGGGGTGGTGGATCCGGTCCTTTGGGACCAGGTCCGCTACTTGGCCGGCTGAGCCCGTCCCTCGCCCCCGCCGCCCCTACCCGTCCCATCCCAGGGGCTCCGCCCCTTCCACCCCGCCGGGGGGGGCTCCGCCCCCAGACCCCCGATCGGCCTGAACGGCCTCGTCCTCAAACGCCGGACGGGCTGAAAGTTGCGCGCCAGCGCCCCTTCAGGGGCGCGGGGAACTGCG
>LRTP01000214.1 GCA_001550305.1 Streptomyces diastatochromogenes
CGCCGACCACGTCACCGTGCCCGCCGCCCAGCTCACGCTGCGGGCCCCGGGCGACGGGAGCGCGCCGACCGTGGAGGAGCTCGCCCATCTGCTCAGCGGCACGGAGCGGGCGCTGCCCACGCTCGCCGAGTCGCTCGCGCCCAAGGTGGCGGACGATCCGCGCGGCCGGGCCGAGCTCGACCGGCTGCTCGCGCTGGGTCGGCTGACGGAGGCCGCGCGGCTGCTGTCGGTGGCCGAACACCGGGCGCTGGTGGTCAAGTTGGAGCATCTCACCGAGCACGATCCGGGCTTGCTGCCGCGGGCCGCGACCGCCGCGCTGCCGTATGTGGACCTGCCGCGCTCGCTGCAGGGGGCACGCCTGGCACCGTCGGCCGTGCCCGCGGTCGTCCACGAACTGGAGGGCTGGTACGGGGACGGGTCGCCGGTGCCCGACGAGTCGCCGCGGCTGCCCGCGCTGCTGCGGGTCGTCGAGTACGTGGCGGCGGAGACGTCCGGCGATCTGGCCCGGCAGGCGCTGCGGGAGTGGAGCGCCC
>LRTP01000215.1 GCA_001550305.1 Streptomyces diastatochromogenes
GCCCGCGCCGCCGCGCCCGAAGCCCCGGAAGCCACGTCGCCGCCGACCGCGTCCCGCGCGGCGCAGGGACACCCCTGCGCGGGCTCGCGCCCACGCGGAGTCGCCACCGAATCCGACAGACCCGGCGAAGCGCCTCCGGTCGAGACATCCCCTGATGCCGACTCGGACACGAGGGGCGATTCATGTCCCGGCACATGCTCAGACACACGGGGTGAAGCACCTCTGGGCACACTCTCAGACACCAAGGACAAGACATCCCCCGGTAGACGCTCACGCCCGAGGCCCGAGACATCCCCCGGCACATGCTCGGACCCACGGGGCGAGGCATCTCTGGGCACACCCTCAGACACTAAGGACAAGACATCCCCCGGTAGACGCTCACGCCCGAGGCCCGAGACATCCCCGGGCGCACCCTCAGCCGCGACGGGCAACGCATCCCCCGCCACCCCGCCCAAGGCGCCCGGCAGTTGATCCGAACCCCTCCCCGACCCACCCCGACGGCCGCGGCCCGACGCGCGCGGCAGGGTGC
>LRTP01000216.1 GCA_001550305.1 Streptomyces diastatochromogenes
GGCGGCGGGGTCGGTGGACGCCGCCGGCAGCGCGGCGGGGGATACGGGGGCGTCGTCGGTCACGACGGCTCATGCTGAGCGGCCGCCCACCACGGCGGCAACTGCTTTTCAGCCGCCCAGCCGCCCAGCCGCCCCGCTGCCCTTCCGCCCCTCCGCCCGCTGTGTCCTGCCGCCGCCCCGCAGACTCGTCGGCCGCCCGCGTCCTTCCCGTCAGGTCATCGCCCGCCGCGGTCTACCACCGCGCCGCCGGCGGAGCCGTCAGCTGGTCCGCGAGGCGGGAGAGCCGGTCGCGGAACCGGCGCCGCCCCCGCGGTGAGGGCAGGGAGTTCTCCCCGGCCGCCGCGCTGACGAGGTGCTGCACGGTGTCGAGGTCGAGTTCCTGTTCCGGCGGCACGGTCAGCGACTCGTGCGCCATCGCCCCCAGCTCCCGGTCACCGGCGTCGAGCGCGAGTACGGTCGCCCCGGCCCGCCGCGCGTCGTGTACCCGCTCCAGGAGCGGCGCCCCGGGTGCGGCGGGCGACACCAC
>LRTP01000217.1 GCA_001550305.1 Streptomyces diastatochromogenes
GCCGCTGGCGACCGGTGCGGACGCGCGGATCGCCGGGCCGGGCGAGGTGACGCCGCTGCCGGCGGGCGTGGCAGGGGCGGTACGGAAGGTCGCGGGCGTACGTGCGGTGACGGCCGTGCGGATCGAGCGCACGGCGGAGCTCACCTCCGGCGGGGCAGGGGCGAAGGAGGGCCTGACGCTGATCGGGGTCGAGCCGGCGTCGTACGCCCGGCTGGCCCGGCAGACGGGCCTCGGGGCGTTCCCCGCGGAGGTGTTGAAGCCCAAGGGGGCGCAAGGTGCGGGGACGGGGCGGGTGCTGAACGCCGTCGCCTCCCCCGGTCTCGCGGAGCGTCTGGGCCGCGCACCGCGTCGGATCACGTCCCTCGCGGGTGACATCACCGTCCGGATCGCCGCCGTACGCTCCCGCACCCCCGCCGCCCCCGGCGCCGACTTCCTGCTGGTCGACGCCGCGGGTCTCACGCACTCCGACCCGACGGCGCTGCTGGCGACCGGTGCCGCACTCGACGCACCGGCCCTGCGGGC
>LRTP01000218.1 GCA_001550305.1 Streptomyces diastatochromogenes
CACGCACCGAAGCCGACAGCGAGCTGCTGCGCTTCGCGGCGCTGACCCTGCTCGCCCGCCCCGCCGACCGCATGCTGCACGGCGCCGCGCTCGGCCTGCTCGTCCGGGACCCGTGGACGCGGGCCCGGCACCTGCCGCAGGCGCTGGAGCGCTTCGCCGCCGGCGATCCGCAGCTCCCCGCCGGCGCGCTGGTCGCGGCCCTGAACACGCATCCCGACCCGGTGCTCGAAGCCTTCCGGGTCCGGCTGCGACGGCCGGGCGCGGACACCTCGGAGGCACTGCGCACGCTCGCCGACGTCACCACGCCCGCGCTCGCCCGTCGCGTCGGCGTGCTGGTCAGGGAAGTGGTGGAGCTGTGCCCCGAGGCCGCCGCGCACGTGGCCGCGTATGTCGACCGGCGCCTCGAACACGGTTCCGCGGCACGATCCGTCCTCTTCCCGCTGGTCAGCGGTCTGCTAGTCGGCTGCCCGGCTCCGGTGCGGGCGGCCCTCGCGGCCGTCCTGGCGGCGCCGGTCGG
>LRTP01000219.1 GCA_001550305.1 Streptomyces diastatochromogenes
GGCCGTGCCCTCGTCGTCCCCGCGTCCCGCGCGGACACCGCGGTCGCGATCCTGGCCGCCGAGCGCATGGACGCCCACGCCCCGGCCGCCGAACCCCGCGAACTCGCGGCTCGCTGAGAGACGCGTCCGAGCCCTCGGGCTCCCCATGTACGGCCCCGGTCCGCGCGCACCCGCAGCGACGTGCGGACCGGGTGCCATGACCTGTGGCGTGTCGCGCCGGGCAACTTGTCACGCGCGAACAGCCGTTGACGCCTCACCCCGTCCCTTGGCACACCCCTTTTCCCTCCCATGGCTTTGATGCCTGCATTCGGGTGGACTGCGCACCGCAATTGCCTGCCAAACGGCTGCACCATCACGTAGGACTCGTAACGTCGGTGGAAATGATGGTGGTTCGGACTCCGGCGCTTTCGGCACCCCCACGGTCTTTTCGATGCCGTCGGCCTGCGGTCAGCCACATCCTTTGTGCCTCACTATTTCTACGAGATGTGAAAATATGAGACGTAAGCGATTGTGGGCGGGGCTTACCGGTGCGGCCGCGGTTGCGACCGGGGTGACCGCCTGGGCAGTTCAGTCCCACTCGGCAACGACCCCGGAATCCGAGGCCAATTCGGTGAACGGGAAGGCCCAGCAGGCCAGTGCGCTTTTTCAGAGCGCCCTGCTGCAGGAGAAGTACCAGGACTCCGAAGGCGCGGCCAGAACCTACCAGCGGGTGCTGCGCCTCGACCCTCGCAACAAACTGGCCTGGTACAACCTGGGCGTCATCGCGCAACGGGACGGCAGAACAGCCCAAGCCCGTGAGGCCTACGACAAGGCGCTGAAGATCGACCCGAAGTACGCCTCGGCCCTCTACAACGAGGCGATCCTGCTGAAGTCGAGCGACACCGACCGGGCCGTCGAACTCCTGAAGCGTGCCATCGCCGCCACACCCCAGGCCGCCACGGCTCATCTCCAACTCGGTTGGATTCTGGCGAAGAAGCACCGTGACGACGACGCCGAGGTGGAGTTCCGCCGTGCCGTCGCGGCCGAGCCTTCGCTGTACTCGCAGGTCCCGGAACAGTTCCGGGACGCCGTAAGCCCCACACCGACATCGAGTCAGGAAGGTGTCACCGGATGACGTCGACCGCAACTCCCAGGTTCTCCGTCTTCACCCCCAGCCACCAGCCCCGCTTCCTCGATGAGTGCCTCAAGGCCCTGCAGGCACAGACCTGCGCGGACTGGGAGTGGATCGTCCTGCTCAACGGCGGCGCCCGGTGGCGGCCGGAGCGACACGACGAACGGGTCCGGGTGGAGATCGCGGACAGCATCCGCGGCGTCGGGGCGGCGAAGCGCAGGGCCTGCGAACTGGCCCGCGGCGAGATCCTCGTAGAACTCGACCACGACGACCTCCTGGCGAAGGCATGCCTGGCGGAGCTGGCCAAGGCGTTCGACGCGCATCCCGAGGCCGTCCTGGTCTACAGCAACACCGCGCAGATCACCGAGGACGGCAAGCGGGACGACACCCGCTTCAACGAGGCGCACGGCTGGCGGTACGAGGACGTGCGCGTCGACGGCCGCAAGCTGCTCCAGGCCGTCTCCATGGAACCGACGCCGCACAACGTCTCCTACATCTGGTACGCGCCGAACCACGTGCGGGCGTTCCGCAAGGAGAGCTACGAGAAGGCCGGCGGGTACGACGCCACGCGCACGGTGCTCGACGACCAGGACCTGATGTGCCGTCTGTTCCACATCGGCGACTTCCACCACATCCCCCGCTGTCTGTACCTGCAGCGGATGCACCCCGAGAACACCCAGCGCGATCCGCAGATCAACGCGCACATCCAGCGCGAGACGGTCGCCCTGTACGACAAGTACATCGAGGCCAACGCCCTCGCCTGGACGCACCGGCGCGAACTGCTCGCGCTGGACCTCGGCGCGGCCCACCGGAAGCCACCCGGCTACCTGGGCGTGGACCAGTACCCCGGTGAGGGCGTCGACATCGTCGCGACCCTGCCCGGAAAGCTCGACCTGCCCGACAACTCGGTCGGTCTGATGCGGGCGGTGGACTTCCTTGAACACGTGCCGGCGAAGGTGCCACTGATCAACGAGCTGTACCGGCTGTTGGCACCCGGCGGCATGCTCGTCACCATGACGCCCAGCTCCGACGGCCGCGGCGCGTACCAGGACCCGACCCACGTCGCCTTCTACAACGAGAACTCGTTCTGGTACTACACGGACAACCAGTACCGTTCCTTCGTGCCCGAGATCCAGGCCAGGTTCCAGTCGTCACGGCTGGTCACCTACTTCCCGACCGAGTGGCACTCCCAGAACGACATCTCCTACGTCGTCGCCAACCTCATCGCGATGAAGGAGGGCGCCGAGCGGTGCGGAGGACCGCTGCTGGTCTAGGGCCGGTACGCGGAACGAGCGCCCTGCGGAACACCAGTTCCGCAGGGCGCCTCGGCGTTCGGGACCGTGCTCCCGCCCGTCAGGCCGACAGGCGTGCGCTGTTCGCGCGCGCCGCCACGACCAGAGCGGCGAAGGAGGGCGATGCCAGGGCCGCGGTCAGTTGGTCCTCCCACCGGGGGAGGGGTACGAGGCCGCATCGGGCCCAGTTGCCGTGGCCGAGGACACCGAACGCCGGGCGGGCGGCCGGGCGCGGGAACTTCTCCGAGCCGACCGGGCGGATCCGCTCCGGGTCGAGGCCGGCGAGGCGGAAGGTCTCCGACGCCAGGCCGTACCACGTGGTACGGCCGGCCGCCGTGCCGTGGTAGATGCCCGCGGGTGCCCGTCCGGCCAGGGCCGCACGGCCGAGGGCGGCCAGCTGCCGGGCGAGCGCGCGGGACCAGGTCGGCTGGCCGTGCTGGTCGACCACCACGTCCAGGGTCTCGCGCCGGCCCGCGAGTTCGAGCATCCGGGCCACGAAGTTGGGGCCGTGCGCGCCGTAGAGCCACGCGGTGCGCACGACGTATCCGGTGTGCGGCAGCAGTTCGGTGACGGCCCGTTCCCCCGCCGCTTTGCTGCGCCCGTACGCGTTGACGGGCCCCGTCGGCGCGTCCTCGGGGTAGGGCCGACGAGTGTCGCCCGGGAACACGTAGTCGGTGGAGACGTGCAGCAGGACCGCGCCGCTGTCCGCGCAGGCCTCTGCCAGGTGGCGCACGCCCGTGCCGTTCACGGCCGTGGCCGCCGCCTCGGACCGCTCGGCGCCGTCGACGTCCGTCCAGGCGGCGCAGTTGACGACCACACGGTGACCCGTGACGGCCGCGCGGACGGCGACCGGGTCGGTGACGTCCAACTGATCACGGCCCAGTCCCGTCACCACGGTGTCCGGAAGGGTGGCGAGTTCGGCCAGCACGTCCTGCCCGAGAAGCCCGCGCGCACCGGTCACCAGCCAGCTGGGGCTCACCGCAGCCCGGCCCTCTCCTTGAGCGGCGACCACCAGGAGCGGTGTGCGCGGTACCAGGAGACCGTGGCGGCCAGGCCCTCGGCGAAGTCCACCTGCGGTGTGTACCCGAGCTGTTCGCGGATCTTGCTGTCGTCGAGTGAGTAGCGCAGGTCGTGACCCTTGCGGTCGGCCACGTGCTCGACCCGGTCCCAGCCCGCGCCGACCGCGTCCAGCAACAGGCCGGTGAGCTTGTGGTTGCTCAACTCGGTCCCGCCGCCGATGTGGTAGACCTCCCCGGCCCTGCCGGCGTGCAGGACCAGGTCGATGCCCTGGCAATGGTCGGAGACATGCAGCCAGTCGCGCATGTTGCGGCCGTCGCCGTACAGGGGGACCGTCCGCCCGTCGAGCAGGTTGGTGATGAAGAGCGGGATGACCTTCTCGGGGAACTGGTACGGCCCGTAGTTGTTCGTGCACCGAGTGACCACGACGTCCAGGCCGTGGGTGCGGTGGTAGGCGAGCGCCAGCAGGTCGGAGCCGGCCTTCGAGGCCGAGTACGGGGAGTTCGGCGCGAGCGAACACTCCTCGGTCCACGAGCCTTCGCCGATCGAGCCGTACACCTCGTCGGTGGACACGTGGACGAAGCGGCCGACGCGGTGGCGGTGGGCCGCGTCCAGAAGAACCTGAGTGCCCATCACATTCGTTCGTACGAACGGACCGGCCCCGTCGATCGACCGGTCCACATGCGACTCGGCAGCGAAGTGGACCACCGCGTCCTGGCCCGCCATCACCTCGTCGACCACGTCCGGGTCACAGATGTCGCCCCGGACGAAGGTGTGACCGGGGTGTTCCGCCACCGGCGCCAGATTGGCCTCGACCCCCGAATACGTGAGTTTGTCGAGAACGGTGATCCGCGCCGTCGGGTCGAATTTCAGCCGTCGGCGGACGTATTCCGAACCGATGAATCCGGCACCGCCGGTCACAAGGATGCGCATGGCTCTCCGTTTTTCTCGCCGCCCAGCGTCCAGGACCGGGGATATGTCCGGTCCCCGGAACCTGCCCCACACGCTACTCAAGGCCGCGGCTCATTCCCGGCAAGCCGGACCGGCTCCGGCTGATGTCCTCGAATTCGACGTCGGGCGCGCTACCGCGTCGGAAGCGCGGGCGGAACGCGGGCGGTGCCCCGAGGCCGAAGCCTCGGGGCACCGTCGCTCGTTCCGAGCCGAGGCGGGCAGTCGCTACCGCACCGCCGCTGTTCGCTGACGCTACGGGCCGCAGATCACGAAGGCCGTGACCCCGCCGGCATCGTTGGTGCTGGCCTGCCAGCCTGTGGCAGGGCTGCCGCCGATCGGCGCACTCTGGTTCACGACGGCGCCGGCAACGGGTGTCGAGTATCCGCCGCCGAGGGCTTGGCCCGTGGCGCAGACGGCAGTCGACTGCGCACCCTGAGCCCCGGTCACGACGCTGGTGGCACCCAGGGTGCCCTGGGCACCCTGCACGCCCTGAGTACCCTGCGGGCCGGTGGTGCCCTGCGGACCCGTCGGGCCCGTGGAACCGGTGGTGCCGGTGGCACCCTGGCTGCCCTGCGGACCCGTGGCACCGGTCAGGCCGGTCGAACCGGTGGCACCCTGCGAGCCCACCGGACCGGTGGCACCACTGGCACCCGTGGCCCCGGTGTTGCCCTGGAAGCCCTGCGGGCCCTGGACACCGACGTCACCCTGGACACCCTGGATGCCCTGGATACCGGTGTTGCCCTGGAAGCCCTGCGGGCCCTGGACACCGACGTCACCCTGGACACCCTGGATGCCCTGGATACCGGCGTTGCCCTGGAAGCCCTGCGGACCCTGGACACCGACGTCACCCTGCACACCCTGGATGCCCTGGATACCGGCGTTGCCCTGGAAGCCCTGCGGACCCTGGACACCGACATCACCCTGCACACCCTGGAAGCCCTGGATACCGGCGTCGCCCTGGAAGCCCTGCGGACCCTGGACACCGACGTCACCCTGCACACCCTGCACACCCTGCAGACCCTGGACACCGATACCGAGTGCGCCCTGAACACCCTGCGGGCCCGTGGCACCGGTGGTCCCGGTGGCACCCTGATTACCCTGCGGGCCCGTGGCACCGGTCAGGCCGGTCGAACCCGTGGCGCCCTGCGGACCCACAGGACCGGTGGAACCCTGCACACCCGTGACCCCGGTGTCGCCCTGCGTCCCCTGCGGGCCCGTGGCACCGGTGGTCCCGGTGGCACCCTGATTACCCTGCGGGCCCATGGCACCGGTCAGGCCGGTCGAACCCGTGGCGCCCTGCGGACCCACGGGACCGGTCGAACCCTGCACACCCGGGCCACCCTGCACACCCGGGTCACCCTGGAAGCCCTGCGACCCCTGCACACCCGGGCCACCCTGCACACCCGGGCCACCCTGCACACCCGGGCCACCCTGGAAGCCCTGCGACCCCTGCACACCCGGGCCACCCTGCACACCAGGGCCACCCTGGAAGCCCTGCGAACCCTGCACACCCGGGCCACCCTGCGTGCCCGGGCCACCCTGCGTCCCCTGCACACCCGGGACACCCTGCAAACCCTGCACACCCGGGACGCCCTGGAAGCCCTGGAAGCCCTGCGGACCCTGGGGACCGGGTCCACTGCCTACGCCACCAGGACCCTGCGGGCCCTGGTCGCCCTTGTCGCCCTTGTCTCCCTTGTCTCCCTTGTCGCCCTTCGGCCCCTGAACACCAGGGACACCCTGCGGGCCCCGGGGGCCCGTGTGGCCCTCCGGTCCCCGAGGGCCAGTGTGGCCACGCGGTCCCTGCGGCCCACGGTCGCCGCCATGGTCGGCACTCACGGCGCCGTTCGGGCTCGGCAGCGCCACGCTGCTGTTCGCGCCGGACCGGTGGATCGCGTCGGTGACAGCCACCGCGCTCGGAGCGATATTGAGCACGACGGCAAGCGCGCCCACCGAAACCATGGTCGCGGATTTCACGCGTGAAACGCGTGAACTTCGCATTGTTCTACGGCTCACTGAGAACCTTCCTCGCGAAACTTGGGGAAGTGACCACACAAGGAGCGCACGCACTGAATGCGCTCACCCCACCGTGGCAACCGACAGAGACATTGTTCACTTCCGACGATGGAATGATCGCGAATCAGCCCCTGGCATAGTCCAAAATCACCCGGGTGGCTGCAATGAGCCGAAATAGTGCAGCGTGCGCCAGGAATTCCGGCTCAATGAAACTCGGCGACCGCGAGACTTCCGCGATACGCACTGCAGGCATCGAGGGAAGGCAGCAGGCCCGCCCGTCGGGCCTCCTCCAGCGTGGGCGCCGCCGCGTCCTTGTCGGAAAGGCACGGTACGAGATCCTCGGGCCAGGCGATGGCCAGTGCCGGGTCGAGTGGATTGATCCCGAACTCCCGCTGCGGCGCGTAGCCCTCCGAACACAGATAAACGACCGTGGAGTTGTCCTCCAACGCCATGAAGGCGTGGCCCAGCCCTTCCGAGAGATAGACGCATCGGTGTGTCGTGTCGTCCAACTGAACCGCCTCCCATTTCCCGAAAGTTGGGGAACCGGTGCGGATGTCGACCACCACATCGAGTACGGCGCCGCTGACGCACATCACGTACTTGGCCTGTCCCGGCGGAACCGACGCGTAGTGGATACCGCGGAGAGTACCGCGAACGGAGCGAGAGCAGTTGGCCTGCGCAATGCGGAACCCCTGGCCGAGAGAATCGTGGAACCTCTCACCCTTGAACCACTCATGGAATCGGCCCCTGCTGTCCGCGAAAACCGTGGGTGTATCCACCCAGGCCCCTTCAATTCCCAGTGGTCGCACGTAACCGATTCCTTCCACCACGCAGCTGTTCTTGCGAACTTGACGTCCGTGTCTTCGGGACATCTGCCGCGCGACTTTAGTCAGGAGAAGGACACCGTCACGCGAAAGCTCCCGGACCGGTGCGCAGCAGTTCCTCGCGACGTGATCCGGCCTCCCCGCTGTCCCGTGGGGGCCCTACGAGGCACGGGGAATCCTCCAACAGACCCAGCAGGTAATGGCCGTACCCGCTCTTGAGCAGCGGCTGGGCCAGCTCCCGGAGCCGGCCGTCGTCGATCAGGCCGGCCCGCCAGACCGCCTCCTCGATACAGCCGATCTTGAAGCCTTGGCGCTCCTCGATCACCCGCACGAATTCCGATGCCTGAACCATGGAGGCGAAGGTCCCGGTGTCCAGCCAAGCGGTGCCCCGGTCGAGCCGGGTGACGTACAGTTCCCCGGCCTCCAGGTAGACGCGGTTGAGGTCGGTGATCTCCAACTCGCCCCTGGCGCTGGGCCGAAGGCCGTGCGCGATCTCCACAACCCGGTTGTCGTAGAAGTACAGTCCGGGCACGGCGTACCGCGACTTCGGCCGGGCCGGTTTCTCCTCGATGGACAGCACCCGGCCCCCCTCGTCGAACTCCACGACGCCATAGGCCGAGGGGTTGGCGACCTGATAGGCGAAGACTCTGCCGCCCTTCAGACCGTCGTAGCGGGCCAGCCGCGTGCCCAGGCCGGTGCCGTGGAAGATGTTGTCACCCAGAATCAGCGCGACAGGTTCGTCGCCGATGAAGTCGGCACCCAGGACGAGAGCATGGGCGATGCCCTCCGGACGTTCCTGCGCCAGGTATTCCAGCCGCAGGCCCAGTTGACCGCCGTCGCCGAGCAACCGGCGGAACTGGTCCTGGTCTTCCGGGGTGGTGATGATCAGAATCTCTTGGACGCCGGCCATCAGCAGTGTGGAAAGCGGGTAGTAGACCATCGGCTTGTCGAACACCGGCAGCAGTTGTTTCGACACCGATCGGGTCAATGGCCACAGCCTTGAGCCGGTACCCCCGGCCAACAGAATTCCGCGCACGGGATCACCCTAGGTGAATTGCCCACAGACGCGCCTTTTTGTGCGATGTGCGGCGTGTATCGCCCTACGCCTGCGACAGGGCCACGCACATCCCGGCTGCGGCGATCGCTCTCCGGGCACTCCCCTGCCGGACATGACGGCAGGGGCCCGCTCTGTACGTCCTCGTACAGAGCGGGCCCCTGCTCTTTCATGGTGCCGTCACCGCGGCCGGCCGTGACGATCGCTGGTCAGGGCAAGCCGGACCGGCCGCGGAGTTCTTCCTAACCCAGGCGCCGCACCAGCGCGCGGTACTCGTCCCACAGTTCCTTCGGGGTGTGCTCGCCGAAGGTGTTGAGGTGCTCGGGCACGAGCGCCGCCTCCTCGCGCCACACGTCCTTGTCGACGGTGAGCAGGAAGTCGAGGTCGGCCTCGGAGAGATCGAGTCCCTTGGTGTCCAGGGCGCCCTTGGCCGGCAGGATGCCGATGGGGGTCTCGACGCCCTCGGCGCGGCCGTCGAGGCGGTCCACGATCCACTTCAGGACGCGGCTGTTCTCACCGAAGCCCGGCCACACGAACTTGCCCGCGTCGTTCTTGCGGAACCAGTTCACGTAGTAGATCTTCGGAAGCTTCGCCTGGTCCTTGTCCTTGGCGACGTCGACCCAGTGCCCCATGTAGTCGCCCATGTTGTAACCGCAGAACGGCAGCATGGCGAAGGGGTCGCGGCGCAGCTCGCCGACCTTGCCCTCGGCGGCGGCGGTCTTCTCGGAGGCCACGTTGGCGCCGAGGAAGACGCCGTGGTTCCAGTCGAAGGACTCCGTCACCAGCGGCACGGCGGTGGCGCGGCGTCCGCCGAAGAGGATCGCCGAGATCGGCACGCCCTTGGGGTCCTCCCACTCGGGCGCGATGATCGGGCACTGCGAGGCGGGGACGGTGAAGCGGGCGTTGGGGTGGGCGGCGGGCGTACCGGACTCCGGCGTCCAGTCGTTGCCCTTCCAGTCGATCAGGTGGGCCGGAGTCTCCTCCGTCATGCCCTCCCACCAGATGTCGTTGTCGTCGGTGAGCGCGACGTTGGTGAAGACGGAGTTGCCCCACAGCGTCTTCATCGCGTTGGCGTTGGTGTGCTCACCGGTGCCGGGCGCGACGCCGAAGAAACCGGCCTCGGGGTTGATCGCGTACAGCCGACCGTCCTCGCCGAACCGCATCCACGCGATGTCGTCGCCGATCGTCTCGACCGTCCAGCCGGAGACGGTGGGCTCCAGCATGGCGAGGTTGGTCTTGCCGCAGGCGCTCGGGAAGGCGGCGGCGACGTACTTGGACTCGCCCTGCGGCGGGGTCAGCTTCAGGATGAGCATGTGCTCGGCGAGCCAGCCCTCGTCACGCGCCATGACGGACGCGATACGCAGGGCGTAGCACTTCTTGCCGAGCAGCGCGTTGCCGCCGTAGCCCGATCCGTACGACCAGATCTCGCGGGACTCGGGGAAGTGCGAGATGTACTTGGTGGAGTTGCACGGCCACGGCACGTCCGCCTCGCCCTCGGCCAGCGGCGCTCCGAGCGTGTGCACAGCACGCACGAAGAAGCCGTCGGTGCCGAGCTCGTCGAGGACGGGCTGTCCCATGCGGGTCATGGTGCGCATGGACACGGCGACGTAGGCGGAGTCGGTTATCTCGACGCCGATCGCGGAGAGGTCGGAGCCGAGCGGGCCCATGCAGAACGGGACGACGTACATCGTCCGGCCCTTCATCGAGCCGCGGAAGATGCCCTTCTCCCCCGCGAATATCTCCCGCATCTCGGCGGGCGCCTTCCAGTGGTTGGTCGGGCCCGCGTCCTCCTCCTTCTCGGAGCAGATGAACGTCCGGTCCTCGACCCGCGCGACATCGGTCGGGTCGGAAGCGGCGTAGTAGGAATGCGGGCGCTTGATCGGATCGAGCTTCTTGAAGGTGCCCTTGTGAACGAGCTCCTCACACAGGCGCTCGTACTCGGCCTCGGATCCGTCACACCAGACCACGTTGTCCGGCTGGGTCAGTTCTGCGATCTCGTTGACCCACGAGATCAGTTCCTTGTGCTGGGTGGGGACGGTGGAGGGAGCCGCGATGTCGCGCGCCACGATTGCTCCTAGATGAGGGGTTTTTTGTTGAGGCCCCGTGGGGGCTGCGACCCGGATGCTTCGGGGGTGTGGATTCCCATGGCGCTCATCCGGTGCCGACCGCACTCATTTGATCATCCGACGGGTTCGCCCATATGTCCAGAGGGCCTCACACGTGAGCGGAGTGACCATCGCCACGTGTATCCGCGATTCTTTGCGTACACGTTGGGTTCAGCTGAAGGTTCTTTTGCGTGGACGCCGCGTTGCGCCACGCTCGTGAGAACATGGCCACTCTTGGCTGTTCAGTGCGTCGTACTGACACGTAACTTACGGTTCCGTAGGTAGGATTCCGCCTATGACTGCGCCCGTCCCCGACGCGCCCACGGACTCGCCGGCCGCAGGCCGCAGTCCCGCAGCGCTCTCCCCGTCGCATCCGGTCAAGCCCAAGCTCCGCGGCTGGCTGCACCTCGGCATGTTCCCGGCCGTCCTGATCTCCGGTCTGGTCCTCACCGCTCTGGCCAGTTCCACACGGGCCCGCATCGCCTGCGGGATCTTCGTCCTGACGGCCTGCCTCCTGTTCGGAGTGAGCGCGCTCTACCACCGCGGCAACTGGAGCCCGCGGATGGACGGCGTGCTGCGCAGACTCGACCACGCCAACATCTTCCTGATCATCGCCGGCACGTACACACCGCTGACGATGCTGCTGCTCCCCGGCGCCAAGGGTCAGTGGCTCCTGTGGAGCATCTGGGCCGCCGCGGCGGCGGGGATCATCTTCCGGGTGTTCTGGGTCGGCGCCCCGCGCTGGCTCTACACCCCCTGCTACATAGCGATGGGCTGGGCGGCCGTCTTCTTCCTGCCGGACTTCATGCGCACGGGCGGCATCGCCGTGCTGGTCCTGGTGATCGTCGGCGGACTGCTCTACAGCGCGGGCGGTGTGATCTACGGGATCAAGCGCCCCAACCCCTCACCTCGCTGGTTCGGCTTCCACGAGGTCTTCCACTCCCTCACCCTCGCGGCGTTCGTCGTGCACTACGTGGGCATCTCACTGGTGGCCTACCAGCACGGGTGACACACCGCCCTACCTCCCCGAATGGCCACGGCTTCCGAGCCGTGGCCATTTTTGTATGCCCCGACAGCGCATCCCCATTGACACTCACCACCTTTTGACAGCTACTCTCATTTCATGGTTACTGTCACTCAAGACAATGGCGTGCGGCGCGATCCGCGCCGCTGGTGGGCCCTCGGGGCCCTGGTCGCGAGCATGCTCACGCTCGGCTTCGACACGACGATCCTCAACGTGGCCCTGCCGACGATGGCGGGCGAACTCGGCGCCACCACCGGCCAGCAGCAGTGGATGGCGGACGCGTACGTGATCGTCTTCGCCGCGCTGATGCTCCCGGCGGGACTGCTCGGCGACCGCTTCGGACGGCGCCGGATGCTCGTCGTGGGGCTCGGGATCTTCCTCGCCGGTTCCGTGGCCGGCGCCCTGGCCGACGACGTCGACTGGGTCATCGCGGCCCGCACGGTGATGGGCCTCGGCGCCGCGCTGGTCATGCCGCTCGCCCTGTCCGTGCTGCCCTCGCTCTTCGGACCCGACGAGCGCACCAAGGCCGTCGGCATCATCTCCGCCGCCTCGTCGCTCGGTCTGCCGCTCGGCCCGATCATCGGCGGCTGGCTGCTCAACCACTTCTGGTGGGGCTCGGTCTTCCTGGTCAACGTCCCGATGGCCGCGATCGGCATCGCCGCCTGCGTCTTCCTGCTGCCCGAGACCCGCGACCCCGCCTCCCCCAAGGTCGACACCCTCTCCACCGCGCTCACCGCGGCAGGCCTCGGCGCCCTCATCTACGCGATCA
The DNA here is from genome assembly GCA_001550305.1 of Streptomyces diastatochromogenes. Taxonomy (GTDB): domain Bacteria; phylum Actinomycetota; class Actinomycetes; order Streptomycetales; family Streptomycetaceae; genus Streptomyces; species Streptomyces mirabilis_D. The sequence goes on from LRTP01000219.1 coordinate 12,161, forward strand.
TCGAGGCGCCCGGCCGTGGCTGGGGCGACCCGCTGACCGTGGGCATGCTCGCCGGAGCCGCCGTCCTGATCGCCGCCCTGGTGATGCGCGAGCGACGCGTGGAACGCCCCATGCTCGACATGTCGCTGCTCACCCACCGCGGGTTCCTGTTCAACACGATCGCGGCGACCCTGGTGATGTTCGTCCTGTCCGGCCTGCTGTTCGTGCTGCCGCCGTATCTCCAGGCGGTGCTCGGCCACGACGCCTTCGGCACCGGCCTGCGGCTGCTGCCCATGATGGGCGGTCTGATCGTCGCGGCCCGGGCCGCACAGCCGGTCGTCGCCCGGTTCGGCTCCCGCGCGGTGGTCACCGCCGGACTGGTGGTGCTGGCCTTCGCCGCGCTGCTCGGCAGCCGTACGACCGTCGACTCGGGCTACGGATTCACCGCGCTGTGGCTGTCCATCACCGGCTTCGGCTTCGGTTTCTCGGTCGTCCCCGCGATGGACGGCGCCCTCGGCGCCCTGCCCCGCGACCGGGCCGGCAGCGGCTCCGGGCTTCTCATGACGACGCGCCAGGTCGGCAGCGCGATCGGCATCGCCCTCCTCGGCAGCCTGCTGGCCGGCACGTTCCGCGACCGCCTCGACGTCACCGGGCTGCCCGCGAAGGCCGCCGACACCGCCGGGGAGTCCGTGGTCGCGGCGCACATCGTCGCCCAGAAGGCGGGCCCGGCCGATCTCGTGGCCTCCGCGAACGGCGCGTACGTCCACGGCATGGGCCTGGTCCTGCTGGTGTGCGGCATCGCGGCCCTCGTCACCGCCCTGCTGGCCGCGGCGTTCCTGCCGAACACCCCGGTCACGCACGCCACGAAGGAGGACGAGGACCCGGCCATGGCCACCGCTGCGGCGGATGCCGGACAATGAACGGCATGACGGCCGCACCCTCCCCCTTCAGCCCCGCCGACCGCCCTCAGCTGGGCCTGCGCGAGCGGAAGAAGATCAAGACCCGCGAGGCGATCCGCACCGCGACGTACGCACTCGTCAGGGAACAGGGGTACGACGCGACGACGATCGAGCAGATCGCCGAGCGCGCCGAGGTGTCGCCGTCGACCGTCTTCCGCTACTTCCCCACCAAGGAGGACATCGTCCTCACGGACGAGTTCGACCCGCTCATCATGGAGGAGCTGCGGGCCCGGCCCACGGACGAGCCGTGGATGGACACCCTCCGGTACGTGATGCAGAAGGCCATCCGGCTCGGCATCAAGGACGATCCCGAGGTGTCCCGGCTGCGGACCCACCTGATGGTCCAGGTCCCGGCGGTGCGCTCGCGGATGATGGAGAGCATGTCGGTCACCGGCACCATGCTCTGCCAGGCCATCGGCGAGCGCACCGGCCGGGACCCGGACAGCCTGGAGGTGCGGGTCTACGCGATGGCGATCATCGGCGGCCTGATGGAGACGTCCCTGTACTGGGCGGAGAACGACCACCGGGACGACTTCAAGGACCTGGTGGACCGCACGATGGACGTCCTGGAGCACGGCCTCTCCGTCGAAAACCCCTGAGGCCAGGGCTCTCCGGCGTGACATCCTGACCGGGTGAACGGACCGGAGATCCATGTCGCCTTCGCCCCCGAGCTGGGGATGTTCGTACCGCACAGGCGTCGTTCGGGAGCCACGGCGGTCGCCACCGACGGCTCCTCCACCCTCGGCCACGTCGTCGAGTCGCTCGGCGTCCCGCTGACCGAGGTCGGCGCCCTCGTCGTGGACGGCCGCGAGGTGCCCGTCTCGCACCTCCCGGGGGCCGGCGAGAGCGTCGACGTACGGGCGGTCGAGCGCCCGCAGCGGGTTCCCGGCGCCCCGCTGCGCTTCCTCCTCGACGTCCACCTCGGCACCCTCGCGCGCCGACTGCGCCTCCTCGGCGTCGACGCGGCGTACGAGTCGACGGACATCGGCGACCCGGCCCTCGCCGCGTGCTCCGCCGCCGAACGTCGCGTGATGCTCAGCCGCGACCGGGGGCTGCTGCGCCGCCGCGAGCTGTGGGCGGGCGCGTTCATCTACAGCACCCGGCCCGATGACCAACTCCGTGACGTGCTGGGCCGGTTCGCACCCGACCTGAGGCCCTGGACACGCTGCACCGCCTGCAACGGCCTGCTCAAGGAGGCCGCCAAGGAGCAGGTCGTGGACCAACTGGAGGGCGGCACCGAGCGGTCCTACGACGTGTTCGCGCAGTGCGAGGAGTGCGGGCGCGCCTACTGGAAGGGCGCGCACCACGACAACCTGGAGGCCATCGTGGAGCGCGCCCTCACCGAGTTCGGGAGCCAGACACCTAGCGACGCTTGAGATCCTTGGCGCCGCAGGCCAGCCCGTCCCCGTTGGGATCGAGACCCAGCGGGTCGTCCTTGCCGTTGACCTTCAGACGGCCGTAGCCGTTCGTCTTCAGCCACGCGCAGCGCGAGGCCGTCGTCTTCTTGACGCCGTCCGGGAAGACGGTCGGCACACAGACGTTGATCGTGCCGTAGTGCCGGTCGCAGCCGGAGATCGTGGTGCTGACCTTCTGCGAGGTCCGCTTCTTGCCGCCCTTGGTGACCGTGCCCTCGAGGGAGTCGGCGAAGGAGTGGACGTGCGCCGAGGCGGTGTCCGTGGCCAGGGCGGCGGGGCCCTGGAGGTGCACCCACTTGGCGACCGAGGGCACCCCGTTGGCGTCGACCGCGAAGAGCATGTACCAACCGGGCGGGGCCATGTCGGGGTTGCTCGTCACGTTCAGGTCGACGTTGTTGCCGTCCACCGACAGGGGCAGGTCCACGAAGCGCTGGTTCGGGTCGGACGAGTGCGTCACCGCGGCCGGGCGGATCAGCTCGGCCTTCACGATGGGCCGGTCGACCGTGATGCGCTGGGTGTCCCCGTACACCCACTCGTTGTCGATCACCGAGGTGATCGTCGGACGGGTGCCCTTGAGGAGGTAGGGCGGGGTGTAGATGGACACGTTGTGGTTCCAGGTGCCGTTGCCCGGGTTGTCGCCGGTGGCCATCACCCTTCCGTCGGGCAGCAGGAACGCGGAGGAGTGGTAGCCGCGCGCCTCGGGGTCGGCGGCCACCGGGTCGAACGTGGAGGTCGCCGGGTCGAACATCGACGCCTCGAACACCGGGTTGGCGCGGTTGTGCAGGCCACCGCCCGTCTCCAGCACCTTGCCGTCCGGCAGGAGGACGGCGGAGACGTACATCTTGCCCTGGTCGCCGGTCTCGGCGACCTTGCCGTTGCCGAGGTCGACCGTGCCCTGCGGGATCTGCGGGCCGACGGTGTACGCCGGGTTCGCGGCCTTCAGGTCGATGATGTCGGTGAGCCGGTTCGCCTCCGGGTTGGAGTCGATGTTGCCGCCGCCGATCGTCAGCACCTTCTGGTCCTGGGCCGGGGGCAGCAGCACGCTCGCGGACTGGTCGCGCTCGTCCTTGTCCTGGAGCCCGGGGATCGCCGTGACGGTGTTCGCGTCGTAGTCGTAGATCGCCGAGCCCGTGCCGGGCGTGCCGTTGCCGAAGACGTGGCTGCCCGAGTAGAAGAGCCGCCCGTCCTGCATCAGGATCATCGACGGGTACAGACCCCAGTACGACCAGGTCTGGTTGACCTGCGTGAACGGCAGCCACCGCTGCTGCGCCGCCGACCAGCGCTCGGCCGTCACCGACCCGGTGGAGTCCTCGCGCAGTCCGCCGAACGAGATGACGTCACCGTTGCCGAGCTCGGTGGCCGACGGGTACCAGTGACCGTCGTTCAGGTCGTTCGTCTTGCTGTACGTCTCGGTGACCGGGTCGAAGATGTACGAGTCCTTGTACCCCTCGTAGCCGTGCCCGCCCGCGACCGGGAACGCCTTGTTGCCGCTCATCACCAGCACCCGCCCGTCGGCGAGCTGGACGTGTCCCGAGCAGAACATGTCCTTCGGCGTGGGGATCACCTTGTAGGTGCCGTTCACCGGGTCGTAGACCGCGCTGGTGAACGTGCCCGCGTTGAAGTTCTCCTCGCTGTTGCCGGACCCGGCGATCAGCAGCACCTTGCCGTTGTTGAGGACGACGGAGTGCATGGAGCGCACCGGGTTCTGCGTGGGCAGCACGTCCCAGCGGCCGTTCGCGCACTCGTCGGTGGTGGCGGTGCAGGTGGCCGGCGGGATCGGGTCGGAGACCTGTTCCATCGTGTAGTCGTCGGTGGTCGCCGAGCCGGTGCCGTACACCGAGACGCCCCAGGTGATGCGGTCGGTACCGGCCGGGACGGCGGGCGTACGGACGCTCGCCTGCGTCCAGCCCGCCGCCATGTCCAGCGTCTTGAGGTCGGTCCAGTACTGCCAGCCCGCCGTGGTGTCGTGCCGGAAGAGGGTGATCGCGGTGTCCGGTGTCGTCGACTTGTACCAGAGGCCGAGGTCGTACTGCTTGCCCGCGGTGACCACCGGCGCGCAGGTCGCGGACTCCGTGATCAGGGCCTTGCGGTCGCCGTCGACGCGCCGGGTCAGCGTGACCTTCATGGCCTTGGAGCCGGAGTGGGAGTCGGCGACGGTGGCGAAGGTGAAGTCGTTGTCGCCCCAGCCGGACTTCTCCCAGCAGGACGGCATGCCGTCCGTGCCGTCGGTCTCGAAACCCGGGTTGGTGACGAGGTTGGCGGCGGAGGCGGGCTGCGGCGAGACGAGCAGCAGCCCGGCGGCCAGGCCCGCCACGGCCAGCAGTGAGGTTCTCCGTCTGGGTCGTGCCAGATGTTTCACGCGGCTCTCCTCGTTGTGCGGCTGCGGCTCCCGCCCGGGGCCTCGCTGCTGCGGCGCGGCAGATAGACCAGCGCCTCGGTGCCCACGAAGCGCAGGACGAACGTCATCACCAGGGCCAGCGCGGTGGCGGACAGGGCGCCCATCCCGAAGTGGCCGACGAACAGGGCGATCAGCGGGATGCGCAGCACCAGGTCGGCGTTGGCGAGCAGCGCGAACCGGCCCACCCGGTCCCACCAGCTGCGGTGCTTTCGGCGCTCGCGGAACAACAGATGCTCGATGAGCAGGAAGTTCCAGGCGACGCCCAACTGGTTGGCGAGGATCTCGGCCGGTACGTAGTGCATGCCGGCGGCGGTGAGCGCGTACAGGCCGATCAGGTTCGGCAGGAAGCCGGTGGCGCCGATCAGACCGAAGACGACCATCCGCGCGACCGGCGAGGCGGTGCGCAGCCCGACGAGGTGACGCAGGAACCGGAAGCCCTCCTGCGCGGTCGACTTGGACTCGCCCGCGAACCGGTCCTGGAAGACGAAGGGCACCTCGGTGACCTCGCGCGGGCGGCTGCGGACGGCGAGTTCGAGGAGGATCTTGTAGCCGAGCGGCTGCAGGATCTCGGCGGTGACCGCGCTGCGGCGGATCGCGAAGAAGCCGCTCATCGGATCGCTGATACCGCGCAGTCGGCGCGGGAAGAGCGTCTTGGTCAGCCAGGTCGCGCCGCGCGAGACGGCGATGCGGTAGCCGCCCGCGAGGCCCTCGCGGCTGCCGCCCTTGATGTACCGGCTGGCGACGACGAGCCCGGCGGCGGACCGCTCCCCCGAGGCCACCAACTCCGGTATCAGGGACGGCGGATGCTGGAGATCGCCGTCCATGACGACGATCCAGTCGGAGCTCGCCGCCTTCAGTCCCTCGACGACGGCACCGCCGAGCCCGCCCACGGCTTCCTCGCGGTGCAACAAGGTCACCGGGAACGGGCAGTCCTGCGCCTCCCGGGAGATCACCTCGGGGGTGTCGTCCGTGGAGTCGTCCACGAAGACCACCTCGCAGGGCAGCCGGTCGGGCACCGACTCGGTGATCCGGCGCAGGAGTTCACGGATGTTCGCGGACTCGTTGAAGGTCGGTACGACGATGGTGACGGCGCCCGGTTCGGGCACCTCGACCGCCCTTACGGCGGGATCGCCGAGCTCCCCGGGGACGGTGCTCTCGAAGCTGCTCATCGACTGCCCCCGGACGTCGTCGTGGTCATGGTGTTTCCCGTGCTCTCGTCGATCTGTCGGATCTCGATCCGGTCGGCACCCTTGCCGAAGGTGGCGACCGGCGTCGAATGCTCGATGGCCGCCTTGACGTTGGGCAGGTCGACCGCGTCACGCCGCACCGTCGGAGAGGCGACGACGTAGTCGATGTCCTTCCAGCCGCGCGGCATCGTCCTGGTCACCGCGGGGTCGAGGTCCGCCTTGTAGAACCAGATGACGCCGAGCCCGGGCCGGTAGCCGTCGTGGACCAGGTCGAGCCAGAGGGCGTCGTCGACCAGGACCCGGGTGTCCGCCGGGTCCTGGACCTCGGTCTTCAGCCAGGTGGCCGCCGCCCGGTAGGGGGCGTTGGCGTCGGCGGTCACGGCGGTGTGGTCGCCGTCGTACCAGTGCGGCAGCACATAGAGCGCGGCGACCGCCACGAGCGCGGCCGCCGTCACCCGCCGTCCCCAGGTGACGTACGGCTTCTCCTCGTCGCTCCGCCACCTGCGCAGCACCAGATGGGCGAGGCTGGCGGCGCCTCCGGCGAGGACCAGCGCGAGGAACGGCAGCGCCTGGATGATGTACATCGCGGGCAGATAGCCGCTCGGGCGCAGCGCCACCAGGGCGAGGATCGCCACCGTGAGGGCGGGTCCGGCGAGGGCGCGGGCGGTGACGGACCAGCGCCAGGTGGCCAGGAGCAGCAGCGCTCCGGCGAGGCCGCCGACGATCAGCACCCGGTCGTAGTAGAGCCAGGAGTGCAGCACGCCGTACGAGCCGGAGCCGGGGTCGAGGATGAAGCCGGAGCCGGGGCGGCTCATCTGGTACGTGATGCCGTCCCAGAGCGAGACATGGCCCGCGCCCGGGAACAGCTCGCCCTTGAGCAGGGCGAACAGCGGGTACGCGAGGCCGATCAGGACGCAGGCGGTGATGGCTCCGGTGAGCGCGAACTTGCGGGTGTCGCGGTGGCCGTGGCGCCACATGGTGACCAGGAGCGCGGGCAGGACGACGAGCATCGTCTCCTTGGTGAGCACGGCGGCCGCGGCCGCGATGCCCGCCCCGAAGTGGTGCCAGAGGTGCCGGCTCGGGGACGCGGCGAGGCAGAACGCGAGCAGCGTCCACATCACCGCGATGTTGTCGAGGAAGATCTCGCGCTGGAGCACCACCGACAGCGGGGAGAGCCCGAAGAGCACCATCGCGAGGCCCGCGGCCCAGCGCGGCAGCGAGAGGCGGCGCGCGAGGACGTACAGCAGGACCGCGCTGGCGGCGCTGACCGCGAGCATCGCGACGCGCATCGAGCCGACCGTCATCAGCGAGGGGCTGATGTGGGCGGGGATCCAGGTCAGGGCGGCTATCTGGATCCAGCCCAGGGGCGGGTGGTCGTACCAGTACGTGTAGTGCGCGAGGCCCTTGCCCTGCTGCACGGCCCACGCCTGGGCGAGATAGGTGCCCTCGTCGTCGCTGAGTGTCGGGTAGTCGGTGATGTTCCAGCCCTGCACGACGATGATCGCCAGCAGCAGGGCGCCGCACAGCAGCAGGTCGGCGCGCGAGGTGCGCAGCCGCTGGAGCGGCGGGTGGTCGTGGACGATGTCGGGCGCGGCGGGTCGCGTCGCGGGGACCGTGGACGTGGTCACCGCGGGAAGTGTCGAGGTCACGCGGGAAGGTCCTCTCGGGACTTTCGGTACGTTCGGGATGTTCGGGCCCAAGGACTGCGGCACCAGGGCCTGCGGAACCGGGGCATGCGGAACCAAGGCCTGCCCGGCGGTGGGGACGCCCGGCGGGTGACCTCAGGTCCTAGTGGGTCGCTTCGGCCTCGGTGAGGTGCGCGCCGACATGACTGGTCAACTCCCAGTCGTTGCGGCCCCTTTGCTCACGCCATACGGCACGGACGGCCGCACCGGCGAGAAGCACCTGATAGAAGGGGCCACCGACCACGAGCTTCAGGTAGTGGACGAACCGGACGCGCAGCCCGTACTGCTTGCCGAAGTCGTGCAGTCCGACGAGCTCGAAGACGAAGGTGACCAGGGCGGTCACGGCCGGCAGGAAGGTGATGAAGGCGATCCCGACGGGCACGTCGAGGAAGAGCGCGATGGCCACGTTGAGCGGGATGACCACCCCGGAGACGGCTTGCAGATACGGCGTCATCAGCGTGTAGCGGGCGAGCAACCGCTGTCCGAAGCCGGGCAGTTGCTTCCAGTCCTTCTTGCGGTAGACCTGCAGGAAGCCCTGGTTCCACCGGGTGCGCTGCTTCATCAGCGACACCAGGCTGCCCGGGGTCTCCTCCCGGGTCACCATGTCGGAGTCGTAGGCGACGACGACCTTCTTGCCGACGCTGGAGAGCCGTACCCCCAGGTCGCAGTCCTCGGCGAGGCACTCGGGGTCCCAGCCGTCCGCTTCCCGCAGTACGTCCGTCCGTACGAAGACGGTGTTGCCGCCGAGCGGGATGAAACCTTTTTGCGCATGCAGGTGCAGCCGCGAGCGGAACCAGAAGAAGTACTCCAGGCAGTTGCGCAGGCTGTACCAGTTGGAGTGGAAGTTGATGAGCTGGACCCCGCCCTGGACGACGTCCGCACCCGTCGTGCGGAACGCGTGGTCGACATGGGCGAGCAGCTCCGGATGGACCTGGTCCTCGGCGTCGAAGACCCCGACGACGTCGCCGCGGCAGTGCGGCAGCGCCGTGTTCATGGCCTTCGGCTTGTTCTTCTTCTCGTGGTGGTCGACGACGACCCGCACCCGCCCGTCGCGGGCCTCGGCCTGCCGGGCGACCTCGGTGGTCTCCGGATCGTCGTGCCCGACGATGACGATGATCTCGAAGTCGGTGTGGCTCGATTCCAGCAGTCGCTGGATGGTGTGGTCGAGCACGGCCTGTTCGTGGCGGGCCGGCAGCAGCAGCGAGAACGCCAGCCGGTCATCGCCGTCCGGTCTGCCGAACCGGGTGGACGCCAGCACCTCGGGCGTGCGCCACGCGTGCATCTGCCACCAGAGAGTGAACGCCGCCATCCAGAACAGGGCCATCGAAATGGCAGCAATAAAGACAGACGTGAGCAACAGATCCCCCCAGATCCCAAAACCCCCATTCGCGACGATGTGTCACATCCGCCGCGTCACGATGCAAAGACTATGGGCGATCTGTGAAGTGCACAGGCTGATCTGGTGAAGAGCGTGTTTCATCACAGTCCGATCGCTTGTTGAACGATTCGAACACCGGTCGCGTTTCAGCCAGTTGACGGACGGTCTGATGATCTGTGTTTCAGCTGCTCAGAGCCGTGCGAAGCCGGTCGGGATCGGTCGTCGGAGCATCACAAGTGAAGTTTCGGCAGACATACGCGGCGGGTTCGCCCTGTACGAGGGGGCGGTCGGCAAGGAGCGGCAGCTCGTCACTCTCCGGAGTTCCCACGGCGACAACGGCGCCCGGCGCGGTACCGAGCAGGGCCGTCCGGTGCAGGGCTTTTGTCAGGGGATGCCCCTCCGGCCCCACGACCGCGACCTCACGCGGCCCGTCGAGCAGCGCCTCCGCCACCGCGAGCCCCCAGCCGATGAAACGGGGAGCGCGCGGCCCGAGCGCCTTCACGACGCCCAACGCCCTTTCGGCGGCGGTCCGATGGGGCTCGGCGCCGGTCTGGGCGGCATAGCTCAGCAGGGCACCGGCCGCCGCGCTCCAGCCGGAGGGCGTGGCGTTGTCGGTGGGGTCCTGGGGCCGGCGGATGAGGCGCTCGGCGTCGGCCGCGGTGTCGTACAGCGCGCCGGACTCGGGATCGGTGAACTGCATGATCACCTGATCCAGCAGGAACCCGGCGAATTCCAGCCACACTCCTTCCCCGGTGACGGAGGCCAGCGCGAGGAACCCCTCGGCGACGTCCGCGTAGTCCTCCAACACCCCCGCGTTGGCCCCGGCCTGCCCGTCCTTGCTGGTACGCGACAGTCGCGCCCGGTCGTCCATGTGCACCCGTACGAGGAGATCCGCGGCGGCGATCGCGGCGTCCACGAGGTCGGGGCGGTCGAAGTAGGCGCCGGTCTCCGCGAGGGCGGCGACGGCGAGCCCGTTCCAGGCGGCGACGATCTTGTCGTCGCGTCCGGGAGCGGGTCGCTCGGCCCGCGCGGCGAGCAGCCGACGCCGGATGCCGGCCACCTTCTCCGCGTCGAACAACTCGTCCTGCTGCGGCAGTTGCAGCACGGAGGAGCCCTCTTCGAAGGTCCCCTCCTCCGTCACCCCGAAGTACCGGGCGGCGAGTTCGCCGTCCTCGGCGCCGAGCACCTCACGCAGCTGCCGCGGGGTCCACACGTAGTACGCGCCCTCGACGTGCCTGCCCGTGCCGTCGTCACTGTCGGCGTCGAGCGCGGAGGCGAACCCGCCTTCGTTCGTGCGGAGTTCGCCCACCATGAAGTCGGCGGTCTCCAGGGCGACGCGACGGGCGAGCTCGGAGCCGGTGGTACGCCAGAGGTGCGCATACACCCTGCACAGAAGTGCGTTGTCGTACAACATCTTCTCGAAATGGGGCACAACCCACTCGCGATCCACGGAGTACCGCGCGAACCCCCCACCCAACTGGTCGTAGATCCCGCCCCGCGCCATCCGCTCACAGGTGTCCTGCGCCATCTGGAGAGCGCCCTCGGAACCGGTCCGCGCGTGGTGCCGCAGCAGGAACTCGATCACCATGGACGGCGGGAACTTGGGCGCGCCCCCGAAGCCGCCGCGCGAGGCGTCGTACTCCCGGGTGAGCCCGAGCAGCGCACCGGCCAAGTCCTCCTCGCCGGGCACCTCGCCGCTCCCGAAGCTCATCTCCCGCTCGGCGAGATCCCGCACGATCTTCCCCGCGACCTCGGCGACCTCGCCCCGACGGTCGGTCCAGGCCCCGCGCACCCCCTCCAGCACCTGCCGGAACGACGGCATCCCGTGCCGGGGCGCGGGCGGGAAGTAGGTCCCGAAGTAGAAGGGCTCGGCATCCGGCGTGAGAAACACGGTCATGGGCCACCCGCCCTGCCCCGTGGCCGCCTGCACGGCCTCCATGTAGACGGCGTCGACATCGGGCCGCTCCTCACGGTCGACCTTGACGTTGACGAAGTGCTCGTTGAGATAGGCGGCCGTCGCCTCGTCCTCGAAGGACTCGTGCGCCATGACATGACACCAGTGACAGCTGCTGTACCCGACGCTGAGCAGCACGGGCACACCCCGCTCGCGCGCCTCCTCGAAGGCCTCGGCCGACCAGGGCCACCAGTCGACGGGGTTGTCGGCGTGCTGGAGCAGGTAGGGGGACGTCTCGTGGGCCAGTCGGTTCGGCATGGGTCCATCCTGCCGCAGTCCCCGGCCGCTGACGCGTCGGGCGCAGCCGCCCATTGATCGCGTCGCCCCCTCGCGCTCGGGCCCCCCACCAAGGACACTTGAACGTAAAGGAGTTGTCGCCAGAGGGGGACGTGACATGCGGGAAGGCCATCGGGCGGAGGCCGAGCGGCTGTTGACCCGGGCCGTGGAGGAAGAGGTACGGCGCTCGGGCGGGCGGAGCGACGGGGCCGTGTTGCTGTCGCGGGCCCGTGCCGCGCTCGACACCATGGCGGAGGCCGCCGCCGAGGAGTACGGGGCGTACACCCGGGCGCTGGACGAGGCGGAGGCCGGCCGGCTGACGTTCGGGCAGCGGTACGCCCGGGAGGGCGCCGGAACTCCCCTGCTGGTGGCGGTGGTTGCCGCCGTCGCGGCCTGCGCGGCGGACCTGGCGCTGGGCACGGGCGCGGGAACGGCCGTCGG
>LRTP01000022.1 GCA_001550305.1 Streptomyces diastatochromogenes
GACCGGCGCCGCAGGCGCGGCGACGGGCGGGCGGGGCCCTCGACCCCCGGCGCCGTCTTCCTCCAGCTCGACGGCGTCGGCCACGACGTGCTGCGGGAAGCGGTCGGCAAGGGGCTGATGCCCACCGTCGCGCAGTGGCTCGACGGCTCCGGGGCGGGCGGCTGCCCCACCCACCGGCTCACCCCGTGGCGCACCGACTGGTCCAGCCAGACCGGCGCCAGCCAGCTCGGCATCCTGCACGGCAGCAACCACGACGTGCCGGCCTTCCGCTGGTACGAGAAGGACACGCAGGAGGTCATGGTGTGCAACCGGCCCTCCAGCGCCGCCGAACTCCAGCGCCGGGCCATCGAGTACACCGGCGACGGAGGCCTGCTCACCGTCGACGGCGCCAGCCGCGGCAACCTCTTCAGCGGCGGCGCCGACCAGCTGGCCCTGGTGCTGTCCATGGCCGCGCGAAGGGGCCGGGAGAACCGTTCCCGCGCCGGCTACTTCGCCTACTTCATCGACCCCGCCAACGCCGTCCGTACGGCCATGTCCTTCGTCGCCGAGGTGCTGCGCGAGATGGGCCAGTCCACGGGGGCGCGGATGAAGAAGCGGCGGCCCCGGGTCAAGCGCGGCGGGCTGTACCCCTTCGTGCGCGCCTTCGCGACCGTCGTCGAGCGGGACGTCGTCGTCGCCGCGGTGATCGGCGACATGCTCGCCGGGCGCAACGCGGTCTACGCGGACCTGGTGGCGTACGACGAGGTGGCCCACCACTCCGGGCCGCGCAGCCGGGACGCCGAGAAGGTCCTGGAGCGCCTCGACCGGTCCCTCGCCCTGGTGGCCAAGGTCGCCGAACACGCCCCGCGGCCCTACCGGATCGTGGTGCTGTCGGACCACGGCCAGAGCCCCGGCGAGACCTTCCTGACCCGCTACGGCCTCAGCCTCGGCAACCTGGTCCGGGCCGGCTGCGGCCTGCCCGTGCCGCGCAAGGCACAGCGGACCCACAGCGGCACCGAGGCGCGGGCGGCGGTGCGGGCCGCGCTGCGCAGACCCGTCGAGGAACGCGGCGAGCGTCACCGTCCCTCGCGCCGCTCCGAGCCCATCGTGCTGGCCTCCGGCAACCTCGGCCTGGTCTCCTTCCCCGACGTGCCGCACCGGATGAGCCGGGAGGAGATCGACCGCCGCCACCCCGCGCTGCTGTCCACCCTCGCCAACCACCCCGGCGTCGGATTCGTGCTGGTCCGCAGCGAGGAGTACGGCGGGCTCGTGCTGGGCGCGAACGGCGCGGAGGTGCCGGTCGACAAGCTCGACGACGCGCGCCCGGGTCCGCTCGCCGACTTCGGCCCCGGCGCCGCCGACGCCGTACGACGTACGCACTCCTTCCCGCACGTCGCCGACATCATGGTCAACTCCTCGTACGACCCGAAGGAGGGCGAGGTCCTCGCCTTCGAGGAGCAGATCGGCTCGCACGGCGGACTCGGCGGGGCCCAGGCACGCCCCTTCCTGCTGTCACCGGTGGCCCTGTCCGCGCCGGTCGAGGACGACGCGGGTCTCGTGGGCGCCGAGCAGGTGCACCGCGTACTGCGACGCTGGCTACGCGAGTGCGACGGCCCCCAGGTGCCGCTGGCGGCCCCCGCGGACGAGCGCGCCGCCTGAGCCACGGCCAGGGGCCGGGCC
>LRTP01000220.1 GCA_001550305.1 Streptomyces diastatochromogenes
GGTGACCTCGCCGACCTGGACGCGCGCGACGTGGCCGCGGCCAAGCCGCGCGAGGCGAAGCGTGGGCCCGCCTGGGCCCTCGACTCCGACACCCTCGCCCTCGGCGTGCACGTCGACTTCGACCACCAGGAACGCCGCCCGGACGTCCGCCCGGGCCCCGGCACCCCACCCACGGGCACACCCAAGGCACGCCCGGACCACCGCCCGACCTGGGCGCTCAAGCCGCAACCGCCCGCGGTGGGTCTGCCGGTGGAGGCGCGGGCACCGGGCTCGGAGGCTTCCCTGGGCCCGGCGGAGGCCCCGGAAGTCGACGCTCCCTTCGAGACGGACGGTTCGGACGGCGCCCCGACTGCGGCGCGGGGCGCGACGTCAAGCGGCTCCGCCGCGTGGGCGCGACCAGCCACCACCGACCCGCAGCCGGCAGACGACACGACCCCACCCCCACCGACCCTCCGCGACCGCCTACGACACCCTTCCAAACCCGGCGTGCTCCTCGGCTTCCTGCTGATCTCCGCACTACTCCTCTACTGGGTCCCGGCACTGGGCCTCGACGACGCCTCCCTCGACAGGATGGGCGGCCTCGGCCTCATCTCCGTCCTGCCGCTGCCCACCCTGATCGGCGCGGCCCTCCTGATCACGGTCTTCGCCTCGCTGCTCTGGATGAACCGCGAGCACAGGGGTTTGCTGCTCATCACCCTGCTCGCCACCGTGATCTCCCTGCACGCGCTCCCCGCGGTCATCGAGACCGAGCCACGGTTCGCCACCGCCTGGCAGCACCTCGGCTTCATCGACTACATCGACCGCACCGGATCCGCGGTACCCGACCTGGACGCCCGCTGGAGCTGGCCGGGCTTCTTCGCGGGGGCCGCGTTCGTCGCCAAGGCCTGCGGTGTCAGCGACCTCACCGAGGTGATCCGCTGGTGGCCGCTGACCATGCAACTGCTCTACCTGGCCCCGATGTTCCTGCTCGTGCGTTCGATGCGGGCGAGCTGGCGCGCCAAGTGGACCGGCATCTGGATCTTCGTGCTGAGCGGCTGGGTGGGCCAGGACTACTTCTCCCCCCAGGGCTTCACCTACCTCCTCTACCTCGTCTTCGTGGCGATCCTCCTGGTGTGGTTCCGGGCGCCGCGTGTGCTGTGGGCGAAGGTGCGCCCGGGCGAGGCGGAGGTCGAGCCGACCGACCGGCGCCAGCGGGCCGTGCTCCTCATGGTGCTGATCGGCCTGTTCGCGGCGAGCGTCCCGGCACACCAGCTCACCCCGTTCGTGATGCTCGGGGTGCTCGCGGTCCTCGTCCTCGTGGGCCGCTGCGAACTGCGCGGGTTGCCGATCCTGTTCGCCGTGCTGGTCTCCGTCTGGATCGGCTTCATGGCCGAGCCGTACTGGTCGGGGCACTTCAACGACCTGTTCGGCGGGGTCGGCGGCGTCGGCAGCAATGTGTCGACCTCCGTCTCCGGCCGTATTCAGGGCGGCAGTTCGACGCACAAACTCGTCCTCTACGCGCGCGTGCTGCTCGCCGGCGGTGTGATGGCCTTCGCCTGCTGGGGCTGGTGGCGGCGGCGCGACCACAAGTACCGCGAGCGGTCGCTGATCGTCCTGACCTTCGTCCCGTTCCTCGGCTTCGGCATGCAGTCGTACGGCGGCGAGATGGCCCTGCGGGTCTTCATGTTCGCCCTGCCGGGGGCGGCGCTGCTGGCCGGCCTCGCCCTCTTCCCGCGCACCGGCGTCACCGCGAAGGAACGGGAGAAGGACCGGGTGAGCCTCGCCCCGCTGGCCGCGCTCATGGCGGGTCTGCTGCTCATGGGCGGCTTCCTGGTGGCCCGCTGGGGCAACGAGTCCTTCGAGCGGATCCGGCCGGGCGAGGTCACGGCCATGAACTACGTGTACGCGCACGACAAGCCGACCGTGCGGCTGCTGTGGCTGAGCAACGACACGGTCAACAACGTGACGCCCGCGATGCCGTGGGGCACCCGGGACATGGAGAAGGTGCAGTACGTGCCGACGCTGGCGCCGAGCGACCCGGTGCTGGTGTCCGGGCTGGTCAAGTCGCTCAAGGACGCCGGCCCGAACTCGTACCTGATGATCAATCGCAGCCAGGTGGTCTACCTCCAGATGGACGTGGGCTACTCGGCGACCTGGGAGTCACGGCTCGTCCGCAACCTCGACGACCGGCAGGACCTGACGAAGGTCCTCGTCAACGACGACGTGACGATGTACGCGCTGCGCAAGCAGCCCGCGGGCAAGGTGCCCGAGCCCGCCCCGGGGCCGATCGGTCCCCTGGTCACCTGGACACCGTGGTCGGTCGTCGGCGCGCTGGCGGCGGTGGCGCTCATCATCATGCTGGCGGTGCGGGAGGTCGTACGGGTCGCGGTGCGGCCGAGTGTGCGGCAGTTGCGGTGGCTGCAGAGCGGCTTCTGGTTCTCGCTGCCGCTGCTGGCGGTGCTGCTGGCCTCGCTCGTGCAGCGGTTCCTGACCATGAAGTAGCACGAGGTCCAGCCAGGCGGAGTGGCTCACCCGGACCCGGGATCACGGGTTCAGCGGGTGAGCCACTTCACTTCGTAGGCCACCATGTCGAACCGCTTGCCGTCCACCTGCGCGTTGATGGACCGGTTCAGGGTGTTCACGACCAGGACGGCCTTGTCGGTGGCGAGGACGCGGACGCCTGGCACGTCGTCGGGGGCCACGGACACCGTCGCGTACGTGGAGCCGGGGGCGAACGCCCGGCTGAAGCGGGAGACGAGGTCGAGCATGGGCAGGGCCGCGCCGCCGCCGGCACGGTCGGTCGGCGTCCACAGGCAGCCCGCGCAGCCGGTGCCCTTCTCCTTCTCCGGGTTCCAGTAGAAGCCGGATGTGGCGCCGCCGCGGGCCATCGCGATCAGGCCGGCGGCCTGGACGGCGACGCGGCGGGCCTCGGACCAGCCCGTGCGCTCGTCGTTGCCGTCGGCGGGCTCGACGTAGTACTCGGCCCACCACAGCGGCAGTCCGTGGGTCTGCTCGCGCACCCACCGGCCGACGGCGGTGAACTTGTCGGTGGCCGCGAACTCGTTCGGGAGCAGGTCGTCGTCCTTGGTGTAGCTGGAGCCGTCGACGACGACGAAGTCGGCGCCCACCTTGTTCTTGTTCCAGTAGTCGAAGGCGTCGAGGACCCGCTGGTCCATGGCGCCCCAGGTGCCCTTCAGGGTCGTCGACGCGTTCTCCGTCTGGCGCGGATCGACGCTGTCCATGACGAGGTAGGGCCCGCCGACCTGGATGTCCTTGTTGACCTTCTTCAGCGCCTTGTAGACGAGGTTGTAGAGCTCGGTGTAGCCCTCGTAGTCCCAGCGGGCCTTGCCGTCGTTCCAGAAGCCCTTGAACTCGTTCCAGACGATGAAGTGACGGACGTCCGGATAGCGCTTGGCGACGGTCGCGGCGAGCGCGGCGAAGTCCGCGTAGTGGGCGCGGTCCGGGGCGGTCTCCAGGGCGGCCTGGCTCCAGTTCGTGTTGTCCGCGCCGGCCTTGCCGCCCTTCATCCAGTCCGGGGAGCAGCACAGGGTGACGACCGGGGTCCCGCCGGACTTCCGCATGAAGTCGATACGGCGGTCCATCTCGGAGAAGTCGTAGCGCCCCTTGGAGGGTTCGGGGTTGCCCGCGCCCCAGCCCATGATGTGCTGGATCTGCGGCAGCGACTGCTTCTGCAGCAGCCCCTCGACGCGCCGGGTGGCCGTGTCACTGCCCTGGTCGGCGCTGTACTGGGTGTGGGTGAAGCCCCAGCCCACCTCGGGTTGCGGCGTTTCGGGCGGGGTGACGGGGGTGCCGTGCACCTTGTCCCCGTCGCGGGTGGTGCCCGCGGTGCTCGCGCCGCCTCCGGGCAGGGTGTTGAGCAAGGTCACCACCAGGGCCAGCGCGGCCACTCCCACGCCGAGCAGCGCGGTGAGCCGCCACCGCCGTGCCCCCGAATTCCACCCATGACGTCCCATCAAGGGCAACAGTAACGGCGGGGATCGGCCGTGGGACAGGTCTTGTAAGACCACAGCCGTGTAACAGGACGGAGGGGATACGGGCAGACACAGCCGACACACAGGACGCACCGCGGAAACCGGGTGCACGGGGCGCCCGCGTGACGGATCATGGCGGCATGTCTGCCAACCCACACGACGCACTGCCGATCCGGCTCAACGTCGACGACAGCGACTCGCCGTCGGACGTCGTCGACGCGCTGTTCCTCGGCCGCTTCGCGACGGGCGAGCAGCCGCACTCGCACGCGGCGAACATCGACCGCGTACGGTCCGGGGCGACGCTCCTCCCACCGGGCGCCCGCGTGCTGCGCTCGGCCCGCGACGACGACCGCAGCGCCACGCTCGCCGAGGGCGACGGCTGGACCCTGCTGGTGTCCCGCTGGAACCGCGGCGCCGACGTCACGGTCACCGCGACCAGCACCGAACTGGCCGCCAAGATCCTCGACCAGGCGACGGACGGCGCGGCGGACGAACCCGAACCCCAGCCGGAGAACGTGACGATGGGGTTCTGGTACGTCTCCCCGCGCCGCGGCCCGCACCGCACCACCCGGCAGATCTCCGCGGGTACGTGGGAGGAGGTGCGGTCGAACTACACCGGACCGGTGGCGGACGCCATGGACCGACTGATGAAGACGACGCCCGAGGACATCGCGGGCCGGCTGTTGCTGCTGCACGGGCCGCCCGGCACGGGCAAGACCTCGGCCCTGCGCACCCTGGCCCGTTCCTGGCGCGACTGGTGCCAGGTGGACTGCGTCCTCGACCCGGAGCGCCTCTTCTCCGACGTCGGCTATCTGATGGACATCGCGATCGGCGAGGAGGACGGCACGGGCAAGGGCCGCTGGCGGCTGCTCCTGCTGGAGGACTGCGACGAGCTGATCCGCGGCGAGGCCAAGCACACCGCGGGCCAGGCGCTCTCGCGGCTGCTCAACCTCACCGACGGCCTCCTCGGCCAGGGCCGCAACGTGCTCGTGGGCGTCACGACCAATGAGGACCTCGAGCGGCTCCACCCCGCCGTGGTCCGTCCCGGCCGCTGTCTCGCCCGGATCGAGGTCGGCGCGCTGACCCGCCCGGAGGCGGTGAGCTGGCTGGGCACGGAGGAGGGCGTCGGCCGCGACGGCGCGACCCTGGCCGAGCTGTACGCGCTGCGCCGGGGCACGACGCCGACGTCGGTGCCGGACCAGCGCGAGGGCGCGGACGCGGGACTGTATCTGTAGCTGCCCGGCACCGCGTGCGGTGCTTTGATGGTCGTATGACCCTGTTCGTCGGCACGTCGGGGTGGCAGTACAAGGACTGGCGCGGCGTCCTGTACCCGGACGGGGTGCCGATGCGGCTGTGGCTGGAGGAGTACGCGGCACGGTTCGCCACGGTCGAGATCAACAACGCGTTCTACCGGCTGCCGTCGCGGGAGACCTTCGAGAGCTGGCGGGAGCGCACCCCGCCCGACTTCGTCGTCGCCCTCAAGGCGAGCCGCTATCTGACGCACATCAAACGGCTGCGCGACCCGGCGGAGCCGGTCGACCGACTGCTGGGCCACGCCGCCGGGCTCGGCGACCGACTGGGCCCGGTCCTGCTCCAGCTCCCGCCCACGCTGCACGCCGACCCCGCCCTTCTCGACGAGTGCCTCGGCCGCTTCCCCACCGGCGTCCGGGTCGCGGTCGAACCGCGCCACGACTCCTGGTGGACACCGCAGGTGCGCAAGGTGCTCGAGTCACGGAGCGCCGCCCTCTGCTGGGCCGATGTGCTGGCCCGCCCCGTGACACCCCTGTGGCGGACCGCCGACTGGGGCTACGTCCGCTTCCACGAGGGCCGCGCCCAGCCGTGGCCGCGCTACGGCCGGCAGTCCCTGACGACCTGGGTACGGCGCCTCACGGACGCCTGGTCCGACGACCACGACGTGTACGCGTACTTCAACAACGACCCGAACGCGGCGGCCGTCCGGGACGCGGCGGCCTTCGCCCGGGCGGCGACGGCGGCGGGCCTGACGGTGACCCGGACACCGGACAACCTCTGAAGCACCCGGAAACAGAGAAGGGCTAGCTCCCGTAGGCCGCCCGCAGGGCATCCCGTACGGCGTCCAGCGCGGCGGACTCGGAGAGGCCGAGGCGGTGCACGCGCTCGGCGTACGCCTGTGCGGCCGACGCCGCTTCGCGCTCCGCCGCCGAGCCCGCGGCGGCGACGAACGTCCCGTTGCGGCCGCGCGTCTCGATCACCCCGTCCGACTCCAGCGCCCGGTAGGCCTTGGCGACCGTGTTGGCGGCGAGGCCGAGCTCCTCGGCCAGCCCCCGCACGGTGGGCAGCTTGTAGCCGACCGGCAGCGCGCCGGACCGCGCCTGCTCGGAGATCTGGGCACGCACCTGTTCGTAGGGCGCGGCCCCCTCATCGATGTGGATCTTCAACGTCACGCAGCGATTGTCCCGTACGGAACGGAAAATGAGAGGCACTCGAACGCACCGCGCGCGTAGCGTTCGACTCCATGACTGTGATCATCAGCGATGTCCGCCCGGACGACCGACGGCACACCGAGGGCTTCGCGCGCGTCCGCAACCGCGCTCTCCCCTTCGTGCTGTACACCCCCGACTCCATCGCGTACGACGTCACGCACGCGCACCCCGACGCCCACTACCGCCCGCTGCTCGCGGAGCAGGACGGCGAACCGATCGGCACGGCCCAGGTCGGCATCGCGCACGACAGCGCGGAGCCGAATCAGGGCTACCTCAACGTGTACGTCGACCCCGGCCACGCGCGCCGGGGCGCGGGTTCGCTCCTGGTGCGCGCCGCCGAGGAGCACCTGGCGGCCCTGGGCGCGACCAAGCTCTTCGCCTGGGTCCTGGACGAGCCGGGCAACCGCGCGTTCGCCGAGAAGCACGGCTACCACGCGAGCCGCTCCGCCCACTTCCTCCGCCTCGACCTGGCGGGCGGCACCCTGCCGCCGCTCCAGGGGCCGCCGCCGGGCGTCGAACTGCGCAGGGGCTCGGACTTCGCCGACGACCCGCGCCCCCTGTTCGCCCTGGACGCGGAGACGATGGCGGACGAACCCGGCGACATCCCCCACGAGTTCACGGACTACCAGGCCTGGCTCCAGGAGACCTGGCGCCACCCCCTGTTCAGTGCCGAGCTGACCACGGTCGCGCTCGTCGACGGCCGCCCGGCGGCGTTCAGCGCGGCCCGCACGGACGGCGGCACCCGCTACGGCACCGTGATGACGGGCACCGCCGCCGCGTTCCGCGGTCGCGGCCTCGCCAAGCTCGCCAAGAACGACTCGCTGCACCGTGCCCGCGCCGCCGGGTACACGGAGGCGTTCACGGGCAACGACGCCGGCAACGAACCGATGATCGCGATCAACAAGTGGTTCGGCTACGAGATCTGCGGGACGGAGGTGCGGTATGTCCGTGAACTCGCCTGACGCACCTCGCACCGTGGAGGTCGTCCTCGTCAAGTCCGGTCGCACGAAGATCCGTTACCCCGCCGAACTGCTCGCCGACGACGGTATCCGCGTCACCGTGCGGGCGCCGTGGGCGGGCGAGGGCGTGCGCGACTTCGGCTTCGTACGGTTCGAGCCGGGCGATGTCTTCACCGAGTACTACTGGCGGGACCGCTGGTACGCGGTCAAGGAGGTCCGGGACGCCGAGGGCGTACGGAAGGGCTGGTACTGCGACATCACCCGCCCGGCCACCCTCTCCGGCGGCGAACTGGTCGTCGAGGACCTCGATCTGGACCTGTGGCGCTCCGCGGACGGCACGGACGTACTGCGCCTGGACGAGGACGAGTTCGCGGCGAGCGGCCTCGCGACGACCGATCCGCGGGCCGCGACCGCCGCGCGGAACGCCCTCGACACACTCGAACTCCTGGCCCGCGAGGGCGACTTCGAGGCGCTGCTCGGCTAGGTCCGGTACCCGGCGGATGCGCGGCGGCCGTCGCGTACCCGGTGGTCAGACGTGGGCCACCACCGCGTACCGCTCGTCCGCCACCTCGCGCCCCCACAGCCGCGCGTCGTCGGACAACCGCTCCACCCGGAGGTCCGAGGTCAGGGGTTCCAGCAGGGCGGCCAGCCGGTCCGCGGGTATGCCGGCGGGGCTCAGCGTCCCCCACACCCCTTCGACCAGGACGAGCCGCCCTCCGGGGCGCAGCAGTCCGCGCCAGTGCCGCAGGACACGCCCGGGGTCGGGCAGCGCCCACAGGACGTGCCGCACGAGCACGACGTCGAACCGCTGCTCGCCGACGGGCGGTGCCGTCGCGTCACCCAGGAGGAACACCGCGTCACGTCCGGCGAGCTTGGCGCGGGCCAGCTCGACCATGCGCGGCGCGCGGTCGATCCCGGTGACGTGGTGGCCCCGCTCGGCCGTGAGGAGCGCCAGGCTTCCGGTGCCGCAGCCGAGGTCGAGCACGTCGGACGGGGTCTCGGGCAGCCAGGCCCGCAGCCGCTCCGCCCACGCCTCCCGCACGACGCCGTCGCGCAGCCCGTGGTCCGGCTCGTCGTCGAAGGTGTCGGCCTCGGCGTCCCAGTCCACCCGGTCCGCGTCGGCCATCGCCTCCGCACCCCCGCCCGCGCCGCCGAGCTCCGGCCCCACCTCGCTCGGACAAGGTTTGACACTGCTCTGACCTGGATTCATTTCGTTGTAACCCGTCATGCGCCCCAGGGTGACACCCACCACTGACAGTCGAATCGTGACAGCCGCCACAGACAGATCCGGACTGATGAGCAACTCTCCCGGAAAGGGTCTACCTCCGTACAACCGCGGATCCCGGTAGGCACAAGGAGGCAGCCATGCGCCGTGTGACCGTGCAGAAGCCCCTGAGTAAGTCGCAGTCCCGCCGAGTGCGGGAGAAGGCCGACGAGCGCCCGGCCGAGCGTCCGGAGGTCCGCAAGGACATCCACCGCACGTGGTGGCCGGACGAGTGAGCGGCCCGGGCCGCTCACCCCGGCACTGAGACCGCGCCCCCGCGCTGAGACACGCCCCAGCACGGAAACCGTCAGTCGAGCCGCTTGCGGTAGTGGATCCGGTCGTACCGGCCGTCCACGCGGCGCTCCACGACCTCGTACCCGTACTTCGGGTAGATCTTCTGGTTCTCCCACATCATCGCGTTCGTGTAGAGCCTGACCTCGGACAGCCCGAGCGCACGCGCGTGCGCGTCCACGAACGCCAGCAGCCGTCGCCCGACGCCCTCGCCGTGGGCGTCGGGGTGGACGGCGATGCTGTCGAGGAAGAGATGATCCTCGCGCGCCTCGATCACCACGAGGCCCCGCACGGGCTCCCCCGTGACGAACACCCGCCCCGCGGCCACGTTCGCCGCGTGGTCCGCCTCCATGGGCTTCGGCACCACTCCGATGCGCTCGATGTAGTGGTGGTACGCGGCGTCGGTCACCGCTTTCACGGCGGCCACGTCGGCGGCGACGGCCGGGCGGATCTCCGGTTCGTTCGAGGCATCTCTCATGGCCAGAACGGTAGCTACCTGAGCCCAGGCTCAGCACTCCCTTAAGCCGACCATAAGGATCTCCCTCACCCACCTCCAACAGGCGATTTCGCGGTTTCTTCGGGCTAGCTTGCTGATCACCCCCCACGGGTCCGCCGTAGACCTGAAGGTCCGCTTCAAGGAGTTCCCCCATGCCTGCTCGCCGCAAGGCCGCCGCCGTCGCGGTCGCCGTCGGTGTCGCACCGGTCGCCCTGACCGCGCTCGCCACGGCGCCCGCCGTCGCGCACGGCACGATGGGTGACCCGGTCAGCCGGGTCTTCCAGTGCTACGCGGAGAATCCCGAGAGCCCGAAGTCCGGCGCCTGCAAGGCGGCCGTCGCGGCCGGCGGCACCCAGGCGCTGTACGACTGGAACGGCATCCGGATCGGCGACGCGAACGGCGGACACCAGCGGCTCATCCCCGACGGGAAGCTGTGCAGCGCGGGCAACGACGAGTTCAAGGGCCTGGACCTGGCCCGCACCGACTGGCCGACGACGAGCGTGAGCAGCGGCGCGTACACGTTCAAGTACCGGGTGACGGCCCCGCACAAGGGCACCTTCGACGTCTACGTCACCAAGGCGGGCTACGACCCGTCCAAGCCGTTGGCCTGGGCCGACCTGGACCTGGCTCACCCGGTCGCCACGAAGACCGACCCGGCCGCGACGAACGGCTACTACACCTTCTCCGGCACCCTGCCGCAGCGCTCGGGCAGGCAGCTCCTGTACGCGATCTGGCAGCGTTCGGACAGTCCGGAGGCGTTCTACTCCTGCTCGGACGTCACCTTCGGGGGCGGGGGTTCCGGCAACGCCGGTGCCGGTGGCGGCGGGACGGGCAGCAGCGGTACGGGCAGCAGCAGTACGGGCAGCAGCAGTACGGGCAGCAGCAGTACGGGCACGGGCACGACCGGAAGCGGTACCACCCCCGCGCCGACCACCCCGGCACCCACCGCCTCCGCGCCCTCCGAGCAGCAGATAGCCGACGGTGCCGACAAGTCGACGGTGCGGCACGACCACCACGACGGCACGGCCACTCCGGCGGCCGACACGAACGCCTCCGACGCCGCTCCCGGCGGCTCCGCCGGCCGGTCCGAGGCCGCGGGTGTCTCGGAGCGGCACCTCGCCGAGACCGGCGGTGACTCCTCCAGCCCCTATCTCGCGATCGGCGGGGCGAGCGCGCTGGCGCTGGGCGCGGCGGCACTGTTCTCCTCGGTCCGCCGCCGCGCGACGAGCGACGGCCGACGCGGTCGCGGTCGCTAGTTCCCGGTGCACTCCGGGGCCTGTCCGGCGGCTCAGGTCGGACAGGCCCCGGCCGGGGCGGTCAGCTGAACACGGAGGCGCAGTTCGTGGGGGTGGCGTGTGCCGGGTCGAGGGCGTTGGCCGCCTCGTGGAAGGCGATCCGGTCGAGGAGGCCGATCGCGGCGTGCTCGGAGAGGTCGACCGGGCACAGGTCCTGCAGCAGCACGTTGTGGACGTCGGATCCGGTGAGGAACTGTGAGCGGTACGGCGTGACCACCTCGTCGTACTTGGTGGCGATCACCGTGTAGTGCACGCCCGGGACGGTGTCGCCGCCGGCGTTGAGCTTGGTCAGGAAGGCGGAGCCGACGATCTGGTCGGCGAGCGCGGGTGTGGCCGCCGACAGCAGGTCCTCGGCGCCCGGGAAGTACGGCAGCAGGTTGGTCAGGCCGTCGAGGGTGGTGCCGTGGTTGTCGGGCGCGATGCCGACGAAGGTGTTCACCTTGGCGGCTCCGCCGAGGAACTTGAGGTAGTAACGGGGCATCAGGCCGCCCTGCGAGTGGCCGACGAGGTCGGCCTTGGCGGCGCTGGTCGCGGCGAGCACCTTGTCGACGAATACCTGAAGCTGTTCGGCCGACTTGTCGATGGGGCCGAGGGCGTTGAAGAGGGGGACGCCGGGCAGTTGCCCGTAGTCGAGGGAGAAGACGCAGTACCCGCGTTCCACCAGGTAGGGCGCGAAGGCCAGCCAGTTGTCGGTCGAGTTGGCGAAGGTGCCATGGACGAGGACGACGGGGCGGGGATGGGTGGCGGAGGGCTTGCAGGAGTAGTCGTTCCAACCGCTGCTCGGCGCGGCGGCGTGGGCGGTGGCGGCGGGGACCACGGCGACCACCGCGGTCAGCAGCAGCGCGGTGAGGGGTCTGAGTAGGCGCTTCCAGGGCAGCATCGGGTGATCTCCTTGCGGCTCAAGGGAGTTGCGACGACGTACGCCCTGTGATCCGGATCACGAGGATGCTGTTCACTCGTCAAGTTACGGGCGAGTAGCCCAAGTGTGAAGTTACGCGTCAGTAAAAAACTTCCGGCGAGAAACAGCGGCGGTCTCGGCCACCGGCCAACATCTGACGAACCATCACCAGGCGGGCTTGATGGGACCATAGGGCGCGATTCGCGCCAAGCGGTCGCGCAACACGCCCACTTCACCCTCACCGAGCACCTCGACCCACGCCCGCACGGCATCGGCGGCGGCCTCCTCCGCCGCCCGGGTGCAGGCCCAGCCGCGTTCGGTCAGCACGACGAGCCGGGCGCGCGCATCGCCGGGATACGGGCGCCGCTCGGCGTATCCCTTGCGCACGAGCTCGTCGACGAGCTGACTGGCGGCCTGTTTGGTCACCCCCAGGTGGGTCGCGAGGTCGGTGACCGTCGCACCGTCCGGGGCGAGCCGGGTGAACGCGAAGCCGTACGCGGGCCGCACCTCGAAGCCACGAGCTTCTACGCCGTCGTTGATGCGTCGCGTCAGGTCGCCCGCTGCGGCGAGCAGGACGGCGGTCAGGGCCATGGCCTCGGAGTTCTCCACGGACGCATTGAAACACCCTTGACGGATTGGTCAAGCAGCTTGACCATGAGGTCATATAGTCAAGCTACTTGACCACTTGCCCAGGAGGCAGCCATGCCCGTCATCCACCCGTCCGATGCCGTCGTCCACGAGATGCACGGCGCCCGCTTCGTCTCGTACGCCCGTCCGGGCGCCGGCAGCAAGGAACTGTGCGCCTGGCGGGGCGAGATCCCCGCCGGCACCAAGGCGCCCCTGCACACCGTCAGCCGCGAGGAGATCCTCCACATCCTCGAGGGCGAGCTGGTGGTCACGCTCGACGGGCGCACCGAGCGGGTCACCGCGGGCGACACGCTGATCATCAACCCCGGGGCGACCTTCGGCGTCGAGAACCCGACCGACCGGACCGTGATCACCTGGGTCACCACGCCCATCGGCCTGACGGCGGAACTGTCCGACGGCACCCGCATCACCCCGCCGTGGGCCAACTGACACACACCTGAGGAGAGTTACGCCGCCAGCGTGCCCGGCATCACCGCATGCGGGCCGAACTTCGCTCGCGCGCGGTCCGCGACCTCCTCGATGCGGCGGACCTTCTCGTCCACGGGGTCGAAGGTCAGCTGGTGGGAGGCCTGTTCGGCGGGGGTGAGGCCCTCGGCGCGGAGGCCGATCGCGCGGACCCGGGCGCGCTGGAGGCCGAGCGTCTCGTACAGGGCGTACGCGGTGGCGGTGAGCGCCGAGGAGTGGGCGGTCGGCTCCTTGAGGGTGCGGCTGCGGGTGGTCGAGGAGCGGTCGGCGTAGCGGACGGTGAGGGTCAGGGTGCGGCAGACCTTCTCCAGGGCGCGCAGCCGGGTGCCCAGTTCCTCGGTGGCGGAGAGCAGCGCGCGGCGGTGCAGGGACGGGTCCAGCTCGTCGCGGGAGAAGGGGCGTTCGGTGGCGAGAGAGCGCGAGGTGGCGTTCGGGACGACCCGGCCGCGGTCGACGCCGGACGCCTTCTCGTGCAGTTCGCGGCCGGTCCGGGCACTGGTCAGACGCTGGAGCGTGGACAGGGGCGCGGCGGCGACCTTGCCGATGGTGTCGAGGCCGTACTCGCACAGGGTGCGGGCGGTGGCGCCACCGACTCCGGGCAGCGCGCCGACGGGCCGCTCAGCGAGGAACTCCGCGACGGCGTCCGGCTCCCCGGGCACCACCCGGGTCACTCCGGGCACGGCCTCCCGCAGTGCCATCCGCGCGAGCATCGGCCCGGGTCCGGCGCCGATCGCGCAGTCGATCCCGTACCGGGCGAGTGCCCGCACCCGGATCAGCGAGGCGAACTCCACGGCGGTCCGCCCGAAGTACCGTTCGGCGCCCCGCAGATCGACCAGCACGCGGTCGGGCGGCAGCGCCTCGATGACGGGGGTGAACTCCTCCAACAGTCCGAGGAGCCCCGGCAGGGCGGCCTCGTACGTCGGAGGCAGCTGGAAACGTATACAGAGGATGGTCATCCCGCACTCCCCGGACTCTGGTGCCACAACTTCTTTCCTCCCGCGGGCCCTTCGCCCGCGGGACGCAGATCGGCCCAGGGGTGCATCTCGTACCCCGTGGGCATCCGGATCTTCCGGCTCTCCTTCGCGCCCTCCCCCTCCGGCAGGGACTCCGGTACGGGCTCCGCCAGCCGCGCCGCCACCACGTCGAGGCCGCCCTCGGCGCGCAGCTCGACCAGTTCGGCGAGGTTCCAGGCCGCCGCACCCACCACGCTGAGGCTGCGCGGGCCCCGGCGCTGCACCACTCCGCGCACCAGCAGCAGCCAGGAGTGGAAGACGGTGTGGGCGCAGGCGTCGTGCGAGTCGTCGAAGAAGGCGAGGTCGACCAGGCCGGTGCCGTCGTCCAGGGTGGTGAAGATGACGCGTTTGCCGGAGCGGATCGGCGGGGTCTGGGTGGCCGCCTTGGCGCCCGCGACCAGGACCGTCTCTCCGTGCCGCGCCTCCCGCAGCCGACGTGCCGTCACCACGCCCAGCTCCCCCAGGAACTCCCGGTGGTCGTCCATCAGATTGCGTGAGGCGTCCATCGACAACACGCCCAGTTCGGCGCTGAGCCGCTCCGCCGAGGAGAGGTCGGGCAGCCCGGCGGAGGCGGTCTTCCGCCCGCCGGAAAGCGGGAGTTGGCCGCCGCCCGCACCCCTGGATCCCCGGTGCAGTTCGGTCAGGTGCAGTTGCAGGTCACGCCGGTTGGCGCCGAACGCGTCCAGCGCGCCGACCTGCGCGAGCCGCTGTGCGAGCGGCCTGCTCGGCCGGGCCCGCTCCCAGAAGTCGAGCAGGGAGGCGTACGGCTGTCCACCCGCGATCCGCGCCGCCTCGGCCTCGCTGATGCCGTGCACGTCGGAGAGGGCGAGGCGGACACCCCAGCGGCCGGCGGAGCCATCCGATTCAGACACCAGTTCGATACGGTGGGCGACCGCCGACCGGTTCACGTCCAACGACAGGATCGGCACCCCCCGCCGCCGCGCGTCCGCCAGCAACAGCCGCTTCGGATACATCCCGGGGTCGTGGGTGAGCAACCCGGCGTAGAAAGCGGCCGGGTGATGGGCCTTCAGCCACGCCGACTGGTACGTCGGGACGGCGAAGGCGACCGCGTGCGCCTTGCAGAAGCCGTACGACCCGAAGGCCTCGACGATCTCCCAGGTCCGCGCGATGGTCTCGGCGTCGTACCCCTTGGCCGCCGCGTTCTGTGCGAACCAGAACCGGATCCGCCCCTGCGACTCGGGATCGGACAGCCCGCGCCGCACCCGGTCCGCCTCGTCGCGTCCACAGCCGGTCATGATGTCGACGATGTCGATGATCTGCTCGTGGAAGACCACGACGCCGTACGTCTCCTTCAGCGGTCCCTCCAGGTCCGGGTGCGGATAGCGGATCGGCGCCCGCCCGTGCCGCGCCTCGATGAACGGCCGCACCATGTCGGCGGCGACCGGTCCCGGCCGGAAGAGCGAGATGTCGACGACGAGGTCGTGGAAGGTCGCGGGCTGCAGCCGTCCGACCAGGTCGCGCTGTCCGGGCGACTCGATCTGGAAACAGCCCAGCGTCTCGGCGGACTGGATGAGCCGATAGGTCTCCGGGTCGCCCGGCGCCACCGCGTCGATGTCCGGCCGGTCCCCCGTGGCCCGCTGCACCTCGGCCACCGCGTGCGCCATCGCGGACTGCATCCGCACACCCAGCACATCGAGCTTGAGCAGCCCGAGGTCCTCGACGTCCTCCTTGTCGAACTGCGACATGGGGAAACCCTCGCCGCTGGTCGGCACGACCGGCGTACGAGCGAGCAGGGAGGCGTCGGAGAGGAGTACCCCGCACGGGTGCATGGCGATGCCGCGCGGGAGGGCGTCGAGGGACTCGACCAGCTCCCACAGCCGCCCGTACTTCTCCCCCTTCCGCTGAACCTCCCGCGCCAGCTCCCGCAGTTCGGGCAGCTCGTCCATCGCCGCGCGGGCGTCGCGGGCGCGGATGTGCGGGAAGGACTTGGCGATCCGGTCGATGTCGGCCGGGTCCATGGAGAGGGCGGCGCCCACATCGCGGACGGCGTGACGGACCCGGTAGGTCTCGGGCATCGAGACGGTCGCGACCCGCTCGGTGCCGAACCGGTCGATGATCGCGCGGTAGACCTCCAGCCGACGCGCGGACTCCACGTCGATGTCGATGTCGGGCAGCACCGAGCGGCGCTTGGACAGGAAGCGCTCCATCAGCAGCCCGTGCTCGACCGGGTCGGCGTGCGCGATGCCGAGGAGGTGGTTGACGAGGGAGCCCGCGCCGGAACCGCGCGCGGCGACCCGGATGCCCATCTTCCGTACGTCGTCCACGACCTGGGCGACCGTCAGGAAGTAGGAGGCGAAGTCGTGGTGGGCGATGATGTCCAGCTCGCGGTGCATCCGTTCCCAGTAGGCCCGCTTGCCGTCGTAGCCGCGCAGCACCATGCCCGCGGCCGCCCGGGAGGCCAGGACGCGCTGGGCGGTGCGCCGGCCCGCGCCGACGAGATGCGGCTCGGGGAAGTGGACGGTGCCGATACCGAGGTCGTCCTCGGGATCGACGAGACACTCGGCGGCGGTGGCCTGGGTCTGTTCGAGCAGACGGTGCGCCGTGTCACGGCGGTAGCCCGCGGCCTCGACGATCCGTTCGGCGGCGCCCAGCATGGCGGCCTCGCCCTTGAGCCAGGCCTCGCCGGAGTCCAGCTCGCGCCGGGGGTCGACGGGGACGAGGCGACGGGCGGCGTCCAGGACGTCGGCGACCGGACCGAGGCCCGGGTCGGCGTACCGGACCGCGTTGCTGAGCACCGGTCGAACCCGCTGTTCGGCGGCGAAGCCGACGGTGCGGGCGGCGAGCCGCAGGGACCCGGGGCCGGTGCCCTCGCGGCCGTGCCAGACGGCTTCGAGGCGCAGGGCGTCGCCGTAGATCTCCCGCCAGGGCGCGAGCAGCTTCGCGGCGCGGTCGGGGCGCCCCGCGGCGAGTGCGCGGCCGACGTCGGAGGCGGGGCCGAGCAGTACGGTCAGTCCTTCGGCGTGGTTGTCCGGCCGGAGCAGCAGGGGCTGCCGCCCCGGGCCGCTGTCGGGACCGCCGCCCGCGTGCGCCGCCGTGACGATTCTGCAGAGGTCGGCCCAGCCGGCCGCGCCGTCCCGGGCGAGGAAGGTCACCCGGGGAGTCGACTCGTCGATGAAGGCACCGCCACGGACCGGGGCGCGGCGCCGCTCCCCTCGTACGGGCTCCCCGGTTCCTCGTACGAGTTCCCCGGCCGCTCGGGCGGAAGCCGAGCCCGTCGGCGCGGAGGCCCCGGCCGTCGGCGCGGAGGCCCCGGCCGTCCGGGCGAAGGACCCCGCCGTCCGGGCGGACGCCCTCGCCTCTCGGGCGGGAGCCTCGACCGCGAGCTCCGCCCCGAACAGCGGACGGACACCCGCCTTCGCGCAGGCCTTGGCGAACCGGACCGTGCCCGCGAGGCTGTCCCGGTCGGTGAGCGCGAGGGCGTCCATGCCCCGCTCCGAGGCACGCTCGGCCAGCCGCTCCGGGTGCGAGGCCCCGTACCGCAGGGAGAACCCGGAGACGGTGTGCAGATGCGTGAACCCCGGCACACGCACCTCCCGTACCCGTCCGTATCCGTTCGTGTCCGAGGGCCCTCTAAACAGGCTCTCGAACATTCGTTCCCAATGACCTCACCCCCACCATAGACCAATTTCCGAACAAGTGTGCGACATCCGTTCGAGCCCGTCCCACCTGCGCAAACACCGGTCCACCCGGCTCTGAGCAGGCAGGACGGAGCGCGTCAGCCGATCTGGGCGCCGAAGGCCGACAGCGCCTCGGTGACCGGCTGGAAGAAGGTCTCGCCGCCCGAGGTGCAGTCGCCGCTGCCGCCCGAGGTGAGGCCGATGGCCGTGGAGCCCGAGAAGAGCGAGCCGCCGCTGTCACCGGGCTCGGCGCAGACGTCGGTCTGGATGAGTCCGTCGACGATGTCGCCGTTGCCGTAGTTCACGGTGGCGTCCAGGCCGGTGACCGTGCCGCTGTGCACCTGGGTCGTCGAACCGCTGCGCGTCACCGACTGCCCGACGGTCGCCGCACCCGCCTGGGTGATGGGCTGCGCGGAGCCGTTGTAGAGATCGACCTCGCTCGGGTGGTCGACCGTCGAGGTGTACTTGACCAGACCGAAGTCGTTGCCGGGGAAGCTGGACTGCTCGTTCGTGCCGATCTCCTTGCCGCTGGAGTCCGACCAGGTGGAGATCGCCCGGGTGCAGTGCCCGGCGGTGATGAAGTACGGCTGGCCACCCTTGACCACGTTGAAGCCGAGCGAGCAGCGCCCGCCTGAGCCGGTGATCGCGTCGCCTCCCGCGATGAAGGTCTTGAACTCCCCCTTCGTGCGCTGGAGTTCGGCCTTGGCGCCGAGACCGTCGACGACCTTGGTCAGCCGGGCGAGGGCCGCGCCCCCGACCGTGCGGTCGGCGGTGACGACGACCTTGTTGGTGCCCGGGTCGGTCGCCCAGGACGTGCCGGGGATGGTCGCGTCCTTCTTGAGGGTGGTACGGGCGCTCGTCAGCTCGGCGAGGGAGTTCTCGACGATTCTGGCCCGGGCGCCGGCCGCCTCGACGATACGCGCCGCGGCCCGGTCGAGCACGTTGACGACGAGGTGCCCGGCCTTCGCGTCGTAATACGTTCCCGCCGCGTCGGGACCCAGGTCCTTGCCGAGCGTCGAGGCGAGTTTTCCGGCCGCTGTGATCGAGAGCGGCCGGGGCGCCGCGCTCTTCTGCGTCTCGCTCGCGTTCGCAGTCTGGAAGGTGACTCCCGCGGCGATCAGGGCGGCGACACTCGCGCCTGCCACTGCTGCGCGTCGCCCGGATATACGTCGGTGCTTCACTTCGCGTCCTCCTGTGGGGGGCGGCCCGGGAGGTCGTGGGGACCTCCGGGGCCGGAAGGCGTACGGAATCAAAAGGCGTACGGGCGCCCACTATTCCGAGACCCACAGGTGGCTCACAAGGTCGACTTCAGGACGCGCGTACAGCAACGGGTGTACGCCCCCGGCACCTTGACCCTGCGTGATCGCACCCTGTGCGTTCGCAGTGCAAACACCGCGTGCGAGTGACGCATGTGCAGCCCGTGAGGTCTAGGCCTGTCTGGTTTTCGACCCTTCAGGGTCCGATCCCAACGGGGGCGCGAGGGAAGACGGTTGCTCCTGCACCGATTGCTCCACCGGTTGCTCCACCGATTGCTCCACCGATTCCCGCACCGGCTGCGCGGTCGACGGCCGCGCCTGTTCGGGTGCCGGGGCGGCCGGCTGCTGCGCCCGTTCCAGGAACCGCAGCAGTTCCACCGGGAAGGGGAGCACGAGGGTGGAGTTCTTCTCGGCGGCGACCGCCACCACGGTCTGCAGCAGCCGCAGTTGGAGCGCGGCGGGCTGTTCGGACATCACCTCGGCGGCCTCCGCCAGCTTCTTGGACGCCTGGAGCTCGGCGTCCGCGTTGA
The DNA here is from genome assembly GCA_001550305.1 of Streptomyces diastatochromogenes. Classification (GTDB taxonomy): domain Bacteria; phylum Actinomycetota; class Actinomycetes; order Streptomycetales; family Streptomycetaceae; genus Streptomyces; species Streptomyces mirabilis_D. The sequence continues at coordinate 19,187 of LRTP01000220.1, forward strand.
TGACCCGCGCGCGCCGTTCACGGTCGGCCTCGGCCTGCCGGGCCATCGACCGTTTCATCGTCTCCGGCAGCGACACGTCCTTGATCTCGACCCGGTCGATCTGCACACCCCAGCCCATGGCCGGACTGTCGATCATCAGCTCCAGGCCCTGGTTGAGCTTCTCCCGGTTGGAGAGCAGATCGTCCAGGTCGCTCTTGCCGATGATCGAGCGCAGCGAGGTCTGCGCCATCTGCGAGACCGCGAACTGGTAGTCCTCGACCTGGATGACCGCGTCGGCCGCGTCGACCACCTTGAAGTAGATGACCGCGTCGACCCGGACCGTGACGTTGTCCCGCGTGATGCCGTCCTGTGCGGGGACGGGCATCGTCACGATCTGCATGTTGACCTTGCGCAGCTTGTCGACGAAGGGCACCACCATGGTGAACCCGGGCCCGCGCACGTCCGAGCGCAACCGGCCCAGGCGCAACACCACACCGCGTTCGTACTGTTTGACGACACGGGCCCCGGCCATCGCGTAGACGATCCCCACGGATACGACGGAGACTCCCGCCGCCACCAGTTCCTCGACCATCACGGCCCCCCAGGGTCCGAAGTGGGCGCATCGGGCAAGTACCGCATCAGGCGCGTACCCGGCGTGTACTTCGACGGTAACTCCGTCACCCGAGCAAGGGCGAGCCCCCGCACGACAGTTGCGTGCGGGGGCTCGCCTGCTGCTGGCTGCAGATCCGGTCGTGCGGGTGTTACGGGGGGCCGTCGGTCAGCCGACGCTCACGCCGTAGTAGCTCAGCGCCTCGGTGACCGGCTGGAAGAAGGTCGTACCGCCGGAGGTGCAGTCACCACTGCCGCCGGAGGTCAGACCGTAGGCGACGGAACCCGCGTAGAGCGGACCGCCGCTGTCGCCGCCCTCGGCGCAGACCGTGGTCTGGATCATCTGGTAGACCACGTCGCCGCTGCCGTAGTTGACCGTGGCGTTCAGCGCGGTGACCCGGCCGCTGTGCGTGCCGGTGGTCGAGCCGCGACGGTAGACGGTCGTGCCCACGCTGGGCGTGGCGGCGCTGCTGATGGTCTGGCTGCCGACCGCGCTCGGGTGGGCGATCGAGGTGTTGGTGTAGCGCACCAGCGCGAAGTCGTTGGTCGGGAAGCTGTAGCTGACGTTCGTGCCCAGCGTGGTGGTGTGACCCGAGTTGGAGTACCAGGTGGAGGCGACCTGACCGCAGTGGCCGGCGGTCAGGAAGTAGTAGGTGCTCCCGCTGTGCACGTTGAAGCCGAGCGAGCAGCGGTAGGAACCGCCGTAGATGGCGTCGCCGCCGGTGATCAGCTTCTTGAACTTTCCCGGGGTGTGCTTGATCGTGATGGCCGCGGCGTTGCCGCCCGCGTCCTTCTTGATCTTCGCGATCTCGGCCTTGGAGACCGTGCTGTCGACGGTGACGACGACGCGGTTCGTCTTGGCGTCGACCGCCCAGGCGGTTCCCGCGATGTCGGACTTGAGTACCGACTTGTTCACTGTGCTCAGCTGGGTGGCGCTGAACGTCTGGGCGTCGGATGCGTTCGCGGTGGGGACGGAGAACGCTGCGGCGGCCAGGAGTCCGGTGGTCACGGCGATCAGCCGGGTCCGTCTCGCTATACCGCTGCGGGGGGTGGTGCGCTTGATCCTCACTTGTCGTTCCTCCCGAGGGAAGTAGGGGGCCCGCGTGGGGTCGGGGCCCGTGAGGCGCAGCCGGGAGCCGCCTGACCGGATTCCGGACAAGCCGTGCCCCTGACAAGCGCTGTGGGGGAGTATTCGGCCGCACGGCCGACGGGCGCAAGGGCGCCTTTCGGCCGTGCAGCGTTCAACTGACGTACCACCAGCGGCAGTTGATCTTCCCAGACTCAGGTGTGCGGATCGCGTGTGGATCGTCGGGGCACTCGAGGCGTCTGGAGAGCTTGGAGGAGTGAGCGGAGGGCGTGGAGGGCTTGGCGGAGTGAACCGTCAGAGCAGCGTGCGCTCCCCCGCCGGAACGGCCACGCCCAGGGTGTTCCCGGGCGGCGGGAAGGGGCAGACGAAGTGGTCGGCGAACGCGCATGGCGGAAGCACGGCCCGGTTGAAGTCCACCGTCGTACGCCCCTCGGCGTCGGGTGCGGAGGGGCGCAGGAACCGGAAGCGGTAACTGCTGTCCCCGCTGGTGGTGTCGGCGAACACGGCCCACAGCGAGCCGTCGCTCTCCACCGACACCTGGAGCGTGAGGTCCTCGCCGTCCAGGGTGAAGGCGAGGATGCCGCCGAGCCCCAGACCGCGGGCGACTCCGTCCGCGTTCTCCACATGTACGGTCCGGCTCTCGCCGTACGGCGTGAAGTGCCCCGGCACCGACCAGCGAGGGTCGTACGGCGTCGCCTCGACGCCCTTGAAGGCCGCGCGCGCCTCGGAGGCGGGGTCGAAGTCGCGTACGCCCCAGATCCCTTCGCGCACCAGGACGACGAACCGGCGCTCGCCGAGCCCGACCCGGGCGTCGGCCGCCGACCCGGGGTCGGCGTCGAGCCGGACCTCGCCGGTGAAGGGCTTTCCGTCCAGGCTCAGACCGTCCTCGGGGGCGGCCGTCAGCAGGACCCCGTCCTCCTGATCGGTCCACAGCCCGGGGATGTCCGGAAGTCGCCCGTCCGGATAGCCCTCCAACCAGTGCGTGCCGGTGAGCGCCAACGGGCCGTAGGAGCCGGACACCGTCTCGACGCGGCGCTCGTGCCACCGCTCCCAGTCCTCGGATGCGTCGTCGAACACGTCTGCGGATGTCCCGTCAGATACGTCTGCGGATGCGTCTGCGGATGCGTCTTTCGTCATGTGATCAACCCTTCCATACGGGTTCCGGCAACCCGAGGTGTGAGCGCAGCGTCGTGCCTGTGTATTCCGTGCGGAAGGCGCCCCGCTCCTGGAGCAGCGGGACCACCCGGTCCACGAACTCGTCCAGTCCGCCCGGGGTCAGATGGGGGACGAGGATGAAGCCGTCGGCGGCGCCGGCCGTCACGAACTCGTCGAGTTCGGCGGCGACCGTCTCCGGCGTGCCGACGAAGGACTGCCGCCCGGACGCCTCGATCACGGTCTGCCGGATGGACAGCCCCTTCGCCCGCGACAGGGCCCGCCACCTCTCCGCCACCGCGAGGGGGTCGGCGACGCGCACCCGCCCCTGCGCGAGGGCCGGCTCCAGCTCCGGGTCGATGTCGGGCAGGGGTCCGTCGGGGTCGTACGAGGAGAGGTCGACGCCCCAGATCCGCTCCAGTGCGAGGAGCGCGTTCTGCGGGGAGACCTGCCGGTGGCGGATCTCGGCGGCCCGCTCCCGCGCGTCCGCCGCGGTGTCACCGAGCACGACGGTGACACCGGGCATGATCTTCAGGTCCTCGGGCGACCGCCCGTACGTCGCCAGCCGCCCCTTCACATCGGCGTAGAACTCCCGGCCGGCGTCCAGGGTCCCGTGCCCGGTGAAGACCACGTCCGCCGTGGCCGCGGCGAACTCCCGGCCCTCGTCCGAGTCCCCGGCCTGGATGACGACGGGCTGCCCCTGCGGTGAGCGCGGCAGCCCGAACTCCCCCGCGATGTCGAAGTGCCGCCCCTGGTGGGCGAAGGGGCGCGCCACGCCTTCCGGCGTCCAGGAGTCCCACAGCTCTCGTGCGGTGGCGACGAATTCGGCGGCGCGCGCATACCGGTCCGCGCGGTCGAGGAAGCCGCCGCGGCGGAAGTTCTCCCCGGTGAAGGCGTCGGAGGAGGTGACCACGTTCCAGGCGGCCCGGCCCCCGCTGAGGTGGTCCAGCGTGGCCAGTCTGCGGGCGAGTTCGTAGGGCTCGTTGAAGGTCGCGTTGACCGTGGCGGCGAGCCCGAGCCGTTCGGTGACGGCGGCGAGCGCGTTGAGCACGGTGATCGACTCCGGTCGGCCCACGACGTCCAGGTCGTGGATGCGCCCCTTGTGCTCGCGCAGCCGCAGCCCCTCGGCGAGGAAGAAGAAGTCGAACAGGCCGCGTTCGGCGGTGCGCGCGAGGTGTTCGAAGGAGGCGAAGTCGATCTGGGACTTCGAGCGCGGGTCGGTCCAGACGGTGGTGCTGTTGACGCCCGGGAAGTGCGCCGCCAGATGCATGCGCGTGCGTACGGTCATGACGCTCCCCCGGTCACGGCGTACTGGTTGGCGGGCCGGGCCAGCCCCAGGTGCTCCCTGAGCGTGCTGCCCGGATAGAAGGTGCGAAACAGACCGCGGTGCTGAAGCAGCGCCACCGTTCCGTTCACGAGCCGCTCCAGGTCACGGTGCGGCTCGACCGGGGCGAGGTGGAAGCCGTCGACGGCCTCGGACGCGTGCCAGGCGGCGATCAGCTCGGCCAGGTCGACCGGGCCGCCCCGGTACAGCGGCCCCTGCGCGGTCTGCCGGGGACCGCCACCCCCGTGGCCCGGCTCGGCCGCGCGTTCCCCGTCGCCGAGGTCGACGACGAGTGAGCCGAGGACCCGCAGGGTGTCGGGGTCGCGGCCGAACTCGGCTGCCGCGTCCCGGAGTTCGGCCCGTACGGCCCGGGCCTGCGCGGGTCCCACGACCCGGACGAGCGCCACGTCGGCATACCGGGCGGCGACCCGCCGGGCGGGCCCCTCGG
>LRTP01000221.1 GCA_001550305.1 Streptomyces diastatochromogenes
GGCGGCGCTCCCGGTCCCGGGCGTGCGGGTCGCGGGCGGCGGCCTGCGTCCGCGTGGGCAGCAAACGCTCGTTGAGATACGCACCGACCAGCGCGTCCTGGATCACCGCCTCCTCCAGCGCCAGGTCGGCGGTGCGCCAGTCCTCCACGGTGGTCCGTACGGCGGCCGGGTCCACGGTGAAGGTGAACATCGGCACGTCACCGGCCAACAGGTCCGCGATCTCGCCGTCGATGGCCGCGCGCTCGGTCGGCGCGCCGGGCAGCACCTCGGCGTTGCGCCGCAGGATGTCCCGGGCCCGTTCGACCGCCGCCGCCTCGTCGTGCAACGACGCCGGGTGCCAGAGCATCCGGCCGATGTCGACGTACGCCTGCGTCGGCCGCAGGATCCGCCGCGCCTGGGCGCCTTCGAAGCGGCGCAGCAGCCGGTGCGGATCCGTCCCGGGCCGGCGCAGGTGCGCGGTCATCTCGCGGAAGCCGGCCAGAATCCGGTCCCAGTACGCGCTCAGCACGGGAGTGGGGCTGGGGTGGTTGCCCGCGGTGGGCATCGCCACCAGGTCAACCTGGAATCGGGCCGCCGCGGTGCCGGCGTCCGCGATCACCGGGTTCGGGATCAGCGGCTGCTGGCCGGGCAGCGACCCGACTCCGGAGATGTCGACCCCGCCGAGCGCGAAGCCGGTGCCGCGTACGGGCAGCAGTCCGGTACGCAGCACCGTACGGCGGATGGCCGCCGCGGCCACGTCCACGGCGTCGCCCCGGCCGCTGGGCGGGAAGGGCGCGGGGGCGTCGAAGAGCGTCTCGGCGTCCACGATCACCGGCACCGGACCCGCGGCGATCATGTTCTCCGCGTGCATGTCGGTGCCGCCGGTGAAGCGGAGGACGGCCAGCCAGTGCCCTACGTTCCGGTAGAACGCGGCGAGTTCGGCCTCGCCCGCGCAGTAGCGGTGGTGGACGAACTCGGCCCAGCCGTAGCCCTCGCGTGCTTGTGTCCGCGGCACCCGGATGCGCTCATCGGGCGACGGTGCGCCGGGGAAGTCCGTGTAGAGCTCGTCCAGCAGCGCGCCCAGCGCCACGTCGGACTCGGACGGCCGGGGCTTGTACATGACGCTCCCGCCGGCGAAGTCGACCCGACTGACCGTCAGGCCGCCCCGGTGGGTGTCGCCCGCCCCGAACGCGACGGCTCGCATCTCCCCCGCGGGTCCCCCCAGCAGCGGCCGCAGCACTTCGCGGTCCGAGGCGAGCCGTTCCGCGAATCCGGCCGTCGCCGCCACCGAGAGCCGCGCCACCGACGCGATCCGCGGGCCGACGTTCGGGTATCGGCCGCCCAGCCGGTCGAGGTAGCCCTCCTCTCCGGCCTGCTCCAGGAACGCGGTCCACGTCCGCGTGTCGGATCCCGCCCCCGCGCCCTCGGTGTGGTGTCCGCCGCCCGCTGTCATGCGCAGCGCGTGCAGTTCGATCAGGAACAGGCGGGACAGCTTCGCGTGCAGGGACTTGAGCAGGGAGGTGTGGCCGGCTTCCAGTACCGCTTCTTGTTCTTCCCGGCTCAGGGCGTCAATGGAGGCCAGCCGCCGGGCCAGCTCTTCCCGCCAAGGCCGGGCGATGGTGCGTACGGGTCGGGCGAACCATTCCGCCTCGTCCCGCCTTCCCGACTCCCCCGGCTTCCCCGACTCCCCCGACCTTTCCGGCGCCGATCCGCTCACCGTCCACCCTCCCCATTCCGCCGTGAACTCGCTTCTTGCGGTCGTTCCGAGGGAGCGCGGCAACTGTGCGACCAGCCCGGACCCGTCCGCACCCGGCAGCAACCGACCGAGCCGCCCACCCCCGCATCCCCGACGCGCGCGGGGCGGGCGGCAACCAACTCGGCAGGCTGCGGCGCGTTCCCGGGTGCGGACGCGTCGTGGCTTGGCGCGCGGTTTCCCACGCTCCGGCTTTATGAACCGCACTCCGCAGGGGCGCTCCCGAAGAGGCGCACTCCGCAGGCGATACGGTCGGTGAGCGCGCCCTGGAGAGGGCACTCAGCGGGCAGGCCCTCCGCAAAGGGCCCTGGAGTCACCGCGGGCGATCAGCAACACCAGCTGCCGTGCGACCCACTCGGGCTGGAACAGAAGCCGTAGAGGGAGTCGCTCGGGTCGGTGAGCGCGGCCTCGGCGGCGGCGCCGCCGACGTAGAGGGGCCCGGCGGGGTTGGTCTGGCCGTACGCGCTCTCGGCGCCCGCCAGCCAGGCATCGAGCACGGCGGGGGTGGCAACGCTGGTCTGGGGCATGAGAGACCTCCGGTGGATGTGGGGATTGGGGCGGATTGCCCAGCCCTGAGTATCGCCGGGTTCGAACACCCGTCAGACGTCCAATCTGGCCAAAGCCATGTGGTGTTCATGCGGCCTGCCGCCTCCCATGGGACGGGTGGGACGGTCGCACGGCCGAGCGCCGACCGGGCGGGCGCAGCGGACGCAGAGCCTCCGACGGCAAGCTCCGGCCTGGGCTGCGCACCTACGGGGAGCCCCTGAGGAGCGGAGTAAGGGCGCCTCGACGCTCGTCCGGTCATCGCGGGCCGGTCGGCAACCGAACGACCCTGATCCCGCGCACCCTCATGTCCCGGTCCAGACCGGTCACTTGGCCAACAAGCGCACCGGCGGTCTCCGATGCCGACTCCCATGAAGTCGACGGCCGCCGAGGGCCGCCCACCGCCGTATCCGCCCACCGGCACATGTCGGAACGTCCTGACAAACCTGTTGACATCACTTGGAGAGCGCTCCATAGTACGTGCCACTAGAGCGCGCTAATAAAGCGCTCTAGTCCCCGATCGCGAACGGCCGACGGTCCGCACCCATGACCGCCGCCACCCCACCGCTCCACGTTCCGCCCTCACACACCCACCGCGGCCGCCGAGCAGGGCCGAGCGTGTCCCTCCCCGTCACCAAAACCCCTCAAGCCCGCCCGCCGGGTGTCGAAGCCATCCCCCCGCCCCGCCAAAACCCACCCTGACCAGCACAGAGAGGCGCAACGGACATGCGCAGAAACCACCGAGCGGCCGCCTTGGCCGGTGTTGTTCTCACCTGCACGCTCATCGCAGCCGGCTGCTCCAGCAGCTCGGGCGGCAAGAAGTCCGAGGAACGCGGCGCGGCCGCCTCCGCGGGCAAGGCCGACACCCCACGCATGACCGTGGCCCTGATCACCCACGCTGCCCCGGGCGACACCTTCTGGGACCTGATCCGCAAGGGCGCCCAGGCCGCCGCCGCCAAGGACAACGTCAAGCTCGTCTACTCCAGCGACCCCAACGCGGGCAACCAGGCCAACCTCGTGCAGAACGCCCTGGACCAGAAGGTCGACGGCATCGCGCTCACCGCCGCCAAGCCCGACGCCCTGAAGGCGGTGGCGGCCAAGGCCGCATCAGCCGGCGTACCGGTCGTGGGCTTCAACTCCGGCTTGGACGACTGGAAGCGACTCGGCATGCTCGAGTACTTCGGCCAGGACGAGAACATCGCAGGCCAGGCCTTCGGCGGGCGCCTGAACCGGCTCGGCGCCAAGCACGCCCTCTGCGTCATCCAGGAGCAGGGGCAGGTCGCCCTGGAGGCCCGCTGCGCCGGGCTGAAGAAGGGATTCACCGGAAGGACGGACACCCTCTACGTCAACGGCACCGACATGCCGTCCGTGAAGGCGACGATCACCGCCAAGCTCCGACAGGACTCCTCCATCGACCAAGTGGTCACCCTCGGCGCCCCGTTCGCACTCACGGCCGTGCAGTCGGCGCAGGACGCCGGCGGCAAGGCCAAGATCGCCACCTTCGACCTCAACAAGGACCTGGTGAAGGCCGTCCAGAGCGGATCGGTCGAGTTCGCGGTCGACCAGCAGCCGTACCTCCAGGGTTACCTCGCCGTCGACGCCCTGTGGCTGTACAAGACCAACGGAAACGTCAGCGGCGGCGGCACCGCGCCGGTTCTCACCGGACCCGCCTTCGTGACCAAGGAGAACGTCGACACCGTCGCCGGGTTCGCGCAGAACGGCACGCGATAGCGGCATCCGACCGGCGCTGTAGGCACAGCGGCCGAGCCTCCCTTCGCCGCATCGGCAGTCCTCGGCGGCGAGGGAGGCACCGTCGCGTACGCAAAAGCGACGACATGCACCGGGTCCGCGCACGGCAGACGCCGCCTACCCCTCAGGGCCGTCCGACGGAACCGGCCCGCTCGTACCGCGCACCACGAGCTTGGGGTCCAGCACCGCCTCTCGAGGCTCCAGGCCCTCGTCCTCCAGCCGTTGCACGGCGAACCGCACCGCGTGCTCGGCCATCAGGACCGCATCCTGGCGAACGGTCGTCAGGCCGATCGGCATCAGGTGGGAGAGATGGCTGTCGTCGTAGCCGATGACGGACATGTCGCGTGGAACATCGACGCCTGCCCGCGCCAGCGCCATCAACAGGCCCATCGCGCAACGGTCGTTGCCCGCGAGGACCGCTGTCGGCAGCGGTAGCCCGCTGTCGCGCTCCGCCAGGAGCACGCGGCCGGTCTCGATGCCCGACCGCTCGGTGTGGTCGCCGGGGATCACCCGTGTCTCGGGCTCCAAGCCGTAGTGGCGCATCGCGGCCCGGTAGGCGCGACGGCGTTCGGCCGAGCCGGGGCCCCGGCCGCCGTCGATGTGCACGATGCGCCGGTGGCCCTGTTCGACCAGATGGTCCATGGCCTGCCGAATGCCCTTCGCCTCGGCGCTGTGCACGAAGTCGACGCGGGCGCGGGGAACCCGGCGGCTGACCGAGACGGTCGCCGTGCGGTGACCGAGTTCCTCCAGGTACGCGGGCTCCGCCTCGGGACCGAGCAGGATCAGCGCCTCGCAACGGTGACTGAGCAGAGCCTCCACCGCCTTGGCCTCACTGCGGCCCTGGGAGCTCGCGGAGAGGACGACGTCGTAGCCGAGCCGTTCGGCCTCGGGGTAGATGCCCTCGATCAGGTCCGAGTGGAAGGTCTGGTGGACGGTGAACATCACGCCGAGCGTGCGACTGCGGCCGCGGGCCAGGAGCCGGGCCGCGCTGTCCAAGCGGTAGCCGATCTCGTCGGCGACACGCAGCACCCGCTCGCGGGTCTCCTGACTCGCGCCGGGCTGATTCCGGAAGATGATCGAGACCAGCGCACGGGAGACACCGGCCTTCTCAGCGACGTCCGCCATCGTGGGCCGCTGCTTGCCCGATGCGTCCACCTGCGTACCCACCCTTCGACGGCGCCCACCCTACGGGCAGTCGCGAAATCTCCCAGCAACAAGCTATTGACATGACATTTGGACAGGGGCCATCGTACTCGCACTAGAGCGCGCTAGTAGAGCGCGCGAGAGAACCCACCGGAAGACCGCCGAAAATCCCCCGCCCCCTCCCCCAAGGACACGCCATGGCACCGGCGCCATCCCCGCTCCGCACCACCGCGGGCAACCTCTGCCTGGGCTCCGCCCCCGACTCCTGGGGCGTCTGGTTCCCCGAGGACGAGCACCAGGTCCCGTACACCCGCTTCCTCGACGAACTCGCGCAGGCCGGCTACGCGTGGCTGGAGCTCGGACCGTACGGCTATCTCCCCACCGACCCGCAGCGGTTGAAGGCCGAACTCGACGCCCGTGGGCTCCAGCTCTCCGGCGGCACCGCCTTCGGTGCGCTGCACCGACCGGAAGCCTGGGACGAGATGCTCGCGCACGTACGGCAGGTGGCCGCGCTGACCGCCGCGGCGGGCGCCCACCATCTGGTCCTGATCCCGCCCATGTACCGGGACGAGAAGACCGGCGAGTTCACCGAGTCGCCCGAGCTGACCGCCGTGCAGTGGGCGGGCTTCGGCCGCGCCGCCGACCGGCTCGGCCGACTCCTGCTCGACGAGTACGACCTACGGCTCGTGATCCACCCGCACGCCGACAGTCACATCCAGACCCAGCCCGAGATCGAGCGGCTGCTGGGCGAGTCCGACAGCCGGTACACCAACCTCTGCCTGGACACCGGCCATGTGGCATACGGCGGCGGGGACAACCTGGACCTGATCCGCCGCTTCGGCGAGCGCGTCGGCTACGTGCACATCAAGCAGATGGACCCGGCGGTCCTCGCCCAAGTCGCCACGGAGAACCTCTCGTTCGGCGAGGCCGTACGGCGCGGGGTGTGCGTGTCCCCGCCGGAGGGCGTGCCGAGCCCGGCCGACGTGGTGGCCGAACTCGCGGGACTTGAAGCCGAGTTGTTCGTGATCGTCGAGCAGGACCTGTATCCGTGCGCTCCCGATGTGCCGCTGCCCATCGCCGTACGCACACGGCAACACCTGGACGGCTGCGGCCTCTCCGGAACCCGGCGCCCGAAGACCACCCGGTAGGCGGCGGCCATGGACGTCAGGGACGGCACGGCAACGGCAACCACCACTCCGCCCCGGATCGTCGACGACACACCGGTCGCGGTACGACGACGGCTCCGGGGCATCAGCCTCATCGCGACCTTCGGCGGGCTCCTCTTCGGCTACGACACCGGCGTCATCAACGGTGCTCTGCCCTACATGACCGATGACCTGGGACTGACCCCGGTCACCGAGGGCATGGTCACCAGCTCGCTGCTGCTCGGCGCCGCACTCGGGGCCGTGGCCGGCGGCAGGCTCTCGGACGCGCGCGGCAGGCGGCGCGGCATCCTGACACTGGCGGTGCTGTTCTTCGTCGGCGCGCTCGGCTGCACGCTGGCCCCGACCACCGCGGTCATGGTGGTCGCTCGGTTCGTACTCGGCCTCGCGGTCGGCGGCGCGTCGGTGACCGTGCCCGTCTACCTCGCGGAGATCTCGCCGGCGGAGCGACGCGGCGCACTGGTCACCCGTAACGAACTCATGGTCGTCAGCGGCCAGTTGCTCGCCTTCACCTCCAACGCGGTCATCGCCGACGTGGGTGGTGGGTCCGGCGGTGTCTGGCGCTGGATGCTCATGATCGCCACGGTCCCGGCCGTCGTGCTCTGGTTCGGTATGCTGGTCATGCCGGACAGCCCGCGCTGGCTGGCTTCCCAGAGCCGCTTCAACGAGGCCTTCGAGGTGCTCAAGCAGGTCAGGTCCGAGGCCCGGGCCCGGGCCGAACTGAGCGAGGTGTCCGCGCTCGCCGTCAAGGACGAGCAGGAGAAGCTCGGCGGCTGGCGCGACATGAAGGCCACCCCCTGGGTGCGCCGACTGATGTTCATCGGCTTCGGCATCGCGATCGTGCAGCAGATCACCGGCGTCAACACGATCATGTACTACGGCACTCAGATCCTCACCGACGCCGGATTCACCGCGGACAGCGCCCTGACGGCGAACATCGCCAACGGCGTGATCTCGGTGCTGGCCACCTTCGTCGGCATCTGGCTCCTGGGCCGCGTCGACCGTCGGCCCATGCTGATGAGCGGTCAGATCGGAACGACCACCGCCCTGCTGCTGATCGGCGTGTTCTCGCTGGCGTTGCCGGAAGGCACGGGCCGGGCGTTCGCCGTGCTGGCGATGACCGTCACCTTCCTCGCCTTCCAGCAGGGCGCGATCTCGCCGGTGACCTGGCTGATGCTGTCGGAGATCTTCCCGATGCGGATGCGCGGCTTCGGGATGGGCGTCGCGGCCGTGGTGCTGTGGCTGACCAACTTCGCGATCGGATTGGTCTTCCCGTCCCTGGTCGACGGGATCGGGATCTCCAACACCATCTTCCTCTTCGTGGCGGCGGGCGTCCTCTCGCTCACCTTCGTCAAGCGCTACGTCCCCGAGACCAGGGGCCGCACCCTCGAAACCCTCGAAGCCGAACTCCGGACGCGCTTCTCCTGACCGCTCTTCCGACTTCTCTCCTGACTCCGCTCCTGACTCCTCTCTCGAAGGAAACGATCATGACCGTACGTGTAGGTGTCATCGGTGCCGGAATGATCGGCCAGGACCACATACGACGACTCACCGAGGCCGTCACCGGCGCACGCGTGAGCGCGGTGACCGACATCGACCATGTCCGCGCCACCGAGGTGGCCGCCCGCGTCGGCGCAGGCGCGCTGCCGACCGGTGCCGACCTGATCGCCTCCCCAGAGGTGGACGCCGTCCTCGTCACCTCCTGGGGCCCCACCCATGCCGAGCACGTCCTGAACGCCGTCACGGCCGGTAAGCCGGTGTTCTGCGAGAAGCCCCTCGCCACGACCGCCGAGGACTGTCTGCGTATCGTCGAGGCCGAGCGCGCCCACGGCCGTCGGCTCGTCCAGGTCGGTTTCATGCGCCGCTTCGATGTCGGCTACCGCCAGATGAAGGAGGTCCTCGCCTCCGGATCGATCGGCGCCCCGCTGATCGTGCACTGCGCCCACCGCAACCCGACCGTGCCGGAGTCGTACACCTCGGTGATGGCCGCGCAGGACACGGCCGTGCACGAGATCGACGTCCTGCGCTGGCTGCTCGACGACGAGATCGTCTCCGCCCAGGTGATCACCCCACGCGCCACCGGCAAGCGGTTCGCGCACCTCAAGGACCCGCAGATCATGCTCTTCGAGACCGCGAACGGGGTCCGCGTCGACCTGGAGGTCTTCGTCAACTGCCAGTACGGCTACGACATCCAGTGCGAGACCGTCGGCGAGGAGGGCCTGGTCCGGCTGCCCGACCCTGCCGCCGTCGGGGTCCGCACCGCCGGACACCACGAGACCGCCGTACCGCAGGACTGGAAAGGGCGTTTCGCCGACGCCTTCGACACCGAGTTCCGCGAGTGGATCGCCGCCGTCGCGACCGGCAGCGAGCCCACCGGCCCCTCCGCCTGGGACGGCTACGCCGCCACCGTCATCACCGACGCCGCCGTCCGCTCCCTGGAGTCCGGCGGCACCGTCGTCACCGTGGACATGAAGCCCCGCCCCGCCCTTTACGGAGGCGCCGCATGAAGATCGCCCTCGACCCCTACATGTTCCGCGCCCTGCCGCTCGACGAGATGGTCCGCACGGTCGCCGAACTCGGCTACCAGTACCTCGAGTTGTCCCCGCGCGACGACTTCATGCCGTTCTTCCTGCACCCACGGGCGGACGACGAGCGTGTGGCCGACCTGAAGAACTCACTGCGCAGGCACGGCGTCCAGCTCTCCTCCGTACTCCCGCTCTACAAGTGGTCCTCGCCGGACGAGACCGAACGGCAGGCCGCCGTCCGCTACTGGAGGCGGATGATCGAGATCACCGCGGAGCTCGAATGCCCGTTGATGAACTCGGAGTTCAACGGGCGCCCCGACCGGGCCGCCGAGAGCGAGGCCGCGTTCTGGCGCTCCATGGAGGAACTGCTCCCTGTCTTCGAACGCGAGGGCATCGCCCTCAACCTGGAGGCACACCCGGACGACTTCTGCGAGGAGAACGCCCCTGCGGTCGATCTCGTCCGCGCGATCAACAAGCCCTGGGTGAACTACCTCTACTGCGCCCCGCACTCCTTCCACCTCTCGGGAGCCTCGGACGTCGGCGCGGACATCGCGGCGATGATGCGCTACGCCGGCGACAAGCTCCACCATGTGCACATCGCCGACTCCTTCAACCACAAGGGCTCCTCCGGCCTGCGCTACATCCTCAACCCGCCCGGCACCACGGCCCGCATCCACCAACACCTCGACATCGGCCAGGGCGAGGTCGACTGGGACGCCTTCTTCGGCACACTCCGGGAACTGAACTTCGACGGCGTCGCCACCGCGTGCGTCTTCGCCTGGGAGGAACGCGCCAGGGAATCCTCCGCGTTCATGCTGGACCGCATCAGCAAGGAGCTCCGCGCGTAAGGCGCGCGACCCACCGTGCCCCGACGGTCGGAAGACCGCCGGGGCACGGTGGGAGTGGAGGGCACCTGGATGCCGACCGGGAGAGGCCGCCGCTGTAGGGTGCGCGATTTCGTGCGCAACGCCGGAGTTGTGACCTGCGGTTCCAGCAGACGTGCGCAACGGTTCCGGACCGGTTGTCCTAGGCAAATGCGCAACCAGTGAAGGGCACGCAAGATCGTCACGCTGCGTGAGACCGGCAGTCTGCGGGTGCCAAGGGCGGTCTGGCTGTAATCGCCCGCATCATGCGTTTTTGTGGGAGAAGTAGTGGCTCCTGGCGGTAAGCCGCTGTTGGAGAGTCGAGGTAACTCACCGGTCTCGCCGTCCACGTCGTGAGGGAGATCCAATTGTAATACTTGTTCAGAGAGCGCAGCAAAGCGGATGACGCTCCTCTGTCGCCCAGCGGCTCGCCATCCGCCGCTCGCGTCCCATTTAGCGCGCAGACCGCCGCTTCCTCAGCTGCAACTTGGTTCGGGTATTTGATCTAGCAACTTGCCGCTACGGTCACATCAGAGGGCCGATGAGGGCACTCTCTGTCCTTCTGGACAGGACGGGCGTTGGCGAAAGATCGGTGAGCTGGTGGCTATGACGGGGACAGCGCGCGTGTGGATATCGGTGACGGCTGCGTTGACCGGCCTGGCGACCGTCGGGCTGGCCCTGGTCGCTGTTCTCGCGGACCCCGACACGACAGAGCGGACCGTGGGGGTGATGGGTGCGGTCGGCACTCTCGTCGGCTTGCTCGTGTCTGTGATTGCTCTGTTCCGCGGCGCAGGTGGCGGGTCTACAGGCGGGCGTCGTGTGCGTGGCGGCCGCGGATCGGTCGTGGCCGGCGGCAACATCACCGGCTCCGCGATCGGGAACAACTCCAAGGTGACTGGTCCCCACACCACATCCAGTCATACCGCAGCGAGGCGGAACACAGATGACGTGCGAGCTGGTAGAGACGGGATCGCGGCCGGCGGCGACATCACGGACAGTGCCCTTGGTGAAGGTAGCGAACGGTGAAGCCGTTTTCCTGGATTCGCCGCAAGGGCCAGACCGACGCCCCAGAGGGTGAGGCAGTTCCCGTCGAAGTTGCGCGGACGGTGTCCGCCGGTCCCGGTGCGGTTGTCGCTGGCGGAGCAATCACAGGTTCCGCGATCGGTGATAACAATACGGTCACGTACATCGAGAAGCAGTACGTGACCGACGGGGGCGCAACGCTGGGGGCGGGCCGGTCCGGCTTCGATCAGGCGCTAGCCACCCTGCCACCTGTATCCCAAGAAGAAGCACGTCAGTTGCGTGATCGCTGGCCTGACGTGGAGGTGGTCGTTAATCAACTCCCGACAGGTAGGACTGCACGCAAGAAGATATTGGAGCAATGGACCAAGCACGAGCCACAATGGCTAGCCAGCGCCCCCGTCCACGCATTTCCTTGGCTAGCCCAACTGGCGTCGACATACGATGCTTGCACCGCATCGTTCTCGTTCTATGACCGGGCGGTACACGATGGCGGATATCCTCGTGACCTCCTGGTCGTACGGGCTGCTCTGCAGGCAGAGACAATGCCCGAGGGCAGCGCCCGCTCGTACCTGGCCGCCCATCAAGACCTCGACTCGCCGCTGGTCCGCGCCTTCCAATCTGCTCTGGACGGCGACCGGCCCGCAGTCCTGAACCACCTCAGCCAGTGGACAGCTCCTGATGACAGCGCGCAGGCTCTGCAGCTTCTCCTGAGAACGGACGCCCTCGTAGGGCAGGACCTGACCGATCAGGCCCTGCCAGTTCTGCGTAAAGCGGATGTCGCACGCTTTCCTCAGCTTGGGCTGGCGCTGGCACAGGCTCTTCTGCAGCGGGCCACGCGCCGCGCTACACGCAGTAAGCTCGCCGACGCCCAGGAAGCCCTGGCCGTCGCGCTACGGGCGCGTAACGCACGTCGGGAATGGTTCGGTGACAGCGCGGCGGCGGTAGTCCTGGGAATGCAGGCCGCAGTGTTCAGCCAGGATCTGTCGACCGCCTGGGCTCTCTCGCAGCTGGGCCCAGACGGAGACGCCGATGCGCAAGAAGCGGAGGATCCTCGAGTTCAGGAGGAAAGTGCCCTGATCGCGGCGCTGACGGGCCGCGAACACCGCGCGCGCGAACTCTTGAGCGTAGTGACAAGCCCGTTCGCCAAAGCGCAGGTGCTGGCTGTGCTCGAAGAACGCCGTGCCGATAGTGACAGCGAGGACGAACGGGTAGCCGAAGCCTGGCAACGCGCATGGGATGCGGCGGAGCCAGGGCCCGAACAGCTCATGGCGGCCATGGGGCTGGCGGAGTCTGGGCGGAACCTGCCGGAGATCGCTCACTTGAAGGACGACTATCCCGAGGCAGTAGCGGATCTCGAGAAGTTCGCCCGCGCCGTCAGCGGCACAGCGGGCGGCGATCTGTCGGTCCTGCGCGCCAACGCGAACCAGACTCCGATCATCGCCCTGAAACTGGCGCAGCGCTATCAACAACTCGATGACCGCGAAAGGGCCGCGGCCACTCTGCAGGAAGCCGCAACACAATGGCGCGATGCGCAACTGATGACAATGGCAGCCCGTACCTACCAACAAGCCAGGGACTACGAGAAGGCTAAAGAGTGCGCTGAGAGCGCGCTGCGGATCGCCGGCCCGGACTGGGCAGCACAGGGCGCGATGTATGAGCTGCTCGTTGAGACGGAATCCGCCGCAGGGAACTGGGAGCGGGCCACGGATGCGGCCATCGCGCTCCTGAGACTGGATCCGCACAATCTTGACGCGCGCTGGGCTCTGGTGAGGTGCTACGTCACACGGGCACGGCCAGACGAAGCGTGGCGGACGCTGACCGAACTTGGAGACGCGGCTCTACCACGGCGCCGGGACGAAGCGCTCCTGTGGGTTCAACTTGGTGCACGTCGCTCTGCTGACCCGCAGTTCGTCGGGCGTGCGCTGGAGCTGATGCAGAACTGGCCACAGGATGAAGAACTGCTGGGGACTTTCCTGGGAGTTCTTCTCTGGCGCACCACCACGACACAGCCCATGACTGCAGAGGCGGCCGAGCTACTGCATGAAGCGAGCTCGGACTACCTGGAGCGCTTCCCGGACAGCGTCTACTTCCGCGCCCTCGATGCCACCGATCCACAAGCGGCACTCGAAGAGCTCGGCGAGAGCCTGCGCCGCGAGCACGAGGACGAGGACCGTCGGGAATTACGAGAGCGGATCAATCAGGGCCAATTGCCCATAGGGATACTGACCCTGATGAGTGGCAGGTCATACGCCGAGGTGTGTGTGCGGCTCACTGCAGAGCGTCCTGGCCTGTTCGCCTCCGACCCGTCCGCAATCACTGTGGAAGCAGGCGCAATCCAGGTCGCGCTGACCCGGCGGGTGGTCGTGGATACGAGCGCGGCGGTGTCTCTCGCCCTGTTGGAGCCGGGCGCCGCCGAACGGCTCATCGGCTCCTGCCAGAGCATCGTGACAACCGACCAGATCGTCGGCGACGTTTTCCACGCCGTCGATTCTTTCGCCCTGCGGTCCGATGTCACGCTGGTCTGGAACGAGGACGAATCGCGGCCGACTCTTCACGTTGTTCCGGACGGGCAGGTGCGTGCCTTGCGTCGCACCCTTGAGCGTGCCGCCGACATCGTGCGCTCACTGCCCCGAGTGGCTCGACCAGAGCTGCGTGCACTGCCGGGGCTGCGTGCCGGCCGCGGCACGGAGGCATGGCTCACGGCCCTGGATCATGCCAAGGAGCACGGCCTGGTGTTGTGGTGCGACGACCGAGCTCTGCGCACGTTTGCCCGGTCGGCGGGTGTACCCGCATTCGGAACGCTCGCCCTGATCGACGCGTGCCAACGCCAGCAGACCATGACACCACAGGAGGCAATGGCCCTGAGAGCCGAACTCCTGCGGCATTTCTACATGGACATCCCCTTCTCCAGCGAACTGTACGGTTTCGCAGCGCAAGCCGACGGCTGGCACGCACGAGGGGTTGCTGCCGCGATCGCACGACCGACGGCCTGGAGCGATCCGCGGGGCGTGGTGCGGTTGGTCCTCGATGCAGTTGCACAGGTCATCGATTCTGAACCGGACCATGCTTCGGCCTGGCTGGCAGCTGCTTACGCGGGCCTCTGGCGGGCAACGCTGCCTTCCCACAGGTCTAGCAACCTGCAGAAACTCTCCGTCCAAGCCCTGACGCAGCCTTGGGTCTCCGACTCATCACTGCCCTTCCTACTGGCCGGTCTGCACAACGGAGCCGCGGAGGTTGATAGCGGTGACGGTCCACTGATGGCCGCGCTGGCTCGCTACTACGAGGTGCTAATTCAGCAAATGGGTCATCCTTGGGCAGGAACGGCGCTCATGAACCTGTTCAGCCATGCTGCCGAGGTGGACAAGTCCGCAGCTGCACGCATCGTGCTCACTCACCGCGACGAGGAGCACAGGGCGAGCGGAAGGGGCATCTGATCCTGTGTCGACCAGTCCAGCAAGGGGCTGTTAAGAGTGAGGGCCGTATTCGATCGCTATACCTCGCTGGCAATCAGTCGTCGAGCTCGATGGTCGTCGATCCATGACAGACCGCCGAGGTCAAGCCTGCGGCGCGCACGCGTAACCGCAACGTATGCGAGGCGGGCGTCGGTGTCGTTGACAGCTTCCGGGATTGGGCGGCCCTCGGCGTCACTTTGATCGGTGTCCTTGGGAGGTGGGAAGTCGTCCCCGATCCGGACGGTCGACCATTCACGCCCCTTGGCCTTGTGAGCCGTGGACACGGTCACGTCGGCGTGCTCCTCATCGGTGAGCTCGTCGACTGCGGCCAGGATGGCGTCGGGGCCGTGCGTGTCGACGAGGTCGACGAAGGGCTGGAGGTCGCCGCCGGCCGGGTCGTAGGTCGCGTAATCCTGTACGTCGCCCCAGGAGGCGAAGAGAACGAGTTCGGGATGGGTGGTGCGGCGGCCTTCTTTGAGGTCGCGAGCTGCCAGCGCCAGTGAGGCGAGAGTGTGCCCGCCGCGTGCCAGGGCGACGCGGCGGCCTTCGGAGAGAAGCTGCATGACTTCGGCCATGGCACCGATGTTGGTGCGGCACAGCACCGCGTCCGGGTGTGAGACGTCTCCAATCTCGGTGGGGATCGTGTCGCTTCCGGTCAGGCGGATGGGCGACTCGGCGAGTTCGAGCCAGCGGTTGGCCTGTTCGGCGAGGAGAGGGCCGAAGCGGAAGGAACGGGTCAGGGTAAGCGCGTCGGCGTCGAAGTCGGCCATCACGTCGCAGGCGCCGCGCCAGCCGTAGATGGCTTGGGCCGAGTCGCCGACCATGACGAGTTGGGCGTGGTCGCGTTGGGCGGTGAAGACCTGTTCCAGAACGGGGTTGGTGTCCTGGGCTTCATCGAGGAAGAGGAAGTCTGTTTCGATCTTGGGCTGGGTCAGGGCCCACATCTTCAAATAGTGGTCGTGTTCGAAGCGGACCATGCCCTGGTCTGGGTTCTGCAGGTCGGCCCAGGCCTTGGCCGCGAACGGCAGGACCACGTCAGCAAGTTGGGCGCGCTCGGTGCTTTTTGCCAGGCGGCGAAGACGCGGCACATGCTGGCGGGCCAGAGTGCGGTCGGCGGAGTAGCAGAAGCGAGTCACGGCGCGTAGCACCGTGTGAGAGAGGGTCTTGTGGCTGATCTCGTGATCGCCGATGCGGATGGGCCGGGTGATACCGAGGGCCTGGCCCGTCTTCCAGGCAGGCTGGCGAGGGCCGTTGAGTCGGCCGGCATAACGGTGGCCCAGTGCTGCGTACGCGGTCGCATGGGCCGTCTTGCAGATCACGGTGCGAGGAAAACGATTGGCGGCATCGCGAGCGATGTCCTTGTTGAAGGCGAGGTAACGACCGCGTTGTTTGGTGCTGGCAGCGAGCATCGCGAGGGTGGTGGTCTTGCCGGTACCGGCTCCCGCTTGCAGGACGAGGTGGCGCCCTGCTCGAAAGGTGTCGGAGGCTTGGATCTGCTCGTCGGTGGGGGTGGGCACGAAGGCTCCTCAAAGGGGGGCGGAGGAGGGCTTGCCTCCTGGCCGGCGGTTGTGAGGGCTGAGGAGAGAGTCGGCTGCGCAGAGCAGTAGCTCTTCCGGTGTGTGCTGAGTCAGCAGCTCTTCCATCTGGGTCGTCAATCGGCGGGCCCGATCCTCCTTGTGCCGGGCAACGGCATCGATCACGGTCTGCCGCAGGAAGTCCCGAGGCCGTTGACCACAGGCTGCCGCAGCCTGGCGGATGGTAGTTCGGGCGGCGTGGCTGAGAGCGAAGTTCAGCAGGACACAGCCCTGTCGGTCCGGATAATGGGTGGTCAGGACATCGATGGGCAGTAGGCCGTCGAGTCGGCGCCGAAGTGTTTGCAGCGCACGCCCCGGAGTCTTTGCGCGTTGCACAGTCAGCAGTCGGGTGCGGTCGGTGCTGCTGGCCAGAGCGGCAACACGACGCGCACGATGCAGCTCAGAATTGGTGGCAGGCCGGGTCAAGGTGATCTCAATCGCGTGGTGTGCGGTCACGGTTGCGTCGGCTTCCCGCTCGGGTCGACAGGCCCTTGGCGTCGGGTGAGTGTCGGGAGCCGGATGTGGATGTGCTCGTGGTGGAGGAGCGGGTCGAAGGGCTCCCACTCGGTCACCGCCACGTCGGCGACCGTGGGGATGGCGGCATGCTCGGGACAGTGCTGGGCCCTCCAGCGCAGTTGCTCGGCATAGGGCAGACCTGTGAGTGCGTAGACAGCCATGACCGCGCCAGACAAAGGAAGCTGGCCGTGCGTCGCGACGGTGGGCACGAGAGTCCAGACGCCTGCCTGAGTCACAGACGTGAGCAGCGGACTTGCGCAGCGGTGACGGCGTCGGGTCTGGGCGACGCACTGGATCTCGTTCACCGGACGGTTGGCGAGGTAACGGACGTACAGGAGCTGTACGACAGGACGGGCCGGACGGCAGGTAGTTGTCGGCAAGGGTTCCGTCTTCGATGTGGCAGAAGGGGGAACGAATGCGCCGCTGTCGATCAGGCGGCGGGTGTTGACCGCCAGAGCGCGGCGCAGTCCTGCCAACTGGGGCACTGCGGGAAGGCCGTCGCGGGCAGGACACAGCATGGCGTGAGGCAGGCGGCACCAGCCACTGCCGTCGCCCGCCGGATGAGCGACACCTGAACTGACGTGCCAATGGCAAGTAGCAGGCACCTTCGCCGCAGGCAGCTCGTGAGGATGCAGGCGGACGGGCCGCTCGTTGGTGCGGTGGTACCACTCGATGCGGTTGCCGCAATCACGGCAGAGGTCACTCTGACCGCATCGCAACAGACGACTGGCGCTGTTGCCGCTTACGCGTAGGGAACGCCTCACGCGGACATGGGCGAGACTGCCATCCCAACGACGTGGAGAAGGGGGTCTGGAGCGCATGCGGGCGAACCTGCCAGCCAACGCGCCGTTCCAGTGGCGTCGCTACCGCAGGTGTCCCCCGGACTGCCGCATCCGGTGAGACTGACTTTCGAAAATGCGATCGCATGTTCGTGTCGGGTCACCGGATCGGGCGGTTGGCGATTGCCCTCCCGAGAGCTGTCAGCCGTCGGCCTTTTAGGGGTGCTCGTGCCCGTTGCACAACGCGGCGAAGAGCTCGTCGAGCGGGGTGCTCAGGGCGTGTGCGAGAGCGTGCCAGGTTTTCACCGTCCCGATCGTGCGGCCCTGCTCAATCTCGATGAGAGTCCGTCTGGCGAGGCCACTACGGGCGGCGAGCTCGTCATAGCTCCACCCTCGGGCCGCCCGCAGGCGCGCGAGCTCCAGGCGGAGTGCCTCGAAGTCCGGGTCGGGCGGAAAGATCGTCACCTGACCATCCGAAGGTGCAGACCCCTGCCCTGTCAGTGCAGACCTCTGCCCTATTTCCCCAGGTGGTGGCGCGGGCAAGGGGGCAGAGGTCTGCACTACCGTGTGCGGCCGTCGCTCTCTCCTGAGCGGACAACGGTGCGGGATGGGATGGAGAGGAGCGCGCGCCTTATGAGGCTCCGCACAACATGCCCAACAGTGCGGCGGGCCTGGACTGTGGAGCTGCAGCCCGGCTCTGGCGGGCCGCAGCTCGTGTGTCAGCAGTGCGACCATCGGGGCGTGCTGCTCGCTGCCGTATCCGCGCGCACCGCGGCGCTCGAGCATCTGGCCGGACATGCCCGGCGCGACGTTCTGCCGTCGTACATGCGCACCTGTCAGTGTCATGAGCGAGGCTGTCGCTGGCACCCTCGCCACCGCGGCTGTGCTGGTCCTATTCGTCTGCTTCTCGCTCAAGAGCGGGGCGGACGACTCTGGCGACTTGCCGATGCCTGCGCGGCTTGTGCATCGGTGACGGCGCAGGCCGCCGTGGTTCCGGAAACCTTCCTGCGTGCGGTCGTGACACCGTCGGGCAGCGCCTCGCGGCGTCGCAGGCGACGACCCAAAGGGCCGGGCGACCAGGTTCGGGTGCGGGAGATGCTCAGCTACCTGGCCTCAGCCCTGCCGGACTACAGCGGGGCTGCAGCCCGGCTGCTCGCCGTGCAGTGTGCACTGCGTATGGACTCCCGAGGGGAGGTCCGGGTGCCGACTGGGGTTCTGCGCAGTCTTCGCCTCGGGCGCGATTCGCGCCCGTGGCGTGAGCTGGAGCAGGCACGGTGGCTCTGCCGAACGCCAGCTGCCTCGGGCCTTGCCGACAGGGTGGTGGTCGCCCAGATCCTCGACGGCGGGTTGTTTGCTCAGAGTCCCGCACGCCCAGACCGCAGGAGCGCTGCTGACTGGGCGCTGCGTGCGACGAGGGGTGATTGTGCGGGCGCTGGTGACCACGCTCTGCGGCTGGCAGTCCTCTGCCTTGAGGCGCATACGGACCTTTCGTCCGGTCGCGGATGTGCTGAGACGGACCGAATCGCGCGTGAGTGTGGACTCGTTCCTGCGGCTTTGTTCCCAGTTCTCGACCGGTTGGCGGCATCTCTCGTCTCCTGGAGCGTGGTCCTTGCCTCAGGCGATCTGTGCTGGGAGCTGCACCGAAAGGCGATCGGTGTCAGCGGGCGGTCGATCGATCTGACGCTGACGTGAAACCCCTAGAGCTGAGCGACCGACCTGAGACTCGACCCGTTACGGAACGCGTCGTTCGTACTGCAAGCCGTTGCCGTTCACCGTGAGTCGCTGAATGCGCGGGGCGGGAAGCGTCATGGTTGTATTTTCCCCCAACTGCTCCCTGGTTGGGGAGGTGGCAGGGGGCCGTCTGTTTCGGCGGCGCTCACTTCGCCCCTTGCAGCGGCTCATCAAGCGCGGCTGTTGGTCGAGCGTGCGGCCACGATCCCCGTCCGGTCGTCTCCGCGGAACCGGCAGCGCATCTGATTGCCGACGTCGTGCTGGAGCGGGACTGCCTCGACCCGGCACGGCATCATCGTGCAGTTCTGGAACTTGCCGACCAGATCGGCGAGCGCCTGCGCGGCGAAAGCCAGATCGCGAGCCGACTCTCCCTCACAGTGCGGTACGCCGACCGCAGCTCCACCACGCGTACCAGCACCCTGCTGGAGCCCACGAACCACTCGCCCGCCCTCGCCACGGCTGCGCTGAGCCTGCGAGCCGGTCTCGGATTGCAGCGAGGTACGCGCCTTCATGATCCGCGCAGACCCTGCTGCCAACTGGCGGGGCCTATCGCCAGCTCTCTCTGGACCCCGGCGATGCCCGCGCCCGCGCGGCTGAAGCCGCCGCAGACCGTGCCCGCCGGCGCTTCGGGCCGGAGGCTATACGTCCAGCCGCTCTGACGAACTGACCGCTTGTGCCAAGAACCACTGGTTCCTGGCGAATGCGGTGATGTGCGGCATGGCAGTTCCCGTCCCTGTCGGCGGGGCGCCGTCGCCCCGCGTGCCGTGGTTGCAATCAGGGTCGTGAGACTTGTATCGGCTCGGCAAGGCGGCTTCTGCCAGGCGGAAGGACTTCTGTAAAGAGGCTGGTCAGAGCCCTGTTCTGTCAGCCCCTAGTCGCCAGAGTAGGTGGCCCGGGTGGTGCTGCTGTTCGGTCGCGCTTGGGTTAGCCGGAGAGGGTGACGGCGAGTGCGACTACTCACCGCGTAGCGTTAATCGCCCAAACATGTCCACTTAATTGCAAATGTGATACCCGTTTGTCGATGGATGCTCGGTACAGCGGCAAGAGTCAGCATCACTGCAGGTCAACTACTGATCGTTTTGGAGTCTGGGGCCCTCGGGTCGAATCCGGGTCGAATCCGCACCCTTTTAGGGTGTTAGGCGTGTCGCCGCTGGTCAGGGTGGTGTGAGGTCGCGTGCTGGTTCGCCTCGTGTACGGGGACGGCGCGACGAGCAGTCGGACCGATGAGCCGCTGAAGAGGCGCTGAGTGGCTGTGGTCGGCTGCCAGGCGCAGGGGGCTCACCAGCGGATTCTTCGCTGGTGGTGGTGCACGCCTTTCGTGATCATGTCCTGCGGAAATGTCTTCAGGCGGGACGGCTGACGTGCGACGGCCCGGGAATGGCGGTTCCTGGCCAAGACCGACCTGCCGGGGGCAGGGGCCATCCAGGAGACGGGTGGTAGGCGGGTGGCGTGGTCGACTGCCCCGCCGCCTCGCGAGGCAGCCGGCGCTCTCGCAACATCCGGTACGCCCCGGAACTGCCATTCCTCGGCGCCGACATCAGCACAGCCTCGGTCGGCTCGCCGTCACCGACGCCGAACTGGAAATCTCGGTACGTATGTATCGGTCGCCGGGCCGTGGGAGTCCATCACCACGATCACCCCGACCGTCGTCAGCAGCCCGGTCCCGGCCAGCGACACCGCGAACAGGGCCAGGGTGACGTTGCCCAGCCCGAGCGGGAAGGCCCCGAACACGGCGGCGCAGATCAGCAGGGCCGAGTACACCGCCGACTCCAGCACGTTGGACACCCCGGACAGGATCACGGTGGCCGCGCCGGTCTGCGAGCTGTCACTGATGTCCCGCACCGGGCGCCGCCCAGTCTCGGTGAAGTAGCCGGTCAGCAGCTGGATGCCGCCGGCCAGCACCAGCCCGAGCCCCACCGCCGCGCTCGCCACGAGCCGTGGGTCGCCGTCCGCCCTCGCCGGCCACGCTCACATGCGACAGCTGGTCGAACCGACCGGGCAGGTAGGCGAACGCGGCAGCCAACACCAGAGCCGCCGGGACGACCGCGGAGACGAAGAAGCCCTGGTTGATCGCGTTCAGTGCCGAGCGGTCGCCAAGACGCGGGGTCACCACCATGATGCCGATCACCGCCGTGACCGCGCCGATCATCGGCACCAGCAGCGGGAGCACCAAACCCTCGGTGCCGAACGCGGCCCGGCCCAGTACCAGCGAGGCCACCAGGGTGACCGCGTACGGCTCGAACAGATCGGCGGCCATCCCGGCGCAGTTGCCCACGTTGTCCCCGACGTTGTCGGCGATCACCGCCGCGTTGCGCGGATCGTCCTCCGGGATGCCCTGCTCCACCTTGCCCACCAGGTCCGCGCCCACGTCGGTGGCCTTGGTGTAGATGCCCCGCCGACCCGCATGAACATCGCGGGCACGGCACCGAATCCGAAGCCCTCCAGCACGCCCGCCGCTCAGTCGCGGAAGGCCAGTACCACCACCGCTCCCAGCAGTCCCAGCCCCACGATGAGCATCCCCGTCACGCCCCCGGTGCGAAAGGCCAGCCGCACCGCCCGCTTCTGGCTGCCCTCCCCGGCCGCGGCGGCCACCCGCACGTTGCCCCGCACCGCCAGCCACATGCCCAGATACCCCACCGTCACCGAGAAGCAGGCGCCCACCACGAAGAACACCGACCGCCCGACGCGCACCCCGGTGGTGTCGACGGGCAGGAGCACCAGGAGGAACGGGATCACCATCACGAACACCGCCAGCGTGCGGAACTGGCGTCCCAGGTAGGCCGCGGCCCCGTCCTGGATGCCGCGGGCGATGGTCTGCATCCGCTCGGTGCCCTGCCCAGTACCCCACGCAGCAGGACCGCGGCCACCGTCAGCGCCCCCAGCGCCACAGCTCCGACCACCGCAACCAGCGCCACGTCGCCGCCGGACAGAGGCACCGCACTTCCTCCAGCGACCAGGTCGAAGGCAGACATGCGCCCTCCCACTCTGTCTATCGCGGGTGCGAGCCCTCTCAGTCTGGTCGCCCACGGCCGGATCAGGATGGGGCCGACCAGACCCGCCACAGTGCCGTTCGGGCAACGCCGAGCCGCCGAAGGTTCCAGGACCATCGGCCAGGCGGCTGCGGCGTCAGGTCGGCGAGGGCGGTTGGGGCTTCGCGGCTGGGCCGGCGGGCGTGGATCGGCGGTGACGGTCGAGTCAGCCGTGGGCGGCGAGCTTGATGCGATCGTTGATCAGGAACCAGACCAGTGCGTACGCCCGGACGGCCACTGCCCAGCTCCAGCCGAGCGGGTCATCAAGACCCCGTAGACGGCGATGAGGGTGGCGATGGACTGGGTGGCCAGGACGGCGCCGTAGAACACGGGGCCTTCTGAGATACCGGTGACACGGCAGGAACAGGTGACGTCCCGCTGGCCGTCTTGGACGACTCCCTGGCCCCTGCCCGTCGCCGACCGTGTGGTGGCCGTGTGCGACCGCCCGGGCCGCAGTACTGGCGGTCGGGCCGGGGCTGGAGCTGCCTCCCTGCCCCGCCAGGTCAACCGGGCGACCTGCTCGCGTACATTTACCTAAAACCTATTGACTCGCAACATATCCCGCACATCATGGTTAATAGCCCACAACACCGAAAGAGTGACAAAGTAGACGAGGACGTCTAGTCTGCGGAGCGAACTCGGACAGGATGTGGTTTAGGCCCCCGGCAAGCCGGCGCGATACCGAGGCGGCAGTGACGACTGAAGCCCCAGGACACGTGCAGCACTACCGGGGACTGTTTTGCCCTCGGAGCCTTCGCACCGCAGCCTGATCTCGGTGCGAAGGCTCTGCCACGCCTACGCTCCCCATGGAACCGACGAGCATCAAGCGTGGCCTGCAGTGTCCACCCAGCGGCCTTCGTATCGCGGCTTGCCGTTCCGCTCAACCGTCGGGAACTGCTCCGGTCGGGCTCCGTCCCGCCTCCATCGCCGCCCCCCGAATCCCCAGTCGACTCGGCCATGCAACACCCCCGCTCCGCCGTCGTGACGGGCAAGAGAGCCGGCCGACCGACACGACATTCGTGGTGGTGGCGCGTGCGGACCGGCAGGAGCAGGCTGGGGAAAGAATGGTTCAAGAAAGGGCGGAAGAAGTCCGTGGCGAGCACGAGTTCCGGTTCGGTGTCGCAGTTGTCGGTGCGGTCTTACGAGGCGGGGGACGAACAGGCAGTGCTGGATCTGATCGATGCCGACCGGCTGCCCGGGCAGCCTCCCACATCCGCGGCCATGCTTGCCGAGGCGCTGGCTCCCAACTCGGGACAGCCCGCGGACTCTACGAAACCCGGGGCAGCTCAGTTGACCTGGCGGGCTCAAAGCCGCCTGATCATGGCCCGGTCTTTGGCGGTGGCTGGCTGCGTGGAACTCCGCTCTGTCAGCCCGCGCGTCGGCCGTGCCCTGGCTCGGCCGGGGTGCCTCTCTGCCGCGGGCAGGGCCTGCGCAAGGCTGCGGCGGTCGTTTGCAGCGAGGTCTCCAGGACGGTCAGTCGCTGTTGCGGGTCCATCAAATTCGCGCCCATGGCTGCCAGATCCTTTGGCCCGGGAACGATCAGCCGAACCCGAGTGCCTGCCTCCCCTACGAGTTGGGCTTCGTGCAGCAGGCGCCGGGTCGCGATTCTGCGCAGTCGGCGCTCGACTCTGGCGGGGATACTGCGTGGGTGGTCCATCCGGCGGGCGGAGGTCGGTGCCAGGACGAACACCTCGTCCAGTTCCTCCCTGGCCAGCAGGTCGAGGTTGGTGTCCGACCAAGCGCAACCGTCCACGTACCGTCGCCCGTCGATCAGCACGGGCTCGAACCAGGCGGGCAGGGCACAGGAAGCCGTCACTGCGGAGGCCAGGTCGGTGCGTGGGGCGTCTGGTGCCCCGAACAGCACGCGCGTACCGCTGTCGAGGTCGACCGCGACCACGCGCAGCGCCGGGTTGGCGGACCAGCGGTCAGTCATCCCAAGCTGACGGAACAGGTCGTGCACGCCGCTGAGGCTTCCCCGCCCCGGCGGTGCGCAGGCGGCGAGCAGGGTCGTGAACGGCCTCCGGTGCGGGTGCCTGGCCAGGCTCCCCAGCAGTTTGACCGACCCGATGCCCGGCCTGGGGAGGTGCGGCAGCGCGCCGCCGACCCACGTGTCGTAGTCCACGTGGACCTGGTCGAACGGGCCGGACGGCACCGCCTCGCCCCGTTGGTGGTCGTGCAGGTCACGCGGACGCGCCCCGAGCGCCAGCATCGAGCCCACGATGGCACCCGCGGAGGTGCCCAGGATTACGTCTGCAGTGCGCGGATCCCATCCGTAGGCGTCCTCCAGCGCGCACAGCGCGCCGATCGTCCACGCGGCGCCGAGGCTTCCGCCGGCACCGAGTATCAGGCCCCGGCGCCGGCCGGGAGCCGAACGCGGCGTGTCCGGATGCCTGCGGCCCCCCGCCACCTGCGACGTCATTTCCAGCCGCCTCTCCTCGCGTCTCCATCGGCCGACGCTGTCACCAGCTTCCCGGACACGACAACGCAGGAGGAGTATCCAAACTTCCCTAATTGCCCCATTTGTCGCGACCGTCAGGGCGCGGACCACGCCGACCAGCCGGGCACTTTGGGAGAGGTTGCGGGGCGACGGGTTCCGTCCCCGACGGCTCGACTGCCGAGGGGCGGTACGGGACCAGGCCGGATGACGACGGTGACGGCCTTGCCGCCCATACGACGGGGCGGGCGACGCCAGCCGCACCGTCACCTTGCCTTGCTGCGGTTCAGGCCTGGGTGATCTCGATGTGCCGCGGCTTGGCCTCCTGGGCCTTGGGGACGGTGACGGTCAGCACCCCGTCGGCCAACGTCGCCGTGATCTCTTCGGCCTTGACATCGGAAGGCAGCAGCGTCCGGTTTTCGAACCGCCCGGCGCGCCGGGTGCTGCGACGCAGCACGCCTACACGTTGGCGTTCCTTGTACTCGCCGGTGATGCACAGTTCCCGCTCGCTGATCTCGACGTCGATGTCCTCGCGCTTGACGCCGGGCAGCTCGGCCTCGACCACGTAGGCGTCGCCCGTTTCCTGCAGGTCGGCCAGGGGCGACCAGGCGCCGACCGCGGGGGTGACGCTGGCGGCCTCCAGGAACTGGTTCATCCGCTCGAAGAGTTCGTCGAATTCGGCGGTGATCGGTTCGCTCCAGCTCAGGGCCGGAAACGGCCGCTCCAGCAGATGGCCGGGCCGGTGGCGTACGGGCAGGTTCATCGCGGTTCACCTCCGCGAACGACGGCTTCGGGTCATTTCCATGCTCCGCGCCTTCGCCTCGCCTGGCGAATCGGGGACCGGATCGCAGCAAGCGCGGCCCTCTGCCACGGATCCCAGCCTCCCTCGACTGCTCCAGCAGGCTCCAGCTCCCGTACACCGGCCTCCGCCACCAGTTCGGCCACGGTCTCCCGCGTGATCACCAATCGTGACAGCTTCTCGTGCTCGGCCTCCAACCGCACCGTCAGCTCCGAGAATTCCGCCCCGAGTTCCTCAACGCGGCGCGAACCGCTACCTCCCGCGACTCCAACTCCTCGCGCAATGAGCCCGTCGACGCCCCCTTTACCGCCACGGCGGAAGGATCCCCACCCGCCCCACCCACGATCAGCGTTCCCCCAGCTCAGCCCTTCCCTTCACAAGAACCGCACCCTTTTGAGTATGTGCCCGGCCGACAGTGTATTGCTCGGGGCGTTGGTCCCATGGAGTGACTCGAACTCCGCGGCGGAAGCCAGCGGATCTGCTCTTCTGCCCTCGAGATCCGCTGACGGAGGTGGCGGCCCGCTGCTGCCGCGGGGATGGTGGAGAGGGAAAACCAGGCGCGACCAGGCAGGTGTGTGATGAGCAACGAAGCGACGTCCGCTCCGCGGATCGTGGTAGGTGTCGACGGCTCCGAACCGTCGAAGGCAGCCCTGAGGTGGGCGGTCGGCCAGGCGAAGCTGACCGGTGGCGTGGTCGACGCGATCATTGCCTGGGACTTCCCGACGGCCTGGTATGGCTTGGCGCCGCCCACAGACAAGGATCCGGCTGACCACCAGAAGCAAGTACGCAAGTACCTCGACCGGGCGATCGACGAGGCCCTCGGCCCGGGCCCGGGCTGGCCGGTCGACCTCCGCCCCATCTCAACCCACGGACACCCGGCCGCCGTCCTGCTCGATGCCGCCGCAGGAGCGCAGTTGCTGGTCGTAGGCAACCGAGGGCACGGCGGATTCCGCGAGGCACTACTGGGCTCGGTCGGCCAGCACTGCGTGCAGCACGCCCCGTGCCCAGTCGTCGTGATCCGCGGCTCCGACTTCGGAGCCTGAACAGTGAGCCTCAATGGCGTCGTCGTCGCCTACCAGGCCGACGACATCGCCCCCGCCACCCCCCTTGGCTGGAGCGTCGTCGCCACCGGCTACTGCCACCTCGTCACCGACCCCGAGCAGGTGGCGCGCTACCAGGCGATGCGCAGCCATGGTCGGACCGGCACATGGACCAGGTCGTACGCATCCACCCCAACCCGATCACCGGCATCCGACTGGTCGACGTCTCCCACCCCCAGGCTTCGACAAGCGATTGACCCCGTCGCCGGGGAAACCCATACACGACCAACTGTCGATGGCTCGGGCGGAGGAGAAAACGTGCTCCGCCCGAGCCGAGCCCCTGCCAGATCCGCGGGCCCGGGCCAACCGCGAGGAAACCCTGGCCGCCGGGCAAGGGGCCCAACAGACAGTCCAGCAGCCGGTGCCCAAGAGGCGACAGAGGCCGAAGGGCCCCGGCTGCCGCACCGCCCGGCGCGAGCAGGGGGGCGAAAACGGACATCGTCGGTGCTCACTGCGGTGTGCAGGGCGGCGTTGCTCAGCGCCTGGCTGCGGTCACCCAGCACCGCGGTCTTGGTCCTTCGTGCTCTCTCCTGACGTATACAGCCTGAAGATCACGGAGCGGATGATCTTGATGGTGGTGTCGAGATCGTCCATGGTCCGG
The DNA here is from genome assembly GCA_001550305.1 of Streptomyces diastatochromogenes. GTDB lineage: Bacteria > Actinomycetota > Actinomycetes > Streptomycetales > Streptomycetaceae > Streptomyces > Streptomyces mirabilis_D. Next base: position 26,757 of record LRTP01000221.1, read on the forward strand.
GCCAGCCGCTCTGCGGCCTCAGGGTGCTCCACGAACGGCTGGACGCCCTGCAGGCCCAGACCCGATGCGAACAGCCGCTGGGTGACGATGTCGTGCAGGTCGTGGAGGATCCGCTCCCGTTCACGCAGCAGGGCGACCTGTTCCGCTTCCTGCCGCCGGTCTGCCAGCTCCATCGCCACGGCCGCGTGTCCCGCGAAGCCAGCCAGCTGTCGGGTCTCGGCCGTGCCGAAGACCGGGCGCCCCTTATGGCGCGCGAGGAGCAGCACACCGTGGACTGTCCTGCCCGTACCCATCGGGACGGCCACCGCGGGCCCGAACCCCGTCCATTGTCCGGCGTCCTGGGCAGCAGTCCGCGGATCGTGCACGATGTCGCTGGTCACCGCGGCTTCGCAGCCGCTGACCGCCGCCGCGAGAAATCCGTCCCGCGCCGAGAGACGAAGGCCGGTGTTGTGCACGGCCGCCCCTTCGCCGTCCGCCAGAGCGGTGCGCAGGCCGTCCGTTCCCTCGGTGGGGACGAGGACGATGCCCAGGTCTGCGGAGACGTTCCGCCGGGCGTGCTCGATGACGAGCCGCAGCACCTCCTCCTGCGGCCGGTCCGACAGAAGACTGCTCGTGACCTCCCCGGCGGCGGCCGGCCAGGCCTGCCGACGTTGCCCCTCGGCGAGCAGCCGAGCGTTGTCTATGGCCACCCCGGCCGCGACGGCGAGCGCGCTGACGACCGACTCGTCCTCCGTGTCGAACTCCTCCGCCGACCGCTTGTTCGCGAGGTACAGGTTGCCGAAGACCTCGTCCCGCACCCGCACGGGAACTCCCAGGAACGAGTGCATGGGCGGATGGTGCTCGGGGAAACCGTGGAAATCCGGGTGATCGGAGATCTCCGCGATCCGCACCGGCGCCGGGTGCCGGATCAGCAGGCCGAGGACTCCGTGGCCCTGCGGCAGCGTGCCGATGAGCTCCCGGTCCTCGTCAGGGATTCCGACCGGTACGAACTCCCCCAGCTTATGGTCCTCGCCGATCACTCCGAGCGCCCCGTACTCGGCGTCCACCAGTGCGACCGCCGCCTCGACGACCTGCCGCAGCACCTGAGGCAACTCCAGTCCCCGGCCGACGGCCAGGACCGCCTCCAGCAGCGTGCGCACGTGGTCCCGGTTCCCAGAGATCGCGTTGACGCGCAGCTGCGCCTCGTCCAGCGTCTGGTCCAGATGCAGTCTCAGCGGCTCGTCCCCGTGCATGCTGCCCGCGCTCACCACTCCTCCGTCTTGCGTCCGCTCGACGGCCCAGCCTCGGCTTCCACGGTAGAACGGGGCAGCTCAACGGGCCAGACGAGCAACCGACCGCCATCGTCGGCGGGCTGGTTCCTGGTTCCGGGGCCGGCTGCGGCCCCCGAGGCGGCGCCGATAACCGAACTGCTACTTCACCACGCCCGTTCACTCGCTGCAGGTCGAGCACGGCGGCGACGCCGCCGCGCCGGCGGGCTCCGTCATCGCCGCCGCACTGTTACGAGCGGCCGATGAAGCGGCTGCCCGGCGCACCCGGCAGGCCACCGGCTGGCTGCGGGCACAGACCGAGACCGAAGGGCTCGGCATCCGGTACTTGGGCGCCGGTACCGGGGGGCTGCCGCCGCCCCGTGGGCCGCCGCGGAGCCGGTTCACCGACCACATGGCTCCCGCGCACCGCACACGTGTAGCCGTACGCCGCCCCCGTCGCGCGGATCCTTCGCGCGTCGCCCGCGACGGCTTTAGCGTGGGAGGGTGCACGAGGGCGTCGTCACCCTGTTCCTCGGCGGGGACGTGATGCTCGGCCGGGGCGTCGATCAGATCCTCCCGCACCCCGGTGACCCGGCGCTGCGGGAGGCGTACATCCGCGACGCCCGTGCCTACGTCGACCTGGCGGAGGCGGCGAACGGGCCGATCCCCAGGCCGGTCGGCTTTCGCTGGCCGTGGGGCGAGGCGCTGCCGGTCCTGGACGAGGCAGCGCCGGACGTGCGGCTGGTCAATCTGGAGACCTCCGTCACCGGTGACGGGGACTTCGCGCCCGGCAAGGGCGTCCATTACCGGATGAGCCCGGCCAACCTGCCGTGCCTGGCCGCGGCCCGGCCGGACGTCTGCGCGCTGGCCAACAACCATGTGCTCGACTTCGGCCTGCGCGGCCTCCATGAGACGCTCGACGCCCTGGCGGATGCGGGGCTGCGGGCGGCGGGGGCGGGCCGGGACGAGGTGCGGGCGAGACAGCCGGCGATCGTGCCTCTGGGCGCCGGCGGGCGGGTGCTGGTCTTCTCCTTCGGGATGCCGTCCAGCGGGATCCCGAAGGACTGGGCCGCCACCGGACAGCGGGCCGGTGTCGACGTCATCGCGGAGCCGTCGGTGGCCGCCGCGTCCGTGTTCGCCGACCGTCTGCGGCAGGTCAGGCGGCCGGGGGACATCGCGGTCGCCTCGGTCCACTGGGGTCCCAACTGGGGCTACGACGTCTCCCGCTGCGAGGTCCGCTTCGCCCACGCGCTCCTCGACGCGGGCGTGGACGTCGTGCACGGACATTCCTCGCACCACCCGCGCCCGCTGGAGGTGTACCGGGACAGGCTCATCCTGTACGGCTGCGGCGACCTCGTCGACGACTACGAGGGCATCGGCGGCTACGAGAGCTACCGGGACGACCTGCGGGTGCTGTACCTGGTCTCGGTGGAAGCAGACACCGGCCGACTGGTCGACGCGCGGATGGTGCCCCTGCAGGCGCGCAGGATGCGGCTGGAGCACGCCTCACCCGAGGACACCGAGTGGCTGCGCGCCGTCCTCGACAGACACAGCCGGGAGTTCGGCACCCGCGTCGACGGCGGGCCCGACGGCACGCTCACGCTGCGGCCCCTGCGCGCCGGGCAGCGCACATGACGTGGACCTCGGGCGGGGACCACTCAGTTCGGGCACCGGACCCTCCTTCGTCGTTCTCCTGTGCTGTCCCAGCAGACGACCTCGCTGTCACGTCCATACGAGCGATTCGGTTCGCGCATCCCAATCAGCAGTCGAGTCGTCGCGGCATGCCGGGCGGCCAATCCTCCTCAGCCACGAACGCGGCACCACGATGGCAGCCACACCCGGCATCCCTGGGTGTCCCGATCTTACGAATGACCGCGATCAAAGAAAGGTATGGATCACAATGGGCGTTCGTGTCGTGGCCGGTTCTGCTCACAGGGCACTGGCCGACGCCGTGGCGACCGCACTGGGTGCAGTGCTGGTGGAGTGCGAGGCCGTGCGCTTCCCCGACGGAGAGCTGCGGCCCCTGGTCGGCCATGTGCGTGGCGGCGACGTGTACGTGGTCCAGCCGACGGGGCCTCAAGTGAACGAGCACTTGATGGAGCTGTTCCTGCTCCTCGATGCCTGCCGAAGGGGCGGTGCAGACCGGATCACCGCGGTGGTGCCCTACTTCGGCTACGCCCGGCAGGACCGCCGTACCCGGGCGGGGCAGCCTGTGGGTGCCCGGGTGGTGACCGAAGCGCTGGCGGCGACCGGTGCACACCGGCTGCTCGTCGTGGACCCGCACACCGCCGCCCTGGAGGCGATGTGCAGCATCCCGGTGGACATGCTGACGGCGGTGCCGATCATCGCCGACGCACTCGCACAGGAGATCCCCGATGCCGCCGTGGTGGTGTCACCGGACCTGGGAGCCGTCAAGCTGGCCGAGCACTACGCCGGACGCCTGCGGCGACCCGTCGCCGTGGTGCGCAAGACCCGCGTGTCAGGCACGAGCGTGCAAGCCGGCGAGCTGGTCGGTGACGTCGTCGGACGGCCCGTGGTCATCGTGGACGACATGATCAGCACGGGTGGAACGGTGGAAGCGGCCGTGCAGGTCCTGCTCGAACGCGGGGCCGCTCCCGACATCACCGTGGCTGCGACGCACGGCCTCCTGGTGGGACCCGTGAAGGACAGACTCGGCCCCCTTCCCATCCGGCGCCTGCTCATCACCGACACCCTCGCCGCCGAACAGACGCAGGGGCTGCCGCTCCAGGTGCGGTCGGTGGCCCCACTGCTTGCCGACGCCATCAAGCGCCTGCACAACAGCGAGCCCCTGGACACCTTGCTGATGCACACCTGACACGTGCAGCGGAGGCTGGAGGTCTACCCGGCCCGCGATTCGCCGCACGCACCGTGTGGCGGCGCGGCTGCTCCAGTGGTCTAGAGGTCGTCGCCGCGGCGCTCGCCATCGTCCGGGCGAAGCAGCCGCGCGCAGTCGGCGACGGCGTCCAGTTTCAGGCAGCGGAGCAGGAGCTGCTTGAGGTTGAGCGTGTTGCTCTCATCGAGCTTTCTGGGTGCACGCTGATCAGCCAGGCGGCCTTGCGGACGGTCAGTTCGCGGCCCGGGCGACTGCGTGGCTGTTGACAGCACGCTCCACGGGTCGGCGAGCGGACGGAGTCGGGGGGCCCGGCACAGCACACGGACTGTGAGCTGGGGCCGGATGGCCCTAGTGACACCTGTTCGGCACCGTGTCGGGGCCCAAATCGGGCTTTCCTGGGCGAGGATGGACGGAGCGAGGACGTGGCCGGGTGATCGAAGGGTGTCGTTTCCGCCACTTTTCATGTGGGGGTGCTTGTCTGCGGGCTCGCACCACTCACACGAAATCCCAGGGCATCGCAGCCGGCGCCCTCGGCGTTGACCGGGGAGCGGCCACCACCGGTATGTCCGGGGGGCGAGTTCGAGCAGGGAGACGCTGTGCGGGCGACCTTTACTCTGGGGCGGATCGCAGGGGTCCGCATCGGGGTCCACTGGAGCGTGCTGCTCATCTTCGGCATCATCGCGTTCGGTCTCGCGCAGGGCCAGTTCCCCCACGTGTCTCCGGGCCATGCCCCGCTGGTGTACTGGGCGGCAGGCCTCGGGACTGCCGTGGTCTTCTTCGCCTCTCTGCTCGCCCACGAATTGGCGCACGCCGTGGTGGCGCGGCGCAACGGGGTGGTCGTGGACGACATCGTGCTGTGGCTGCTGGGCGGGGTGGCCCGGCTGAAGTCGGAGGCGTCGAGCCCTGCGGCGGAACTGCGGATCGCGGGTGTCGGCCCACTGGTCAGCCTCCTGCTGGGCGGACTCTTCCTGCTGGGCACCTGGCTGCTCGCCCTGGCGTCCGCGCCCAGACTCCTGGTCGAAGTCGCGGCCTGGCTTGCGGGCATCAACCTGCTGCTCGCCGTCTTCAACGCGCTTCCCGCCGCTCCGCTCGACGGCGGGCGGCTGTTGCGCGCCTTCCTGTGGTGGCGTACGGGTGACCGGCTGCGGGCGACCGAGGGGGCCACCACGGCGGGACGCGTCCTCGGCTGGCTGCTCATCGGTCTGGGGCTTGTGGTGTTCATGAGAGGCGGAGGGCTCGGCGGGCTCTGGCTGGCCCTGATCGGCTGGTTCCTCATCGCGGCGGCCACCGCTGAGGGACGGCAGGCGCAACTGCGCGGTGTGCTCGCCGGTGTCCCGGTGAGGGATGCCATGACCAGGGATCCGCTCACGGTGCCCGCAGTCCTGACGGTCGCGGATCTGCTGGCCGATCCGCGGTACCGGTACCGGCATTCGGCGTTCCCGGTGAGCGGTGTGGACGGGGCACCGGTCGGGCTGGTGACGCTGGACGCCGCCAGGCATGTGCCGCCTGAACAGACCGGGACAGTGACGGTGGGTGAGGTGATGGTGCCGCTGTCGCGGACCATCATCGCGGGACCTGACGACTCACTGGCGGATCTGCTGCCCCGCATGGAGCCCGGCGCCGAGCACCGCGTCCTGGTGATGCACCAGGGCAGACTCGTCGGGATCCTGTCGTTGTCGGACGTCAGCCGTACGGTGACCTGGCTGATGGATGCCGCCCCGAGGAGGTGAGAAGTTGATCGCGGAGCCCCCGGTCAACGGCCCTTCCACCGCGCACGTTGGCGCCGCTGGGGTGCTCGGCCAGGTTCAGGAGGCCGGGTACGAGATGCTCTGGCGCTGTTGCATAGCAGGCTTGCGGTGTGGGCCTGGCTGCGCCGAGACTGACCTCGGCGCGCACAAGCAGACCCGCGATCACCGGGGCACCCGCGGCGCACCAGCAAGAACTCGTACCTATTTAGAGCGCACGGCGGAGTTGGCGAGGCGCCCTACTCCAGGGCGACGTAGGGTAACCAAGTCGCTCCAGGAAGCGTCATAGCGGCTCACCTCCACCTCGGTCATGCATTCCGATCACTTCCAGGTCGGATCGCCCAGGCACGCCCGCGCCCCGAACACCGCGGCGCTTCACTCTTCGGCGGCGGCCCCAATCCCAAGGTTCTGAGCGAGAACGGTCTCAAGGCGGGTCAGCGCGAGCCGTAGATGGTCGCGGCTGTTCCCGTAGCCCACGGCGACCGGGCCATACTCGTCATCTCCGGGTTCGTCGGGCTGCCCTGTGTGGTCGCTCGCCATGCCTCTACAGCGGTACGACCTGGTCGGCCTGTGGCCCCTTCGGCCCTTGGACGATGGTGAACTCGACCCGTTGGCTCTCCTCCAGACTCTTGTAACCGGGCATGTGGATGGCGCTGTAGTGAACGAAGAGATTGTCGCCGCCCCCGTCGGGGGTGATGAAACCGAAGCCCTTGTCCGCGTTGAACCACTGCGCTGTTCCTTGCGCCATCGCCATGTCCCTTGCAGGAGAGGTACCGAAGGTCGGGACCCACTGTCCGTCGGCACCGTACAGGGCTACGGCCACCGACCAGGTGCCGCCACGACGCGGACAGCTGCATGACGCCCGGTGGGTGGCGGCCCTCTCGCCGACAGAACGCGGGACCCGACCGACACCGGGTCCGCTGCCGGTAGCGTCCGCCCGCTCAGAGCCGGCCCTTCGGCCTGACAAGGTTCGCCCAGTGAGCGGCACGGGTGGCCTCGTCGCGGCCCGGCGCTGCGCCGCCTGCTCGCTCCGACCGTGTGGCCCTAGCTGTTTCTGACAGGTTGAACGGGAGCCTGGGGCGGTGTGTTCGAGAGCCACTGCTTCGGCGGTGAGAACGGGAGCCACCTTGGTCGGTTCGGGTGCGGCATGCCGCTTTTGGTGCAATGGGCATGTTGGGTTGTTTGACCGTGTCATGCTGTGCTCTTGTTTGATCATGGTCGCGCCCATCGGAGGCCGGGAAGGTGTACCGCTCGTGTGAGTGGCTGTGCGAGCGGATCCGCCATGACGGGCGGACTGCCACCCAGGCGCGGGCCAAAGGCACCCTGATCCAAACTGGCACCGACTCCTACCGTCACAAGGCCACCGAAGAACGCCAGGTCCGCCCGTGACAGACGCACAAGAGCCACCCCGGCCACCGCACCCTTCTGATCTGCCGCAGCGACTGGATGCCGAGTTGGATCAGATCGCCGAACAGCTGCAGGTGCTGGGCCAGGCCAAGAACCGGCTGCAGGACCTGCTGGACGCCGTACTGTCCTTCGGCCGCGAGCTGGACCTGGACGCGGTGCTCCACCGCCTCATCACCACCGCCATTGAGCTGGTCGGCGCTCGCTACGGGGCGCTGGGGGTGCTGGATGAGTCCGGGCCGTACCTGAAGCAGTTCATCACCGCCGGCCTGTCCGAACAGGAACGGGCCAACCTGGACGGGCTGGAATTCCCCCGCGGCCGGGGCCTGCTCGGGCACCTGATGCGCGATCCCGCCCCGCTGCGAGTCGATGACATCGCTTCCCACCCGGATTCCATCGGCTTTCCGCCCGGCCACCCTCACATGCGCACCCTGCTCGGGGTCGCGGTCGGCTTCCGCGGCAAGATCTACGGCGACCTGTACCTGTCCGATCGCTACGACGGACAGCCCTTCGACGCCACTGACGAGAGCACCGTCGTCACCCTGGCCACCGCCGCCGGCATCGCGATCGAAAACGCCCACCTCTTCCTTCAGGTCCGCGAAAGCGCCGAACACTTCCAGCGGCTGCTGCTGCCCACCCTGCCGGACCTGCACCCGTTCGAGGCCGCCGCCATCTACCGGCCAGCCGCCGAGCCGGGAACCCTCGGTGGGGACTGGTACGACGCCGTCCCGCTGCCCGACAACGCGGTGGGCATCATCGTCGGCGACGTGGTCGGCCACGACCTTCGCGCAGCGGCCGCCATGGCAGCCGCTCGCAACATGCTGCGCGCCCTGCTGTTTGACCGGCGCACTCCGCCCAGCGCGGTTCTCACACAGCTCGACCACACCGTCGTCGCCATCACCGACATCCCCGTCACCACTACCTGCCTGGCCCGCATCGAGCCCCAAGAGTCCGGGTGGGGACTGCGCTGGAGCAGCGCCGGCCACCTCCCCCCATTGCTCATCACACGCGACCATCAGGCGGAGTACCTGCATGCCGAGCCCGACCTGCCCCTCGGGGTGGACCCAGAGCAGCCCCGGTCCGACCACGTCCGCTCGCTGCCCCCAGGCGGCATCGTGGTCTTCTTCACCGACGGACTCGTCGAACGCCCCACTCAGACTGTCGACCAGAGCCTCGATGCCCTCGCCAACCTCGCCCTCACCCACGCCGACCAGCCACTGGACGCCTTCGTTCGATCCCTGGCCGACAACCACCCCAGCGACGGCCACGACGACATGACCATCCTCGCCCTGCGCATCCCGGCCAGCGTCTGACATGAGGGGCCGTCCCCGCGGTCGCGAACTCACTCGATCGGGGCGGCTCCCAACCTGGTTGCCCATCATGAACCCGTGAGGAGTCCATCCGTTCCACGAACGGAGCAAAGTGGCTCCTGATCAACTTGCCGGAGTGGCTTTCATTCACCCTGCCGAAGACACCCTTGTCGGCCGGAGTGACACCTTCGGGTTCGCGCCGAACCTGGACTCCGGTCTCGACAGGCGTTGGCAGGAGCTTCTTGATAACACCGAGGTTGAGGACTGCCGTTGGATGCCGTGCGCTTCGACTGCGGGTTTGCTCCACGGCCTGCTGATTGCGGATTCGCCGCGGCCCGCCGTGGCTCTGGAACCGCTGCTGGCACCCGCGGCCGACGACCGTCCCAGTCGGCGCACGGCGGTTGCCTCGTTTCGCGTCCGCGCAGGCCGCGGATCTCCCCTGCGGATTCGATCCGCGATCCACTGTGAGTTGGCGGTGCACCGTCCAGCGCGCAAAGTCGGTGACCGGGAGGTCTACTGGAAGAACGGAGGCGGGTTTGGGGTGTCACCGCAAGCGGTGGCCGGGAGGTCTACTGGAAGAGCGGAGGCGGGTTCGGAGTGTCACCCAAGCGGTGGCCGGGAGGTGGAGGAGGAGCGGTTCGGGGTGGCTCGGGCGGCCCCGTGATGAGGAGCGACCGTGGAACTGACCTTTCTCGACCCCGTGTACGCACGACCGGGCCCTTATGCCTGCGCCTATCTGGACACCTCGCGTGATGTCCGTGACCCGGAGGCGGCGATCAGACTGCGGCGCCGGCATCTGCGTGAGGATCTGGCCCAGCAGGGGGCCGACCATGCCACCGTGGCTGTTGTCGACGATGTGGCGGGTACGGACCGGGAGGTTTCCGGGCGGCACGGGCAGGCCATCTTCGCGAGCCACGGCCATCTGGCTCTGGTGGAGGAACTGCCCGCCCCGCCGGCGCACGACGCGGCCCGGTTCAGCGCGTTGCCCGATGTGATGCCGCTCGCGGTCCAGCACGCCCCGGACATTCCGTATGCAGCCGTCACCGTGCACCGCGTCGTACACCCGGAGACCGGCGCGCCGGAGGAACTGGAGGTGGATTTCCAGTCGGGGAGGTGGCCGGGCAGTGCAGTTGCACCGGAAACGCGTCACCACCGCAGTGGTCCTGCGGCCCGGTGGCCGCACGGCGCCGCCGAGATCGCCGCCGAGTTGGCGGAACTGGTCCACCGCAGCCGTGCCGAGGCGATCGTGCTGGGCGGGGAGGCATGGGCGCGCAACGTCCTGGAGAACCGCCTGCCCGCCCCCTTGCGTGAGCTCGTGGTCACCGTCGCGAGTGACGGGCACGAGGCCGGTGAGGGCCGGGCCCTGCTGGAGCAGGAGCTGAGCGAGGTCTTCCGGGGCCGGATGAGCGAACGGGACCGGGCTCGGGTGGAGACGTTCCGGGCGCGGCGGCCCCAGCATGCCGACGCGGCCGAGGGCATGGCAGCGGTCGTGGCCGCGTTGCAGCGCGCTCAGGCAGGCGCACTGCTGCTGAACACGCCCGTCGATCTGCCCTTGCAGCTGTGGGCCGGCTCGGAGCCGACGCAGATCGCCCTGTCGTCCGCCGGCCCGGAGTCCTTCGGCGTCCTCGGCTTCCAGGAGGAGCCACCCGGCGCGGCCTTGATCCGCGCGCTGGTCCGCACCGGCGCGGAGCTGGTGGTCGTGCCACGGGAGGAGTTGCCTCTGGAGGACGGGGTGGGGGTGCTCCTGCGGTACACCGACCCGGGGGTGCCGCTGTGATGCCCCCTCTCGCTCGGCCGAGGCTGCTGCGGGCGCTGCTCGGTGCTGGGAGGAGCTGGCCGGGTATGTCCGAGGGACCGGTGGTGGTGGGGACGGACGGCTCGGCCGGCGCTGCACGTGCCGTGCTGTGGGCGGCGCAGGAGGCCGCTCTTCGGCATCAGCCCCTGCACATCGTGTGCGCCGTCGACCTCGACCTGGCGGAGCACCTGTCCGACGAAACCGCCCGGCGGGTCCGCGAGGCCGCCCGCTCCCTGCTGGCCGAGGCGGCGGCCGCGGCCGCCGGCAGGGCGCCTGACCTGGTGGTCACCACGGAGGTCGGCCGGGTACCCGTGGTGGACAGCCTGCTACGGGCCGCGTCGGCAGTGCCGCATGCCAGGGACGCCGCGGTGACGATCGTCGTCGGTTCACGGGGGATGGGTGGTTTCTCCGCGATGCTGCTGGGCTCGGTCGCGCTGACGCAGGCCGGGCAGGCGAGGTGCCCGGTAGTCGTCGTGCGTGGTGCGGAGCGGCCGTCGAGCGGGGTGGTCGTGGTGGGCGTACGGGATGAGGGGGACCTCGGAGCGGTGTGCTTCGCCGGGGAGATGGCCAGGCGGCGGAAGGCGTCCTTGCGTCTGCTGAGTGCGTGGACCTACATCTGCTACGTCGGGAGCATGGCGCCCATGGCCGACGCGGTGCGGGGTGCCATGGAGGCGAAGGCGGCGGCGAGCACGCGCGTGCTCGCCGCCGTCCAGGCCGAGTTCCCGGACCTCGAGGTGACCGAAGAGGTGGTGAGGGTCCCGTCGTCGGCCGGTGCCCTGGTCGCGGCGTCCCTGCGCGCGGATCTCGTCGTGGTGGGCGCACGCAGGCCCGCGCACCGCGTGGGCCGTTACCTGGGCCCGGTCACGCACGCCGTTCTGCAGCACGCGCACTGCCCGGTGGCTGTCGTCCCGCGGGGGTGACTTGTGTGAACTGGTGCCCCGGCCCTGGCACCCTCGGTCTTGCCTCGGCGCGCAGCCCGAGCGGGTAGGCGTCCGGCTTCAACGGGTTGGAACGGTGGTGGCAGGTCCCCGGTGACGGGGTATGCGATGCCTGTCGGGACGCCCGCGCAGCGCGGCCTCAGCTTACGACTCGGTACGCGATCGTTGGCGCCCTCGCAGGATTCGATGGGTCCTGGCGATCCTGCGAGACTGCCAGCATGACTGGCATGATCGTGGTCGGCGACTACGACCCCTCATGGGATGAGCGATTCCAGGATCTGCGGCAGCGACTTGCACCTCACGTCGCGGATCTGGCGGTATCCATCGAGCATGTCGGAAGTACAGCCGTGCCCGGGTGCGCCGCCAAGCCGATCATCGACCTCGACATTGTGGTGGCCGAGGAGGCTGCCATGCCCGAGCTGATCTCCCGTCTCACCGCGCAGGGCTACCGGCACGAAGGTGATCTGGGGGTTGCGGGGCGGGAGGCATTCCAAGCCCCGTCCGCGGCTCCCGAACATCACCTGTACGGCGTGGTCGCAGGTTCCAAGCCCCACCTTGATCACATCTTGCTCCGTGACTACCTGCGTCAGCGGCCCCATGAAGTCCGGCGCTACAGCGCGTTGAAGAGGACCTTGGCGCAGCGGTTCCATGCCGACAGCGAGGGCAGGCGGGACTACTCGACGGCGAAGAGTGCCCTGGTGGAGGAACTGGTCGCGAAGTCCTACGCGGCCGCGGCCGCTGACCAGCCGTGACGTGAGGAGGGCCGCACGGGTTGGTGATGTTGTGACGCATTACCGGGCCCGTGCGGCCATGTCCCATCCTGCCTTCTGCGGCCTTGATCGTGCACATCTCGGCGTTTTGACCGAGGAGTTGGCCGACCCGTGGCTGGCACGTTGCGAGTCCCAGCTGCGCAAGCGACGGGGTGGGAAGCGCCAACGGGCCGCCGGAGCCGGGCCAGAACACAAGCTGGTCTTCACCGACCGGGTCCTGGTCACCCTGGCCCACCTGCGCCTGCAGCTGCCGCACGCGGCACTGGCCGAGCTGTACGGCGTGACCCGCCCCACCGTCACCCGCGCCATCCACGAGATCCGCCCGCTGCTCGCCGCCCGCGGCTTCGCCGTCCCCGACCGGCCCGGCCTGCGCCTACGCACCCTGGCCGACGTCTTCGCCTACGCCCAGGCCGAAGACGTCGAGCTGCGCATCGACGGCACCGAGACCCAGGTCCGCCGCCCCAAGGCTGGTTGCCCCGGCCGCAAGGCGTTCGTCTCCGGCAAGAAGAAGCAGAACACCGCCAAGACCACCACCATCAGCGACGGCTCGGGGCGCCTGCTGTGGTCCGGGGCCGACCGGCCCGGCCGGATGCACGACCAGACCGCGATGCGCACCGAAGGCATCGCCGAACAGCTGCGGCTCCACCCGGACGTCAGGGCGAAGGTCGACGAGGGCTACCGGGGTCTGGCCAACGACTTCCCTCAGCAGGTCCAGGCGCCGCCGCGCAAGCCGAAAGACGAGGCGCCACTGGGCGAGAGGTACGCCTGGCGCGAGGAGCGCCGTCGTCAGTCCTCGGCACGGATCTGCGTGGAGCACACCATCGGCGAGGAGAAGAAGTGGCGGCCGCTCCAGCGCTACCTCGGCCGCCGGGAGGCCTACGCCGAAACGCACGCCGCCATCGCCGGACTGGTCTCCGACCGCGCGGCCCGCAGGCCCGCCCGGCGGCGCACCAGCACCGAGCTCGTGCTCGCCCGGCAGACCGCCTGCTGATCACCCACCAGCCGAACCGCCAGGCCAGCACGCCCCAACCTCAATCGCGTACCGAGTCGTTAGTCCGCCCGGTCTTTGCGCAGGAATCGGCGCAGCCGCCGCAGTGGCCAGGTGTTGATCACGTCGTCCGGGGTGAGCCAGCCGCGTTGTGCCGTGCCGATTCCGTAGCGGAGGTACGCGAGTTGGGGGATCGAGTGGGCGTCGGTGTCGATGGCGAACTTCGCCCCGTGAGTCCTGGCGCGGAGGATGTCCTCATCGCCCAGGTCGAGGCGGTCGGGCTGGGCGTTGATCTCCAGGGCCGTGCCGGTACAGGCGCAGGCGGCGAACACCTCGTCGAGGTCGGCGTCGATGCCCGGCCGTTTGCCGATCAGGCGGGTGGTGGGGTGGCCGATTACGTTGATGCGGGGGTTCTCGCAGGCGCGTACGAGCCGCCGGGTCATCGCCTTCCGGCCGAGGTTGAAGTGGGAGTGCACCGAGGCCACGCAGATGTCGAAGCCCTGGAGGAATTCGTCGGGCCAGTCCACCTCCCCATCGGGGCCGATGTTGAGCTCGGTGCCGTGCAGCAGCCGCATCCCGTGGTACGTGCCGTCCAGTGACCGCATGTGCTCGCGCTGGGCGAGGATCTTCTCGTCGGTCATGCGCTGCATGTACAGGTTCGGCGCGTGGTCGGTGACCGCGTAGTACGCGTGGCCCCGCACGGCGGCCGCTGCCACCATCTCCTCCAGCGGGGCGAGGCCGTCGGTGAGGTCGGTGTGGGTGTGCAGGTCACCTCTGATGTCGCCCTCCGCCACCCCCTCGGGCAGCTCACCGCGCAGTGCGGCTTCGATCTCCCCCCGGTCCTCGCGAAGCGTGGGCGGGATCCACGGCAGGCCGAGCCTGGCGTACACCTCCTCCTCGGACCGGGAGGCGACCCGCTTCCCGCCCTCGGTTTCGAACAGCCCGTACTCGGAGAGCTTCAGCCCCAGGTGAACGGCGATCGTGCGGGTGCGGATGTTGTGCGCCTTCGAACCGGTGAAGTACTGCAGCCCGGCGCCCCACGCGTCCGGTCGCACCACGCGCAGGTCCACCTGGACACCCTTGACGGTACGGACCGAGGTCTTCTTCTCGCCGTGCGCGATGACCTCGGCGGTGGAGGGCAGTTCGGTGAGTGCCTCCATGAACGGGGCCGACCGGCCGGCGGCGACGAGGATGTCGATGTCGCCGATGGTCTCCTTCATGCGGCGCAGCGAACCGGCGTACGCGCAGTGTTCACAGCCGGTGATCCGGGAGAGTTCCGTGACGATGTCCTCGGCGGACTCCATGGCGGTGCCCAGCGGGATCCGCCCTCCTGCCTGCTGCATGAGGGCGATGCCGTGCAGGATGTTCTCCTCGGTCTTCTCCCCGAATCCCTTCAGGTCGCGCAGCTTCTCCGCCTTGATGGCGTCGGCCAGTTCGCTCACCGAGGAGATGTGCAGATCCTCGTAGAGGGTCATCGCCTTCCTGGGGCCGAGAGTGGGGATGGTGATGAGCTGCCGTACCCCTGCGGGAATCTGGGCCCGCCTCTCCTCGACCACCGTGACATGGCCGGTGCGGAAGTACTCGATGACCTTCTCGGCGATCGACTTGCCCACGCCGGGGATCTCTTTCAGACCCGCGACGTCGAGGTGGGAGACATCGGCGGGGTAGCCGCCGATCGCGCGGGCCGCCTTTTCGTAGGCGCGCGCTTTGAACGCGTCGCCTCCGGTGATGGCGATGAGGTCCGCGTACTCCTGCAGGAGTGCCTCGACCTCCTCGTTGGGTCGGACCACGTCTCACAGTCTAGGAACCGGCCTGTCCGACCTGCCAGTTGAGGGCACGCGTCCGGTGGCACCACGACCGGACGGAGGCGTCGGACCTCGACGTGCTCTCCAGGCCCCTTCAGCGCGCGAAGTCACGGGCCCGAGGGTGTACTGGAAGTCGGCAGAATCCGCGCAGCGAGTGGTCCGAGGCGTGCGCGCGATCAACGATGAAGTGGTGCGCACACCGCGTATCACCCCCCTGCGCGGTCGGAGCGCGGCCCGTGACCAGGCGGTCGTCCCTCGTGCCGACACATCGAGGGCGCGTTTTCCAGGAGGTCTGATCCAGCGCCGCGCCGCGCACGTCGTGGCTGTGCCGTGACACGCTTCGCGGGACTCCGAACGGCTGCGGGCGACCGGCGGCCCTGGATCGGTTGAGCCACCTCTGTGGCTCCCGCATCAACCGTGAGCCCGATGGCGCACTAACCCTCTGGTCATCGCTCGGAAGGTAGCGGACATGGCGGAAGCCGCCCATCCACCCGAGGATCTCGTACGGGCCGTTCGAGCGGCCGGCATCAGAGACGAGCGCCTGCTCCAGGCTATGCGGGCGATGCCCCGAGCGGCATTCGTCCCCGCCGGCCATCAAACGCATGCCTACCGTGACGTGCCCCTTCCGATCGGGCACGGACAGGTGACCACGCAACCCTCGCTCTCGGCGATGATGATCGAGAGCCTTGATCTGAGCGGGGCCGAGCACGTCCTTGAGATCGGCACCGGCCTCGGCTTCCAGACCGCGCTGCTCGCCCGGTTGGCCGGCGATGTGGTGACCATCGAGATGTGGCCGGAGATCGGCGAGGAGGCGCGGGCCAATCTTGCCCGACAGGGCATTCGCAATGTCGAGCTGCGTATCGGGGACGGCAGTGGCGGCGTCCCGGACCGTGCTCCGTACGACGCGGTCATCGTGTCCGCCGCGTTCCCGGAGGTTCCTGCGCCGCTGGCCGGGCAACTGCGTTTTGGCGGCCGACTCGTCCAGCCCATCGGGCCGGGAGGGCGGGAGCAGGTCGTGTCCTTTCTGCGCACTGCGGCGGGCCTGGAGCGCCGGCGGATACTTACGCCAGCGCATTTCGTCCGCCTGCAAGGACGGTACGGCTTCCCCTCCTGAGCCCTGTGGACCGCGTCGCACCGGCGGCATTCCGGCGGCTTTGAACGTCAGGAGTGACCGAGGCAGTATGACGGTGTCCGCGACGGTCGTGCCCATTGTGGTCAATGCGTCGCCGTCTCTGCCTGCTGCCGCGTACACCGCGCGGTTGCAGGCGTTCAGTGCCTGGCGGACGTCGTCCTCGTTGGTCAGGACAGGCCCGGCCGACGCGAGGCGGCGGACGGCCAGGGCACTGGCCACCTCCCCGCCGGGCTGCCCGCCGAACCCGTCGGCGACCGCGACGACGAGCGGTGTACCGAGCGGGAACACCGGCGTCTGCGGGTTCTCGGCCACGGTGGCGCACAGTGTCCACGGCCCCACGACCAGGCTGTCCTCGTTCCGGTCGCGGATCGGTCCCGGATGGCTCAGCGCACTCACAGCGACGTACGTCATCGGACGCCACCGCCTTCCCATACCGGACCGATGGGCATGTGACTCGTGACTGTCTGCCTGGGGGAATGGCACCGGGCAGCGAATCCGAGGCCGGATCGTGCGCCTGGGCGGGCGGGCCCATTCCCTCGGTGTCGCGCTCGGCGGCATCCGCCGGCTGCCGGGCGAGGTCGTGCATGGCTGGCCCTGCGCCAAGGTGCCAACGTATGGGACAGGCAGTCAGCCCGGCCGAGGGGCAGGCTGGGCGGAGTGAGAACTCAGAATGACACGAGGTGCTCGTCGTGACGAGTCGGCCGAGTTCGGAGAGCCCTGGCGTTTGGGTACCTCGAACCCGCTCCGTTCGGCCAGTTGGCTGTCTGCGAGACCTACGCAACCGCCCGATTCCGATGCGGCGGCCGGCTCGTCGGCTCCCGTGGATGTTGATGACGCTGTTGGAAAGTGATCTGCTTCGTTTCCCCCCGCCGGTCCGACGGCTCCATCGCAGAGGGGTTTCCCGACATCACCGGCCGGACCGACCGGTCCCGTGAAGGACCGTTCGGCCCCTGCCGTCGCGTACGCCGCGCGCGCATGATGTTCGTACGACCCGGTCGCGCCGAGGCACGGCGCTCCATATTGGGCCGCGAGGAGGAATCTGGAGGTGGTCGCCGTGAGCACGGCTCCTTGGCGCCAGTCACGCAGGCGTTCGATATCCGTTCTGGACCTGCCGTGCGCGGAGCGCACCGTCGGCGTGGAAGCAGCCCTGAAGCTGCCGAACGTGACGATGCTGGTGGTCGAGGACACCTGCGCCCAGATCGCGCACGAAGACTGGCAGCACCGTGAACCAACACGCTGGCACCTGCAGGCTCACCGTTGCTGGCGTTCCGAGGGCCGGCTCCTGCGAGCCAAGAAGAACCGCTTGAAGGAACTGGCGGCCCAGTGCCTGGACGCCCCGGACTGAGCACTGCTTCGAGAAGCGGTAGCGCATTGCGGCCCGTTCACAAGCCACAGTTGAGGGACAGGGCCCTCCCGGGCGTGGCACACACCCTGTGTTGCGCCCGGGGCGGGGGTTCACCAGAGTCAGCGAGGTGGGAAGCGCCAACTCCTCGTTGAGGTCTTGGGGGCAACAGCACCTGGACTCGGTTGGCCAACTGACGTTATGTCAGCCTTCCCCGCGCAGTGCGGGGTTGCACCCGAACTCCGGCTGGGGCCGCGCCTGGGTGTTGCTAGCGCCGCTCCTCCCGGCCTTCGTCCTGACGGTGTTTCTGGGCGAGTGGCTGCCGAGACTCCAGACGCGCGAGGACAGCGATGAGACCGTGCCCCTGAGCACGAGGTTCCTGGAAGGCGGCGCCGCCCTGTGGGCCTTGATCGCCCCGGGCGTCGCCGCACTGATCGTCGGCCATCGAAGCACGCCCTCCCGCAGAATCCGTGCGGTGCCGGTGCGAGTCGCCGACCGGGCAGCCGTCGCTCATGATGGAGAAGAGAGTCACATGGCTTTTCGAGTCCACATCCGCGGAGGTGAGCCTCATGACTCTGCCCGCACGACACCGGCACGGCAGCCTGCTGGAGCGGGCCTACCCGCCGATAGCCGCCGAGTTCGACGAGTTCTTCGAGCGGATGAACCGGTTCCTGGAGTCCGCCGCACCGTCCTGGACAGAGCCCATGACGTGGGCGCCGTTGGCCGACCTGAGTGAGACCGACGAGGCCTACAAGGTCGAGTGCGAACTGCCCGGCATCAAGCGCGAGGACATCAACGTCGAGGTCAGCGGACGGGAACTGCACATCACCGGGGAGCTGAAGGAACGCGAACCGGAAGGCGTCCTGCGCCGCGCCACGCGCCGCACCGGGCGATTCGAGTACCGGGCGCTGTTGCCCACCGAGGTGAAGGCCGAGGACGTGCACGCCACCCTTGCCGACGGCATCCTCACCGTCGCCGTCCCCAAGGCTCAGGCGGCCAAGCCCCATCACATCGAGATCGAGGGCTGAACCGCCACCCCTGAAGGAACGATCGACGAGTGCGGACGACCCCGACCCTTGATCCGCACCCGTTCGACCACGTGAGGTGACCAGCGGAAGGGGGCAGGAGGATGGGTTACAAGACCTGTCGCACGCCCCTACACCATGCGGACCCGTACCCGCCATGATCGGCCGTGGAAGGACGCATGTTCGGCCGACCGGCAGGAATCCCAGGACGACCATGGCCCACGCAAGGCCCGAGCAGTTACCGCGAGGCCATCGGACCCTTCCGCACACCGGTGATCTGAGTGTCGAGTCGTGGGCGCCGACACGCGAGGAGTGCATCGCCGAGGCGGTGCGGGGCATGGTCGGCAGTTTCGCCGAACTCCCATCGGGAGTCTCCGGCGTCGCTCGGGACTGCGTGGTGTCCGCCGAGGACGACGGCCGGCTCCTGGTCGCCGTACTGGAGGAGGTCATCTACCGCATGGACGCGGCGGACGAACTCCCTGCGGACGTCTCGGTGATGCCGGAGGCCCGCGGGGTGCGCGTGCGATTCACGATGGCCGACAGTGCGACGGCAACACAGACCGGAGCCGTGCCCAAGGCCGTCGCGCTGCACGGGCTGCAACTGGCCCAGGACGCGCACGGGTGGGCCTGCCGGGTGACGCTGGACGTGTGACGCCTGTCGCGACGGTCCCCGCCGGAACGGCACACCAGGGAGGCCGAATCGACATGGACATCCGGCTGGTGGCGGACGGACCCTGGCGGTTCCGCATCGAACAGAGCGGCGCCATGCGCGTACCCGGGGTCGTCCTCGCCCCACGGGAGCTGCTGCCGGACGAGCCCGGCGACCAGGCCCTGCAGCAGGTGGCCAACGTGGCCACGCTGCCGGGCATCGTCCGCGCCTCGTACGCCATGCCCGACATCCACTGGGGCTACGGCTTCCCGATCGGCGGCGTGGCCGCCACCGACGTCGCCTGCGGCGGAGTCGTCTCACCGGGTGGGGTGGGCTTTGACATCTCCTGCGGGGTGCGCCTGCTCACCGCACACGTCGACCGCGCCACCCTGCTGCCGAAGCTGCCCATGCTGATGGACCAGCTGGACCGGCTCATCCCGCGCGGGCTCGGGCGCGGCGGCCTATGGCATCTGGCGGGCCGCGCACAGCTGCACGAGATCCTGCTCGGCGGCGCCCGGTAC
This sequence comes from Streptomyces diastatochromogenes, assembly GCA_001550305.1. GTDB lineage: Bacteria > Actinomycetota > Actinomycetes > Streptomycetales > Streptomycetaceae > Streptomyces > Streptomyces mirabilis_D. The sequence goes on from LRTP01000221.1 coordinate 46,282, forward strand.
GCCGTCGAGCAGGGCCACGGGGTGCAGCGTGACCTGGAGCGGTGCGAGGACGGCGGAGCCGTCGGCGACGCCGATGCCACCCAGGTCGGCGAACGCGCGCTGGAACGCGGCGCCGGGCAGGTCGGCAGCCTGGGCTCGGCCAACCACTTCCTGGAGATCCAGGCGGTCGACGCGGTCTACGAGGAGACGTGCGCGCGGGCGTTCGGGCTGCGCCCCGGCCTGGTGTGCGTCATGATCCACTGCGGCTCGCGCGGCCTGGGCCACCAGATCTGCGCCGACCACGTGCGGGCCATGGGAGCCGTGATGCGGCGCTACGGAATCGATGTACCGGACCCGCAACTCGCCTGCGCGCCCGTCGACTCGCCGGAGGGTCGCGTCTACCTGGGCGCGATGGCCGCGGCCGCGAACTACGCACGGGCCAACCGCCAGCTGCTGGCCGACGCAGCCCGCCGGGTATTCCTGCAGGTGGTCGGCTCGGGCCTGGATCTGCTCTACGACGTCTCCCACAACCTGGCCAAGCTGGAAACCCACCCCCATGACAGCGCCCGGGCTCTGCTGTGTGTCCACCGGAAGGGCGCCACCCGGGCCCTGCCGCCGGGCCACGCCGACCTGCCGGACGCTCTGCGCCGCTTCGGCCAGCCGGTGTTCGTGCCCGGCACGATGGGCACCGCCTCGTACGTCATGACCGGCAGCACCGGCAACCGCGCGTTCGACTCCTGCTGCCATGGCGCGGGCCGCGTCTGGAGCCGGCACCGCGCTCACCGTGAGGTGTCCGTCCGGCAGTTGCATCACGAGCTGGCCGGTGCCGGGGTCTCGGTGTGCCCCGCCTCCTGGCGCAGCGTGATCGAGGAAGCACCCGAGGCGTACAAGGACGTCGACGCCGTCGTCCGGGCCAGCGAACACAACGACCTGGGCCGCCTTGTCGCCCGCCTGGTGCCACTGGGCGTCCTCAAGGGCTAGAAAACGGACTGGACCGCCCTGAACCGACCCCGCCAGCGCATTCGGGCGGCATCAGTAACGTGGCCAGGGGCTCGCTGTTGTGCATGCGGTCGGCTGGGATGGTCGACGTCCTGGCCGGACGGGTCGAGGACGAAATCGTCCGGCGCCCAGTCGCAGCGACGTGGGGCCGACAATGCCGCGGCATGGGACCGGCTCGCTTCTCGCGGGTCCCTCTGAGGGGTGGCAGGGCCCGTTCGCGGTGAACCTGCTGCCCCAGGTGGCTGATCTTTCGGTTTTTCAGCTAACAGCCGGGCTGGCTGAGGCAAACCTTCACCATCGCTCAACAAGAAGGGGACGCGTAGGTTAGGCGGGTTTAGGGACCGTAGAACCGGAGAAGCGCGAGCCCGGCTCTACGTGGACCTGATCACCGAGAAGGGCGCCGCGTGCGAGGCCGTGTGCGCCATCAGCGGAACGGTATTCAGAGCATTGAATTTGGCAGCAGCCTGCGGCCGAAGGGTCAACCCGGGTGCCGGGTACGCCCCTGAGCCGATCCTGACGCCACTCTTTACAGCTCGGCTTTTACAGCCGAGCCCGCCAAATCTGTCCGCTGCGCCGACACCCTCCATCGCCGGCCTCGCCGAGTTGTTCTCCGTCAGCCGGGCCACGGCGTACCGTGTCCTCGAACGCGCCCGTCCCACTACCTGAATCCGGCAGGTGCCATTTACGGCTGGTTCCCGGGCCTCCACCTGAGGTCTGCCCGAGATCGCGAACCGGATGATCTCGATGATGGTGTCGAGGTCGTCCACGGTCCGGGCCTGCTGCTCGGCCACCTCGGGGTCCGGCGCATCGCCGGGCCCCGAGCAGGCCCAATCCTCTGGCGGCCTCGGGATGTCCGCGCTGGTAGCAGGCTTGATCGCCCCGCCTGAGGCCAGATATCTCCGACCCTCATGCCCGCTCCTGACTGCCGGCCATCAGGTCGGGGCGAGCAGGAAGGACGCACACGACGCGGTCGCGGAGATCTTGGCATCTTGCCATGATGAGGTGGTAGGGAAAGTCTCGATATAAGTCGATTCTGGCAGCAGGGATGGGTCTCGGCTGAGAGGAACGGCATGCTTGACAGAGTCCAGGACGTGCCCTCCGGGGTCGACGCCGTCAAGGCGATCGGCACAGTGTCGAAGGACGACTACGAAGCGGTGATCGAGCCGCTCGTCGACGACGCACGCAGGGAAGGCCGCCGTATCCGGCTCCTGTGGGAGTGCGGCCCGGAATTCCGGTCGTTCACGCCGGCGGCCGGGTGGGAGGACATCAGGGTCGGGATCGGCGCCATGCGCCTGTTCGAAGGATGCGCGGTCGTCAGCGACATCGGCTGGATCCGGCAGTCGACCCGGCTCGCGAGCTTCCTGATGCCCTGTCCGGTACACGTCTTCGGCGTCGAGGACCGCGAAGAGGCCCTGCGCTGGCTCGTCTCACTGCCCGAAGGGCCCGGCGCATCCCACCAGCTCCTGCCCGAGTCCAAGGTTCTCGTGGTCGAGGTCGAACAACCCTTGCGCGCACAGGACTTCGACGCGCTGGCACAGACAGCCGACAGCTGGCTCGAAACCCACGACGAACTGGCCGGTGTCGTGGTGCACGCTCGCGTCTTCCCGGGATGGGAGAACATCGGAAGCCTGCTCCGGCATGTGCGTTTCGTCCGGGATCACCATCGCAAGGTCAGGAGGATCGCGCTGGCGGCCGACAGCAAGCTCGCGGGCCTCGTGCCTCACCTTGCGAACCACTTCGTCCAAGCCGAAGTACGGCAGTTCGAATACGGAGAACTCGACGACGCTGTCGCCTGGGCCGCGAGCCCGCCCGACCGTAACCCTGCCGGTGCGGGTTGAGGTGGCAGCCCTCTCCGCCCCAGACGCTACGTCCAAGGGCCGCGCGTCGAGCCGTCAGGCATTCCGCATCCCGGCGTTCTTGAGCGGCAAGTCCGATGGTCATGGTCACCCAACCGCAGATCCAGCGGCGGCGAACACCGACGTCCGTACATCCGGGAGAGGTAATGACTGGTCCGATCGTGGTCGGAGTCGACGGCTCCGGGCGAAGTCTGCGAGCTCTGGTGTGGGCCGCCCATGAGGCGACTCTGCGCCAGTACCCCTTGCGCATCATCCACGTGCTGCCCCGGTTCCACCCCTACGCGACCACCGAAGAGGGGCGCGCCCAGGAGGCGCGCAACTGGGACCAAGGCGTCGTGGACGAGGCCACCTCCCTCCTGCAGGAAGCCCATCCGGACCTGGAGGTGACATCCGCAATTCCCTCGGGCACCCCGGCAGCGGTACTGCTGGCCGAAGCCGAGCACGCCCACACGGTGGTACTCGGAGCAAAAGGCATGGGCGGCTTCGGGAGTCTGCTGCTCGGTTCGGTCGCCTTGCAGGTGGTCGGGCACTCGGCCTGCCCGGTGGTCATCGTCAACCACGTCACCACCGGTCATGGCCGCATCGTCGTCGGCGCCGACGGGTCGGCGCACTCCCGGGCCGCTCTGGCGTATGCCTTCGAGGAGGCGTCGCTGCGCGGCGCCCAGGTGCAGGCCGTGCACGCCTGGAGCCATCCAGGGCCCCACGCCTATGTCAGCTCGGCCCAGGACGCCATGGCCGAGGAGCAGCGGCAGGAGATGGAGGAGTGGCTGGCTCCGCTGCGCGAGGAGTATCCCGATGTCGAGGTGGTGGAACAGCTGCCCGACGAGTCACCGGTCATTGCGCTGGCCCGCGCCTCTGACCGGGCCGACCTCCTGGTCGTCGGCTCTCGTGGACTCGGCGGCTTCCACGGTCTGGCCCTCGGCTCCGTCAGCCACCACCTCCTGCAGTTCTCCCAGTGCCCCCTGGCAGTCATTCGCCCACGGGCCTGAGCATCGCTGACCACTGACCGCGTACGACGCCGCGCCCTCCCCGAGCGGCTGCGCCGGCGCCTTCAACACGCAGGCGTCGCCGCGCCAGCCGCCACCATCACTGTATGAAATGACAGGTGCCGGTCGAGAGGCCGCAGGCGCGAGCGGGCAAGGAGAAGATCATGCCCATTGACGGAGAGTGGTACAACGAGTTCGGTTCGCTCATGAGCCTCGAGTCGGACCCGGACGGTACCGTCACCGGAAGGTACGTCACCGCCGTAGGACACACGCCGGGGACGTACGTCCTCACTGGACGCCATGACGGGCCGACGAGCCCGGGAAACGGCATCGCTGTCGGTTGGACGGTCGCCTGGCGCAACGAGCATGGCAACGTGGGCTCCGTCACGAGTTGGAGCGGCCAGTTCTTTGCCGACCCAGACCGTATCTTCACCACCTGGCTGCTGAGCCGATCCGCCACGGCGGAGGCATGGGAGTCCACTGTGGTCGGGCAAGATGTGTTCACTCGGCAGAAGCCGACCGGTGAGGACGTCGAGCGCGCTCTTCACAGCGGCCGATCCGTCTCGCACCCGATGCCGACCTGAAGGTCGACACCCGCGAGTGCGTCCGGCAGCCACGTCCGGACCGGTCACCGGGAACGTCGGGAGTGGTACAGAGGATCGGCCGACAGAATCGCGACTCGTCGAGTCCGCAGGCACCGCGAGCGGATCCCTTGTCACGGTGTCACGCACAGGGAGACCGGCGAGCAACACCTCTCGCCGTGGTGACCCCGGAGATCGCCCGCGGCTGACGAGGTTGTTGTCCGGCTCGGAAGCAGCGAAGGAGCGTCCGGGAAATACCGGCGGCCCTGGGCTGGGTAGTCTGCCGAGGGCCCGGCGTCCGGCTCTCAGTGAGCACGGTGTCTCCTCCCCGGGTCCCACCATCGCCCAGACCGACATGCTGAACAGCGTTCTCGTTACCGGACTGCGGACCACTACCTTGCCGGCACAGCCCGTCGGCGCCGCAGCAGCCAGCGCCGTAGTTCGTCGGCGCCCCAGACGATGAACGGGAAGGGGACGACGAAGGCGAGCATGCGCGGGGTGAGGGCGGCGGTGCCCAGCAGGTCCTGGAAGGGCGGGGTGTAGATGAAGACGGCGGCGAGGGCGAGTTCGAAGGCGATGCCCCACAGCAGCAGAGGGTTGGTGAACACGCCGATGGAGCGCAGCGAGGCGCGGTCGGTGCGGGCGGCGAACGCGGTGCCGATCTGGCCGGCGATCATCCCGAGGAAGGTCATGGTGGTCGCCTGCTGGTAGGCGTGGTGCAGCGACGTACCGGGGCCGGTGGGGGCGCCGGGGTGCCAGTCGGCGTGCCAGAGCACGGCGAAGAAGCCGGTCAGCTGGAGGGCGGCGCAGATGACGCCGAGGAAGAGCCAGGCGCGCACCAGCATGGATCCGCGGATGACGCCTTCGGAGCGAGGGCGAGGAGGGCGGTCCATCAGTCCGGGTTCGGCCTTCTCCCGGCCCAGGGCGAGGGCGGGGAGGGTCTCGGTGCCGACGTCGAAGGCCAGCAGTTGCAGCACGGTCAGCGGCAGCGGTACGGCGCCGCCGGCCAGGGCGTAGACCAGGAACGGGGCGACCTCCGGGGTGGTGTGGGCGAAGATGTAGCAGACGAACTTGCGGATGTTGTCGTAGACGCGGCGGCCGGCGTGTACCGCGGCGACGATGGTGGCGAAGTTGTCGTCGGTGAGCACCATGGTGGCCGCCTCGCGCGCCACGTCGGTGCCGGAGCGGCCCATGGCCACCCCGATGTCGGCCCGGCGCAGGGCGGGTGCGTCGTTGACGCCGTCGCCGGTCATCGCCACGACGTGGCCTTCGGCGCGCAGCGCGTCGGCGATCCGCAGCTTGGCCTCCGGGGAGGTGCGGGCGAAGATCAGCTCCTGGTGGTGGCGCAGCAGCCGGTCGAGTTCGTGTTCGGGCATACGGTCGAGTACGTCGCCGGTGACCACCTTCGGTTCCGGGCCGCCGATGCCGACCTGGCCGGCGATAGCGGTCGCGGTCAGGGCGTGGTCGCCGGTGACCACGATGATCCGGATTCCGGCACTGTGGCAGTGGGCGACGGCGCCGGCCACCTCCGGGCGGGGCGGATCGGCCATCGCCATCAGCCCCAGGAAGACCAGCCGGGCCTCGGCCTCCTCGCGGCTCTCCGGCAGTCTGGCCTCGGCGGCCAGTTGCCGCTCTGCCGCAGCCAGGACACGCAGCCCCTGACGGGCGAACGTGTCTACCTGAGCGGCGATCGTACGGCGTCGTTCCTCGGTGAGCGGGCCGACCGTGCCGTCGGCTTGTCTGATGGTGGTGCACAACGGCAGGAGCGCCTCGGGGGCTCCCTTGACGTCGATCCAGAATCCTTCGTCGTCGCGCTGGTCGACCGTTGACATCAGTTTGCGTACTGGGTCGAAGTGGAACTGGCGGCGGCGTCCGGCATCCCGCTCGGCGGTGCCGACACCGCACCCCAGATGCCCGGCCGCTGCCAGCAGCGCCAGTTCCGTGGGATCACCCACGGGTCCGCCGGGGGCGTCCAGCTGTGCGTTGTTGCACCATGACACCACCGCCGCGAGAGAGCGCAACGCCTCGTCGGCGGGCTGTCCCCCGGTGGCAGCGATGTCGGCGAGGTCCCGCTGCCCCGCCGCGGTCCACACGGCGGTGACCTGCATACGGTTCTCGGTGAGGGTGCCGGTCTTGTCGGTGCAGATCACGTCCGTGGAACCGAGCGTCTCCACCGCGCTGAGGCGTTTGACGACCGCCCCTCGCCGCACCAGCTCCCGCACACCCAGCGCCAGGGCCAGTGTGATCACCGGCAGCAGTCCCTCGGGCACGTTGCCGACCAGCAGGCCGACGGCGAAGACGACCGCGTCGTGGAAGGGCAGCTTTGCCGCGAACATGGCCAGGGGCAGGAACGCCGCCCCCATGATCACCGCGATCACCGCGATGAGCCATGCCACTCGCCGGACCTGCGCCTCCAGCGGGCTGATCTCCCGTTCCACCCGTTCGGAGAGGGCGGCGATACGCCCGAGTTCGGTGTGCATGCCGGTCGCGAAGACCACTGCTCTGGCCTCGCCCTCGGTGCATGTGGTGCCGCTGAACACCAGGTCGCGCGCCGACAGCAGCGGGACATGGACATCGACCCGGTCAGCCGCACGGTAGGCGGGCATCGCCTCACCGGTCAGCGGCGAAAGATCGACCTCGATTCCGCCCTCGATCAGCCGTGCGTCGGCCGAGATGCGGTCCCCCTCCTCGATCACCAGCACGTCGCCGGGCACCAGGCTGACCGCCTCGACCTGCTGGACGTGCCCGTCCCGCACCACGGTCGCGTGCGCCGGCAGGTAGGCGGCGAGCGTCTCCACGGCCCGTTCGGCCTGCATCTCCTGCACGAACGCGAACGCCGCGTTCACCACGATCACCACCACGATGGCCACCGCCACCGCCGCGATCCCCGCCCACCACGCCAGCAGCGCGGCCGCCCACAACAGGAGCGCCAGCGGGTGGGTCACCTGCCGGACCAACTCGCCCGGCCAGCGCCTGCCGCCGCGCCGGCGCAGCTCGTTGGGCCCGTAGC
>LRTP01000222.1 GCA_001550305.1 Streptomyces diastatochromogenes
TGGGCCCGCGCGGCCTCCACCGCACAGGCGGGCTGGTCGTCCGGCACCTGTCGCAGTACCTCGGCAGCCGCGTCCGGCCGGCCCTCGGCCAGGTGGACGGCGGAGGCGACCAGGGCGGCTTGAGCCTGCGCCCAGGGTGATGTCACCTCCGTGGAGACCGTCGGGTCCACCGCCGCCAGGGCGGCTCGGGTCTTGCCCCGGGCCAGCAGCAGACGGGCCGTCACGAGGGACCGGCCCGTGGCGGGCACCGGGTCCCGTGCCGACAGGCGCGAGCCGGCCGCCTCGTCGAGGAGGGCTTGGGCGTGATCCAGTTCGTTCCGGTCGACGGCCACGGCTGCCAGGACCATCCGCCCGATGTCCGGGCCGGACGACCCGCACAGACCGAAACGCTCCGAGTCGGTCGTCGCCGCCAGTGCCTTGCGCTCCGCCCTGCCATGCCAGCCGTTCAGGTAGTCGATCAGCGCCAAGTGTCCCAAGGACTCCTCTCGCACAAGCGCCGTCGAGGCCCCGCCGGGACAGCCCGCCGCCGCGGACAGCGCGGTGCGGGCGTCCTCGAAGCGCCCTACCCACAGGCGCGTCGAGCCGAGATGTGTCAGCAGCAGAGCCATGAGTTCGGGATGCTGCCCCAAGAGGTGGGCGGGAACCGCCTGTCTCAGTTCCTCGGCCGCCTCCGCGGCCCTCTCCGCCTGGAGCGGGGACCCGGCCAGACGGGCCGCCAGAGCCTCCAGGAGCGCACAGCTCAGCCGTGCCGCCGCCGGACCGGGCACGTCGGTGGCCGCGTCGGGCACGTCCGCGGCCAGGCTCGCCCCGGCGTGGTGCAGACGGGCCAGACCGCGGTCGAGATCGCCCTGGGACAGGTCCAGGGCCGCTCGGACGACGTCCGTCGCGGGGCTCGTGGCCTCGGATCCCATCCGGGAGAACAGCTCGGCCAGCTCGTCACGGCGCAGACCGGTGAAGAGCTGTCCGATCGCCAGGCCGTCGACGAAGGCCCCGGCGGTGAACTCCCAATCGCCCGCGGCGGCGCCGTGGGCGATCGTCTCCGGGAGGAATCCGGAGCGCAGCAGCCACCGGGCGGCCCGCCGGTGGAGTTCGGGCTCCAGTCCAGGACAACGCTCCCGCAGATGCGCCCGGAGGATCTCCCCGAACAGCGGGTGGAGCCGGTACCACGAGCGTCCGAGGTCCTCGACGAACGCGTTCTCGCGGTGCAGCTCGGCCAGAATGGGCTCGGCGTCGGTACGCCGCGTCAGCGCGTTGGCCAGATCGGGGCAGAGCCGCTCCAGGATGCTGACCCGCAGCAGGAGGTCCTGGGTCTCGGCGGTTCGCCGCTTGAGCACCTCGGCCAGGAGGTAGTCGGCGACCGTACTCCGCCCAGCCTCGAATTCCTTCAGATATCTCTCCGGATCCGGGCTCTCCCGCGCGGCCAGGGCGCACAGCCGCAGGCCGGCCGCCCATCCGCCGGTGCGGTCCACGAGCGCCCCCGCCGCGTGCACAGGCAGGCGCAGGCCGTGCAGCTCCAGGAGTAAGGCCGCCTCCTCGGGTGTGAAGGCCAGCTCCGCGTTCCGGATCTCCGTCAGGTCACCGGCCGCCCGGTAACGGTGAACGGGCAGCAGCGGCTCGGTGCGGGTGACGAGGACGAGGCGCATTCCCGGTCCGGCGTGGTGCAGGACGAATTCGAGCTGCTCCGCGATCTCCGGCGCGGTCACGCGGTCGTACTCGTCGAGCACGACGATCGCCAGCCGGTCGCGTCCGCTCAGTTCGGCGGCGAGCCGTGCCAGCAGGGTGCGGTCCACCCGGCTCGCGTCGGCGGGACAGCGGATGTCGTCGGGGAGCGGCACGCCCGAGGACCGCAGGGCCTGGAGCACGTACGCCCAGAACATCCCGGGCTGCTGGTCCGCCGTGTCGGCGGTGAACCAGGCGACCGGCTGCGCCAGTCCAGTGACCCACTCGGCGACCAGCAGTGTCTTCCCCGCCCCGGCCGCTCCGTTGACCACCGTCAACGGGGTCAGCAGCGCCTGGTCCAGGTGTTCGACCAGCCGCTCGCGCCGTAGGAAGGTGACGGGCCTCGCCGGCGGGGCGAACCGCGTGCGCAGAAACGGGTCTCCCATGGGATCGACCCATGCGACGGTCGAGCCCTGGCCGCTCTCCTCGATCCCAGCCATGGTGCTCGCCATTATCCCGTCGGATCACGGGCGGCGCTCTTCTCACTCCTGTCCCGGCCGCCTCACTTGCGCAGTGGCCCGAGCGCACGTCACGGTCACGGCTGGGCCGCCCCGGTTCCCTTCTCCCCCTCAACCGCTGCCCAGCCGCCGGAACTCGCCTCTGTCGACATCACGTTGACACCGCCGGTTGCCCGGCGTTGACTGACAGCACGGTGCGGAGCGCGGCCCCGCCCAGGGCGACGAAGCCGACGCGGCCGGTACGACGTACAGGAAAGTGGCACTCGATGATGTACGACCAGTCACGCGCCCAGCAGCCCCCGGACAAACAGCCCGGTTCGTCCGGGCGTCGTACGCCGGGCCCCGAGCCGCTGATCCCGTCGGACGAACGGGACAAGCTCGCCCAGCGCCTCCAACACGCCCTCAACACCTTCGCCGACAGCCCACGTGAGGCGTTGGAGGAGGCCGAGACCGCATTCGACGAGGTCACCGCCCAGCTCATGAGCACCCTCGCGGAACGGCGGCGCCTTCTCCACGCGACCTGGCAGGACCAGGACCCGGGGACAGAGCCGGAAGAGCTGCGCCACGCGCTGAGGCAGTACCGGGAGATCACACAGCGCATGCTGCGCATGTAGACACTCACGGTGACACGGTTAGGGTGCCGGTGTGCCGTCGTACAGCATTGGCCAGGCCGCGCGCCTGTTGAGGGTGAGTCCGGAGACCGTGCGCCGTTGGGCGGACGGGGGCCGGCTTCCCATGGGGCGGGACGGTTCGGGGAACCGGGTGATCGACGGCTTCGGGCTGGCCCGGTTCGCGCGGGAGCGTGCGGTCGACGACGAACGCGGCGCCGTCGGCGACGGCCCGCCGACGTCGGTGCGCAACGCCTTCACGGGCATTGTCACGGCGCTGACGGTCGACGAGGTCGTGGCGCAGGTGGAGATCCAGGCGGGGCCGCACCGGGTGGTGTCGCTCGTGACCCGGGAGGCGGTCGAAGAGCTGGACCTCGCGGTCGGCGTCACGGTCACCGCGCGGGTGAAGTCGACGAGCGTGCACGTGGATCGCTCGTAGCCGACGGCGTACGGCAGAGCAGAGCGGCCCAGAGATCGAGGCGGTCGTAGAGGCGGGACAGGTCGCGGCCGGTGAAGTGCTCGATGCGCTGGATCCGGTAGTGGACGGTGTTGACGTGCAGGTGCAGGACCTCCGCCGTACGGGCCCATGAGCCGTCGTGGGCGAGGAAGGTCTCCAGGGTCTTCAGCAGTGCGGCGGCGGAGGCGTTCCGGGTGTCCAGCAGGGGACCCAGGACGGTGCTGCTGTAGGCGGTGCGGACCTCGGCCGGTATGCCGGTCAGCAGGGTGTCGAGTCCGGTGAGGGACGAGGAGTCGACGACTGACGAGGAGTCGGGGGCGGTGGTGCGGGCCGAGGCCAGGGCGTAACGGGCCTCGGACAACGCCCCGTCGAGGTCCTGCGGCCCGTCGGCGGCCGAGCCGATACCGCCGTGCAGCGGGACGGACGGCTCGCAGCCGGCGACCAGCGGCCAGAACTCCGCACATCCCCCTGCGTCGTCCGCTGTCTCCGGTACGACCGCGAACGCCGTGCCGTCCGGCAGCCGACCCACGGACGCGCGTCCCGGCCCCGCATGGGCGACCGCCTCCGTCAACGCCCCCTCCGCCAGTCCCGCCCGTTGAGATCCCGTCTCGGCGACGATCACCCGGTAGGGGCCCTGGGCCGGGAGCCCGCAGGTCCGCAGCGCTCCTTCCACTGCGGCGGCCTCGGCGCCGGGTGCGAAGAGCAGGGTGCCGAGTTCGTCCGCCGCCTGGTGTTCGGCGGCCCGGCGCCGGGCTCGTGACTCCTGGCAGCGGGCCAGGATCGCGGCGATCTCGTGCAGCATGCGCGGCGGGGTACCGCCGGGCTCGGGCAGATACAGGTGCCAGCGCTCGTACGGGGAGACGGCGTCGGAGTCGACGGAGACCGTGATCCCCGCGCCGTCGGCCAGCAGCGCGACGGCCTCCCGCGGCAGAACCGGCCGCGCGCCCTCCGTGGCCGCGACGGTCCGCCCGGCGGGTGTGAAGACGTACGCGGTCGCCCGGTCCGCGTGGGCGAAGGCGGACGCGACGATCACGTCGGGGCCCGCGTCCTGGGCGACGAGTCGGCTCAGCCGGACGCGTACGTTCTCGGGCAGCGCGTGGCGGCGGTTCAGCTCGCCCCACTGCTGGAAGTACACGGTGTCGGTGATCGCGCGGAACATGATGTGGGCCGGGACCGCCGCCAGCGGGACGCCGTGCCGCGCGCACGCCTCGATGAGGTCGTCGGGCACCGAGCCGTGGGTCTCCTCGCCCGCCAGCAGTACGGCGGCGCCCGCCGTCCGCAGCGCGGCCACGAACCGCTCCGCCTTGTCCCGCCCGCCCTCGGCCGTCCACCACACCAGGCCGCTGAGCACGACCTCGCCGGGTCGCACGAAACGGGCGGGGTCCTCCAGGTCGGTGGCGGTCACCCCGCTGATCTCCCGCGTCAGCTGTGGTTCCTCGGCCCACAGCAGACGCAGGCCCAGGGACTCGTCCTTGAGGAGGTGGTCGACGTGCATGTGCGCTGGCTCCTTGTGCGGCAGCCGGGCACGAGGGCGCGTGCCCGGCATCTCACATTCACCAGGTGCATGCGAGTGATCGCATCGTAAGTGCAAGGCGAGACGAACGGTATGCCTCTTGGTCGATCCTCCAGGACACCCGCCGGAAAACTCGGCGTTTCCGTGTCGTGAACCAGTCGTCCGGAGCCCGGTCGCGTTGCTTCACTGGCGCTCATGGACCTGAACACCGTGGTGGAGATACGGGACGCACGGCATCCCGCGCCCTGGCGGCCGGGCGACGCCTGGCTCGGCGGCGGGACGTACCTGTTCTCCGAGCCGCAGCCGCACCTGCGGCGGCTGGTGGACCTGAGCCGGACCGGTTGGACGCCGGTGCGGCCGCACCAGGACGGCTCGCTGGAGATCGCCGCGACCTGCACGATCGCCCAGCTGTCCCGGTTCGCGAGGGAGCTGCGGGCCGAGGCGGCGCCTCTGTTCGAGCAGTGCTGCCGCGCGTTCCTCGCCTCCTTCAAGATCTGGAACATGGCCACGGTCGGCGGGAACCTCTGCAACTCCCTCCCGGCCGGCCCGATGATCTCCCTCACCGCCGCCCTCGACGGAGAGTGCCTGCTGCACGGCCAGGACGGTGTACGCCGCCGGGTCCGCGTCGTGGACTTCGTGACCGGCGCGGGCCGCAAGGTCCTGGCCGAGGGCGAGCTTCTGCGGTCCATCACCCTGCCCGCCCGCGCCCTCGCCTGCCGTACGGCGTTCCGGCAGGCGTCCCTGTACGGGCTCGGCCGCTCCGGCGCCCTGGTCATCGGCACCCTGGACCCGGTCGACCACTCCCTCGCGATCACGATCACCGCCTCGACCGTCCGCCCGGTCCGGCTGTGGTTCCCGCTGCCGCCGACGGCGGACGGACTGCGTACGGCGATCGACGCGGCCGTCGCCGACGACGAGTGGTTCGACGACATCCATGGGCTTCCCGAATGGCGGCGGCACATGACGTTCCGGTACGCGGAGGACATCCGCCGCGAGCTGTCCCACGGTGAGGAGCCGCAGTGAGTTTCGGGATCGAGGTGAACGGCCGGCCGTTCACGCAGGAGCCACGCCCCGGCCAGTGCCTACGGACCTATCTGCGTGACCGCGGCTGGTTCGGCGTGAAGAAGGGCTGCGACGCGGGCGACTGCGGCGCGTGCACGGTCCACGTGGACGGCGAGCCCGTGCACAGCTGCCTCTACCCCGCCTTCCGGGCCGACGGCCGCGAGGTCACCACGGTCGAGGGCCTGGCCTCCGAGGACGGCGAACTCCACCCCGTACAGCGGAAGTTCCTGGACGCGCAGGGCTTCCAGTGCGGCTTCTGCACGGCCGGGTTCCTGATGACGACCGCGGCGCTCGAGGACGATCAACTGGCCGATCTTCCCCGGGCGTTCAAGGGCAATCTGTGCCGCTGCACCGGCTACCGGGCCATCGAGGACGCGGTACGAGGGGTGTGTCACGCCGAGGCTCCCTCGGCCGGCGAGGCCGTGGGCCGCAACCTTCCGGCCCCCGCCGGACCGCAGGTCGTCACGGGCACCGCCCGCTACACCTTCGACGTCGACATCCCGGGCATGCTCCACATGAAGCTGCTGCGCTCCCCGCACGCCCACGCCCGCATCCTCGCCATCGACACGTCCGCCGCCCTGCGCGTACCGGGCGTGCACGCGGTCCTCACCCACCACGACGCGCCGGAACGGCACTTCTCCACCGCCCGTCACGAGCACCCGGAGGAGGATCCGGACGACACCCGCGTCCTCGACGACACCGTCCGCTACATCGGCCAGCGCGTCGCGGCCGTCGTCGCGGACAGCGAGGCGGCGGCGGAGGAGGGCTGCCGCCTCGTCGAGGTGACGTACGACGTGCTGCCCGCGGTCGTCGACCCGGAGGAGGCGATGCGACCGGGCGCCCCGGTCGTGCACGACAAGGACGCGGCGACGGCTCGGATCTCCCGTCCCCAGGAGAACGTCGTGGGTGAGGCGCACGGCGAGATCGGTGACGTCGAGGCGGGATTCGCCGAGGCCGACACCGTCTACGAGGACACCTACCGCACCCAGCGTGTCCAGCACGCGAGTCTGGAGACGCACGGAGCCGTCGCCTGGTTCGACGAGGACGGCCGGCTGAACGTACGCACCAGTTCACAGACGCCGTTCCTGACGCGGCGCGCGCTGTGCGCGTTGTACGACCTCCCTCCGGAGCGGGTGCGGGTGGTCGCGGGCCGGGTCGGTGGCGGTTTCGGCGGCAAGCAGGAGATGCTCGTCGAGGACATCGTGGCCCTCGCGGTGCTGCGGCTGCGGCGTCCGGTGAAGCTGGAGTACACGCGGGCCGAGCAGTTCTACGGGGCGACCACCCGGCACCCGTTCACGATCCGGGTGAAGGCGGGCGCCCGCCGCGACGGCACCCTGACCGCGCTGCAACTGCGGGTCGTCTCCAACACGGGCGCGTACGGCAATCACGGTCCCGCGGTGATGTTCCACAGCGTCGGCGAGTCGATGGCGGTCTATCGCGCCCCGCACAAGAAGGTCGACGCCTTCTCGGTCTACACCCACACCGTCCCGGCCGGCGCCTTCCGCGGCTACGGACTCGGGCAGGTCATGTTCGCGGTCGAGTCGGCCCTCGACGAACTCGCCCGCCGAGTGGGCCTGGACCCGCTGGAGTTCAAGGCGAAGAACATCATCGGCCCCGGGGAGCCGATGATCACCGTCGGCGGCGAGGAGGAGGACCTGCACATCGCCAGCTACGGTCTCGACCAGTGCATCGGCATCGTCCGTCGTGCCCAGGAAGAGCCCGTGTCGGAGCCCGTCCCGGACGGCTGGCTGGTCGGCGAGGGCACCGCGCTCGCGATGATCGCGACGGGGCCGCCGGGCGGCCACATCGCCGATGCCAGGGCCGCGCTGCTGCCCGACGGCACCTTCGACCTGGCCGTCGGCACGGCCGAGTTCGGCAATGGCACCACCACGGTGCACCGCCAGATCGCGGCCGGTGAACTCGCCACCACCGTCGAGCGCATCACCGTCCGCCAGTCCGACACGGACGTCGTCAAGCACGACACCGGCGCCTTCGCCTCCACCGGCGTGGTGGTCGCGGGCAAGGCCACGCTGCGTGCCTCCCGTGCCCTCGCGGACATGCTGCTGGACTTCGCCGCCGCCACCCTGCGCGTCCCGCGCGCGCACTGCCGACTCGTGGAGGAGGCGGTGGCGCATCCGGGTGGCCGGCTGACCTTGAAGGAGCTGTACGAGGCGGCCAGGGCGGTCGGTGTCACCTGTGCCGCCGACGGCCACTTCGGTGGCACCCCGCGCTCGGTCGCCTTCAACGCGCAGTGGTTCCGCCTCGCCGTCGATCCCGGCACCGGCGAGATCCGCATCCTGCGCAGTGTGCATGCCGCCGACGCCGGCAAGGTGATGAATCCCATGCAGTGCCGCGGCCAGGTCGAGGGCGGTGTGGCCCAGGCGCTGGGCGCGACGCTCTTCGAGCACGTGCGCGTCGACGCCCGCGGCGAGGTCGAGACGGCCGCCTTCCGCCGCTATCGCCTCCCTCAGTACGCCGACATCCCGCGCACGGAGGTCCACTTCATGGAGACCGCCGACGCCATCGGTCCCCTCGGCGCCAAGTCGATGAGCGAGAGCCCCTTCAACCCGGTCGCCCCGGCCTTCGCCAACGCGCTGCGCGACGCGACGGGACTCCGCTTCACCGAACTCCCGCTCACGCGCGACCGGGTGTGGCTGGCCCTCGACGCGGCGGGGGTGACCAGCCCATGAGCCTGCGGACCGGGCACCTACGGTCACCTCAGCGCGGCGAGAACCTCGGCGCAGATGGCCAAGGCCGTCTCCGCCGGGGTACGGGCGCCGATGTCGAGTCCGATCGGGCCATGAATGCGGCGCAGTTGCTCCTCGGTGAGCCCCGCCTCGGTGAGGGCTTCGGCGCGGCGGGCCTGGGTACGGCGTGAGCCGAGCGCGCCGACATAGGGGACCCCGGCCGTCAACGCGGTGTGCAGGGCGGGGATGTCGAGGTCGGGCTCGTGACTGAGCACGATCAGGCAGACCGCGGCCGGACGGTCGGCCATTGGTTTGCGGGCATCCACGGCGGCGTACGCGACCGTGGCCTGCCAGCCCAGCACCTGCGCCTGGATGGTGAGGAGTTCGGCGAGTTCGCCACCGCCGACGATGACCAGGTGAGGGACGGCCGGGCATGCCTCGATGAGGACGATTCCGGCGTCGACGCGGCGGGTCTCGCGTCCGGCCCGGTGGCGGGCTAGCAGCTGCCTGGCCTGCTCGGCGGCCTGAACGACGGCCGCCGGATCATCACCCTGCACTCCCGGAGTGACACCCCCCGGAGTGACGACGTCGCTGACAGCCTGGGTCCGCTCCTCGTCGATCCGGGTGATGAGCGCGGCGTCGGCGCCCTCGCTCAGCAGGTCCCACCAGCGGGCGGGGACGGTGTGCAGCGGCTGGAGCAGGATCTCGGCCTGTCCGCCGCAGGTCAGCCGTGCCTCTTTGACCTCGTCGTCGTGTACGGCCACCTCGCACACCCGCGCGGTGTGGCCGGGCGGGAGGGCCGCGGCCTCTGCGGCCAGGTGGTCGTCGAACGCACCGCGGTACAAGGTGCCCTGGCGGTTCCCGTCCTCGTCGATGAGGAGCGCGTCGGCGGGGTGCCGGGGCCCGAAGCCCTGCTCGGTGATCGGCCGGGCCAGTACGGCCGACCGCCCCTGAGCTGCCCACCGCCGTGCCGTGTCCGCCAGCTCACGCATGATCGCGGCCCTCCTCGTTCCTGGCTGTCGGCACCGGGAAACCATCGGGTCACCGGGGAGACCACCTGGTCAGCGCGGCACTGTCGTCGCCATTCTATTGACTGCTCCCCTCCCTGAAGGGAGGGGATTCCTTCCTTCAGGGCTGAGCGGGAATTCCTGGCTCAGGCTGCCTCTGGGAGCAGCGCTCCCGGTGGTCTTACGCCCTCGGCACCAGCCGGGTTCAGACCTGCCCGGACGAGCATCACGCGGGCGGAGTTCTTGTCTCTGGGCGAGACGACTTTGCACGCGGTGCAGGTGTAGGTACGTTCGGACAGCGGGAGTGCGTGCTTGGTTCTCGCTCCGCACGATGCGCAGTCCATGGTGGTGTGCGCGGGATGCACGAGACGGATGTCCCGTCCGTGCTTGCGGCCCATCTCGACCAGGGCCTTCTTCGTGGCGCCGATCGCGGCGTCCGCCGACTTGCGCGCCATCGCGGACCTGGCGAGGAACTTCGGCCTGAAGTCCTCGACGGCGATGGCATCGTGGTCGGTCACGACCTTCTTCGCCCACTTACGGCCGGTGTCCTGCCGCTGCCGGGCGATCTTCGCGTAGGTCTTCGCCCGCCACTTCTTCGCCTCGCGGTAGCCCTTCGAGGCGGCCTGCCCCTTCTTCGGCCGGCGGCGGGCCATCATCCGGTCGTAACGGGTCAGCCCAGCCTGCGCCTTACGGCCGTGCTGGGCGTGCGGCAGGTCGTGGGCGTTGGAGGTGGTGGTCGCGGTCTCCTTCACGCCCCAGTCCACGCCGAGCACCCGGCCGGTCTCCGGCAGCGGTCGCACCTCGGTGGGGACCACGAACGATGCGTACCAGTGCCCGACGCTGTCCCGGTACACGCGCACCGAGGAAGGTTCGCCCGGCAGGCTGCGCGACCACACCACCCTCAGCACGATCCCACCCGCCAAATGCAGGCGGCCGTCCTTCAGCCGGAACCCGCGCCGGGTGTAGTTCAGCGTCGGCAACGCCTCACGCTTCTTCTTCCACCCCGGCATACCGGCCCGCTGCCGCTGAGGCAGGCGTTCCCGGATGTCCTTGTGCGCCTTCGCGCGGGACCTGCCGAAGTCCCGGATCAGCTGCTGCTGAGGAACCGAGCTGCCCTCACGCAGCCACGGCGTACGCTCCCGCGCCCCGGTCAGCATCTTGTCGAGCTGCGCCGGGCCACAGGTCCGCTTCTCCCCCGTGGTCTTATTGTGCAGGTGGACCGCCTTGGACTTGGCGACGCACTCGTTCCATATCCACCGGCACCGTGCCCACTCCGCCTCCAGCGCGGTACGGGCACTCGACGACACGCGAAGCCGGTAGGTGTACCGGGCGTGCCCGGCCCCGTCGGCTTCCCTTGGTGTCGTCATGATGCCACCGTAGCGTCATGATTCGCTTCTCACTCCGGATCCCGGCAGACCTGCACGAACAGGTGACCGCCCGCGCCACCGCGGACCGGCGGTCCCTCAACTCCGAGATCCTGCACCTCCTGGAGGTCGCCCTCACCGCTCCCCGGCCCAACGCCGGATCGCCCAGCGGCGATCCGGCTTCCCCTGCCCCGCTCCGCGGGAAACCGGATTCCTCCCTGGCCTGAAGGCCAGGGCATCCTCCGGGAATCCCGGTGAGCCCTACCCCGGCTCGACGAGAACGGACGGAACAGGCACGGACGGAACGAGCACGACGCGCGTGGACCACGGAGTGCCCCTGCCTCGGCTCCCTGGGCGGCGGGCACCGAGGCTGCACAGAGTTCACCGCCCTCCCCCACACCACGGTGGTCGCCGACCTGCACTGTCCGACCGGCCCGACCTCGACGGACCACGAGTGGTTCGGGATCGCCGCCACGACGGTCCTGGACCTGGCACCGCCCTCGCCGGACGTCACGCACGTCATGGCCTGGGCGGAGTACGGCTACCGCCAACCTGCGTCTGCGCGACTTCACGGCTCCCGAGACCCTCCTGGCCACCCACCACAACGGTGAGCTCCTCACCTCCGAACACGGCTTCCCGCTGCGTCTCGTCGTCCCGCACCTCTGCGGCTACAAGAGCCCCAAGTGGCTGCGCGGCATCGAGTACCTGACCGAGGACCGGCGCGACTTCTGGGAGGAACGCGGTTACCACAACGTCGGCGACCCCTGGAAGGAACAGCGCTACTCCCACCAGGAGCGCGAGGGCGAGGGACTGGCCCTGTAGGCGCGTGGGATCTCACCCGCCGAGGAGCTGCCCCACGTACAGCTTGCGCACTGGCAGGCGACCTACGCCGAACACCCGCTGCCCTCAGTGGTGGTGTCGACCGTGGGTGTCGCCACCGTCGTCGTCGCTGCCACCGTGGTGATCGTCGCGACGGTCGTCGGTGGCGCCGCCCCGGTCGGGGCCCGCCGACTCCTGCTCCGCCCTCATAATCCGGCCGTTGCTCCGATCGACGTACACCTTGTGCTGACTGCCGCTCTTGAGGATCTTCACGCTCCACGCCGTACGGCCGTGCTCCACTTCCGTCTCGACCTCGATGACCTGCCCGCCGCCGATATGTCCCACGGCGATCTCGGCGGCACGGGAGCTGCTGACCGGCATGCTCGGGGTCGTGGGAGGTGCGGTCGGAGTCGCGGTCGCGACGGACGACGCGTTCCGGCTGGGGGGCACGTCGTGGCTGCCACCGCCGGCGAGAGCGGTGCCGGTGAGGGTGACAGCGAGCGCTCCCGCGGTGAGCACGATCATGGATGTGCGTTTCATGGCGAACCTCCTGCGATTGCCCTTTGGTGCCGAGAGGTTCGCCCAATCCGGGATAGAGCCGCACTGCGTCAGTGCTAAGAGCGGGCTAAGACCCTGTCCTACATGGCGAGGCGGACGAGCCGCTTGTAGCAGCACAGGGCGGCGGCGAGGCCGAAGAGGACCAGGTAACGGCATCCGCGACCCCCCGGGAAGTGACGACCCGATAGGTCACCACTCCCACGGAATCACCGCTCCTGTCCCCGACCAGCGGAAACGCGTCGATCACGCCCGGGAAGGGGACAGCTTGTGAGTCCGGTGGCCTTTGGCCTGGTCAGCGGCCGACGACGGCGTCCCCGCGGAACGCCCCAGCCACCACGGGGACCAGCTGCCGTTCGATCTGCTCGGCGGACATGGTGGCCAGCTCGGCGCCGATGGGTGCCAGCGCGAGCCAGTTCAGCAGGCCGGCTGCGCATCGCGTCCGGAAGATCAGTTCCTGCTCGTCGACTCCGGGCAGGTTTGCCGTCAGCACCCTGAGGGCTTCCCGGCGACTCTGGTCGAACTTGCCGTTCAGCCGCTCCCACCCCTGGGGCGGGTCGATGCCGACGCGCGCCACCGTCCGCATCACGGCCAGGTCCTGTCCACCGGCCGCCAGGGCGCGCACCATCGGCCGGGCGAAGGCTGCCGCCATCTCCTGGAGTGTCGAAGTGGAGCCGAGGGGATCGAGCGCCAGGATCTGCGCGTCCAGATACCGTTCCAGCGCGTGCTCTATCGCCGAGTCGCACAGTGCCTTCAGCGACCCGAAGTGGTAACTCACCGCGGCGACGTTGGCCCCGGCGCGATCGGTGATCTCGCGGAGTGTCACGCCCTCCTGGCCTCGTTGCGCGAGCAACTCCAGGGCGGCCGTCTGCAGGCCGTCCCGCGTACGCTGACCAGCCTCTCGGCGCAGGTCCGTCTTTTTCGCCCCTATCACAGCATGAATTCAAGCAGCTGCTTGAGTTCATTGTCAAACAGTCGCCTCGCGGATCGAGGCCGAGCTCGAGCGGAGCCCGTCCCGACGTGAGCGCGATGCCTCGCCCCAGGATCAGGACGGAGGAACGGTTGACCCGCAAGTGCCTGCCGACCAGCCCCGACCCGCACCCGACCGCTGCGCGAGCACACAATTCAAACAAGTGCTTGACAGCCTGCACCGCCATTCATAATCTCAAGCGAGCGTTTGATTTACTAACCAAGCGCGAGAGACCGTTGCGACGGATCTCGGATCCTGAGCACACACCTGGAGGAACACGACATGAAGCTGCTCAGCCGGAAGTCGATCACCGCCACGGCCGCGATAGCGATCCTGGGTGGTCTTTCCATCGCCGCTGCGCCGACACAGGCCGCAAGCCCCGTCCACCGCAGTGCGGCGGTCCGCACCGGTACGGCCGCCCACGCGGACCTGACTCCTGGCGACCTGGCGAAGCTGCCGCTGACGAACCGCCACCTGACCAAGCACGAGAGGGCCAACCTCGCAGTCGTCCTGCGCGACTACCACGTGGCCGAGGGCAACAGCCTGGACGTCGACACGTTCGTCAACAGCTTCGCCGAGGACGGCGTCTTCAACGACATGGTCCCCGGCCAGGCATATCGGGGCAAGGCGCTCGGTGACGTTCTGCCCTACATGGCCAACCTCTTCCCCGACGTGCACCGTGAACTCAAGCGCATCACCGTGAACGGCGACGTGATCAGCATCGAGCTGTCGATCCAGGGCACGTTCGAGGGACCGCTGCAGTCACCGGCGGGCACCGTCAAGCCGAACGGCGCGAAGATCGACGTGCCGACTGCCGACTTCTGGTACCTGCACAACGGCAAGGTCGAGAAGTTCAACTGCTTCGTCGGGTACTCGACCATGTACGCGCAGATGGGCGTGGACTTCGACTGGGCCTCGGCGGTCAACAAGCACTGAGTCCTTCCCCGGTGGGTGATGCCCGGCGCCACCGGCCGCGCATCACCCACCGGGGCTTGGCGGCCGGCTGGCCGGTGCAAACCGGGCGACACCTTCGGCCTGCCGCTGGACGTGATGGTCACCGCCGCGGAGGTCGGCGACCGCACCGCTGCCCGCGGGCTGCTAGGACAAGTGGCAGGCGTGTGCCACCTGTTGGCGCCGGTCTGGGCCGATGGCGGCTACACCGGCTGCCTCTCGAGTACTGCCCGGCCGCGCTTGCCCTGGTGCTGGCGATCATCAAGCGCGGCGACGGCGTCAAGGGGTTCGTGGCATTGCCCAAGCGGTGGATCGTCGAGCGCCTCTTCGCCCGCCTGATGCGAAACCGCCGCCCGGTGCGCGACTTCTCCTGGCAGGTCAATGGGCTTTGATGGAGCCGGGCCCGGCCCGCGAACACCTCAAGGGTGCGTTGGTGGTCCACCGACGGCATCCGCGGCCTTCCGGGAAGTGACAACCCAACAGGCCACCACCCCCAAGGAACCCCCACTCATGGCCCCGGCCCGCAGCACTCCGAGACAGCTCTCCACGAGCTCCACCCGATTGCCCAGATGGATCGCGACCCGCTCCCCACGCCGCACCCCGAGCCGCGCCAGATGCCCCGCCAGCCGGCCGGTGCGCTCCTCCAACTCCCGGTAGGTGACGGCGCGGCGGCCGTCCGCGTAAGCGGTCCTGCCTCCCCGCCGAGCCGAATGCTCCTTCAGCGTGCCGGTCAACACGCGCACCAACTCGCCCTGGAACTCGGCCATTTCCCACCCCTACGACTTCGACCGCAGACCACCCGCCGTACGGCACCCAGACGGACGCGTAGCACTGTCCCAACGCCTGACCACGGCCCTGGCCACCCGGATCGCCCCGCACCTGGTCCCCCACTCCGGGCGCGCGCACGCCCAGGGCGGCGACGCCTACACACCCGTGAGCAGGGAGATCGTCGTAGAGGTCGTGGCAGGCACCACCCGACATGCGGTGGTCACCGTGGTCCGCCTGCGCCGACCCGACCACAGGCTTCTGCTCGACTGCACCTTCTCCCCTGCTGTCGCGTGGAGAAGACGTGTCGGCAAGCGGGAGCGGCTTGCCCACCCGGGGGTGAGCTGCAGAACGAGTGGGGTCCGGTGCAGGGGGCCTATCTTCGGTGCGCGCGTCGGGTCCTTCGCGGGCAACAAGGTTCCCGCATGCCCACGGAGCCGATATTCATCATTCATGACAACCGCCGACCCCGGGTCCGGAGCCACCAGCGCGCGTGAGACCGACAGGGAGAAGATCGACCGCATAGCCGCCTACGTGGACGACCAGCGCAAGGCGGAGAAGAGTTGGTTCCAGCAGTGGAGCACGTTCACCGTCTATCTGGCGCTTGCGGCGTTCTTCTTCGGGATCGGTACCTGGTCCGATCTGCGCAACCGTATCGCCGGACCGCCCCCGGATCCCGCCCAGTTGACCAAGGACAGCTTCGTCAAAACGCTCGAGACCTTGTGCAAGCCCTACGTTGGACAGGCTCCGAACAAGAACAAAGGCACCGGATTCGCCCGGGTCGCCGCCGATGATCTGGACGTCCTGAACGTACGCCAGCAGATGGGCCTCGTGTGGACCACCTACTCCGCCCCGACAGGCATGGCCCCAAAGGACATCGGCTCGCTAGCGTCGATCAAGTCGAACTACTTCGCTGCCGACTCCTTCCTTCAGGGCGCAACCGGCCGGGCAAAGGCAGGCGACCGTGACGGCTACACACTCGACGTCGGCCTGTACCGGCAGGCCAACGCCGCCTACCTGAAGGCAGCCGGCGACCTCGGCTTCACCACTTGTGCTCACTACTGGGGAATCACCCACGTCCCACAGACAGCCCCGTAAGGGGGCACGGTCGGCGGCCGAGGCTGTGTTTGCCACCCCGTCCCACCCGGCGGCCCTCCAGTGGAGTCAAGACTCACTTACACGCTTCCTCGCCGCCGCCGGGTGGAGTCAGAACTCATCTACCACTGACCTCAACAGTCACTGATCATTTCGCTGAGAAAACGTCACTGGCCGGCCCGTTCTTCCTGGGGCTCGGCGGACCAGCCAGCTAACGCGGCACGCGGTAGTGGAGGTAGACGACTCTCGAGCTGAAGGTGCGGGTCTCGACGAGTTCGAGATCCACCCGGCGCTCACGCTGGGGAAAGAACGGAATGCCGCCGCCGACCAGCACCGGGTAGACCCTGGCCCGGTACTCGTCGATCAGACCCAACGCGGCCGCCTCGGCGGCGAGAGTCGCGCCACCGATCGCGATGTCGCCCTCCCCCGGCTCGGCTCGCAACCGCTCGATCTCCTCCGCCAGGCCGCCGGAGGCCAGCCGGGCATTGCCCTGCACCGCCGACAGGGTGGTCGAGAACACCACCTTGGGGAGCGGCTTCCAGATCGCGGCCCACTCGAGCATGGAGTCGTCGAGCGATGGATCCTGGTCGGCGGTCTCCCAGTACAGCATCGTATCGTAAAGCCGTCGTCCCAACAGGTGGACGCCGACCTCTCGAATCTCGTCGATCCAGGAGCGGAAGACCTCCTCGTCGGGCGCCGTCCAGTCGAAGCCGCCGTCCGGCCCGACGATGTAGCCGTCAAGTGAGACGCCCATCGAATAGGTCACGCTGCGCATCAGAAGCCCTCCTCGGTAACGGGTTCGACAGTACGACCGCCGGACGCCGCAGGACTCATCGCGGCTCCCGCACATGGGTGGGGCTGGTCTTCTCACAGGCTCGGCATCAGGTCGGTCAGCAAAAACGCCGTCGCGTGTTCCTGAGGGCGCGAGAGGTGCAGTGAGGTGTGGAAGTAGCCGCAGGTTTCCTTCCCCCGAGGGTCCTCACCGGCGGCGATCACCGCGGCGATCGCGTGTTGCTGTTCATCTGCGTCTGTGAAGCGTCGTTGCGCGAACGTGTGCGTGATGGTCTTCTCGGTGACCAGGCCGTGCGACGTCAGGTACGCCGCGATGGACGCGTACGAGGTGGTACGCAGCACGAACGCGGCGACCCACACCGGGCGGTGGACATGGGCCAGGACCGCTTTGAACGTACGTGGGGACAGGAACGTCGCCCCACCGGTGATGGTAATCAGTCGGGTATGCAGCAGCGCGCGGCACAGGGCCGAGGAGGGAGCCGCGGTTTCCAAGTTCTCGGCGAACCCTTCTTCCAGCAGGCCGACGGCATGTGCGTAGGAGATGGCGTTCGCGGCGATGTCGACTCCGATCACCCGGGCCGCGTCATGGCGCCGCCGCGCCGCGTAGTAGTCGCGGTCCCACTCGATCAGTTCGGCTGTGGTGAGCGCGGTGGCCTGCGGCGATGTGTAGTGCTCATACAGGTCATCCAGCGTCACATGGTGGTTGAGCAGGGCTGCGTTGATGCCGTATGAGCAGCAAATGTCCAGCACCGTGGCCGGTTCTGCCGCGGGCTCAGTCTGTTCGCACGCCGAAAGGGCCCGCCGGAACATGCCTTGCCCATCGTGGGGCGTCTGGTATTCCAGCGAACCCAGCACGCGGAAGTAGGCCCGGGGATCCGGCTGGTCGTAGATGTGGTCGAAGAGCGTCATACCCTCCGGGGCATGGGCCCCGTGGTTCTGCGAGTTGCTGGCGGCAGGTACTCCTGTGCCGATCTTCCGCACACCGGTCATCTCAGTCGTTCCCCTCAGTCAGGTCGGGCACATTGCCCGCCAGAGTCAACGACCGCAGAGCGGGATGGGAACAGGCCCGGGCAAGAACCAGCCACGCACCGACACAGGCGACGATCACCAACCGGCAACCGGAACTCGTGCCAGACCCTACGACTCGTTGGTGAAGCCACCCCTCGCTGCAGGCCTCTTCGGGCGGCCCCTCCCTTGTGGCGTCCGGCCGCAGGTCAGGTGCGGTATTCGGCCGTGGGACCGGTAGTCCCGCATGGTCAGGAGTCGCGTATTCGCCATAGGTGCCGGTCGATCGCCACCCTGTGTCGGTGCTCTGCGGCATGATGACCGCCGTGAACACCGCGATACTGATAGACGTCTGGCAGCGACTTCTCGCCGACCCTCGCACATCGTGGGTGCTGTTCGAGCATGGCACTTGTGTCGTGCTGACCGCTCCGGATGGAGAGCTTGGTGAACAGGCCACCGAGATCCTGAAAGAGTTCGGCCCGGCGCATGCCGGATCTTCGGCAGGAGACTTTGGGGTGATCGACCTCAAGGACGCCGAGGGATGGGTCGTCACTGGGCATCACAGCGACGTCCTTACCTATGTCGGCCCTGATGAGCCTCACGATCAGTCGGAGATCGTTGTCGGGCTGTTCGGACGTTCCAAGCGCCATCGGGATGGCACCGAACTTCACGTCGTCCACGTTGAGGACAAGCGAGGCTCAGCGGACCCAGCGTGAGTACCTGCGCTTCACCGTCGGTGGTCGCCGGGGGCGTACCGGCTCCAGGTTCCGCCGGCTTCGGTGACCACGGGGGTGACTACCGTCCGCCGCATGCCGGTGGAATTTCTGACTGATGAGCAGACCGAGGCGTACAAAAAGTTCGCTGAAAAGCCGACGAGACCCGAACTGGGTCGGTTCTTCCTCCTGGACAACGAGGACCGGAAGCCGACCGGGGGCTCTACGGGGCGCTGGACGGTCTGTGGCCTTGTTTCAGCAGTAGCCCCTGTTCAGGAAGCGTCGCTGGGAGGGCTTGCCCAGCTCCAGTTCGATGTCGACATGGCTCGGGAGCCTGTCGAAAGCCGTGTTGGGAAGGATGAACTCCCTGCCCGTGTACTTCTGGAGCACCGACTGCTCGCGGGCCGGCTTGCAGACGAAGGGGTTCGCGTACGTGTTGTAGCCGAGTCCGACACCGGTGTTGAGGAACCCAACGTCCTGACACTGGTACAGCACGCCGCGCAGTGCGGCGGCGGTCTTGGGACCCTTGTACCGCGCCGCGAAGTTCCGGAAGCATGACTTCGACTCGCCCGTGGCGTAGGGAGAGGGGCCGGCGGCCGCCAGTGCCCCGAGAAACGCCGCGTTGCAGCCGATCTTCGCCGGCATGTCCTCTCCGTTGAGCAAGGCGGTGCTGCGGCAGCCGGTCACCGCCTGGAACGCGTCGACGACGTCCTGGCGCGGGCCGAGCCGGGAGTACACGTAGGCAAGCCGGGTCTGGGCCGCGAGCGGATACGCCCCCGTGTTGCCGAACTCCTCGTCGAGCAGCCGGAACCATGTCTCGAAGGCCGGCACCTGGGCCCGTACGCCGTGCGGGAGGGTGTAGACGGCGAGGTCCGTGGGCGTGTCCCAGGTGCTCAGGCCCGGATAGCCGACGTACGACAGGATGCCGATGCCGACCTTCGGTGGGGTGTCACCGTATGTCCTGCGCAACTCCAGGAAGCGCTCGAGATTGGTGCTGGAGCCCGCCCACGCGTACCAGAAGCCACGGGGGTACGGCGAAGCGCTGCCGCGGGCGTGCGTGGTCCCGAACAGCCGCGGCGAGACGCACCTGACCTGCCGCGCGTCCCATGCGGCTCGGTACGCACGCGGCGTGGAGATGCAGCGGGGCGTTGCGTTCGCCGCCGCGCTGGGGGATTCCGGGATCACGCCCCCGAGTGCGAGGGCGCAGGCCACGAGGACGACGAGTGGCATCCGGGCCCGGCCGGCTCCCAGACTCTTGAGGCTCATGGCTGCTCCTGAAGCTGTCGGTCGATCTCCGGGGAAGTATCGGTCCCGCCGCGGTCATTTCTCCGCAGACAGTCCGCACGCCGAGTCCCGTTCGGCCGGGCGCTTCCGCGCCCGGCCGCACAGACCCCGGCTGCCTGATCCGCGTACGCCAACAGCCCCTCGAATTCACCACCTCGGTGGGGGCCTACGAGGCTGAGCGCCTCGGAAAGCCGCAGCTAGCGGCCAAGCTCAAGTGCCTGAAGCCAATTGCTGTACCGGTGGTCCAAGCGCCGCCAATTGCATCGGATGCAAACTGGCGACGATATGCGCATCACTGCCGGGTGGCGCAAGGCTGATGCCGCTGATCAACAGTCAGGCCCGCGAAGCGTGCGCGGGTCCCCTGCCCGGTGTCGTAGGTCAGGAACCCAGGGCGGCGAGCTCGCCGTGGATGCGCCGGTAGCCCCACCCGCGGTTCTCGCAGGCCAGACGCAGGACGAGGGCCGGGACCTTGCGGCGGGTCGGCGGTCTGCCGGGCCGCTCGTGGCGGGCGGCGTCGGCGTGGCGGCGCCGCCTGAGGTCACGGTGCCACCTCAGGGTCATGTCCGGGGAGACGATCAGGTGCAGTCGCCGAAGCCGGACACGGGGCAGCCGGTGAAGGAGCGCGGCAAGAAGGGTGCGGTCCGCCAGGGTTGCGCGCGGCCTGTCGATCAGCCGCTGCACGACGGCCGGCTGATGGCGCAGCGTCAATATCTCGATGTCCTTGTCCACATCGCTCATCGGGAGCAGTCCTATGAGGGCGAACACGCTCGACACAGCGAGGCAGGGCAGTCGCAGCAGCACGATCGATCAGCCTGACACGCCCTGTCCGGCGACCGTCACCCGTTCACAAGAACCAGCACGCCACAGGCCATGGATGGGGTTTTCGGCACCCGCACCGGCAACTATCAACTCCCGTTACGGGCCGGTGAGATGCTGTGCCAGACTACGGTGATCGGAGACACCGCTGATCGCCTCGCGCGCTGGAGCCCGTCATGACGCCCGACATACCCATCCCCTCGCGTTTCCACACGGCCATGGCGCATCCCGCCAGGGTCTATGACTGGCTCTTGGGCGGCAAGGACAACTATCCCGTCGACGAGGCAGTGGGCGAGAAGCTACCGCCCGAAGCACGTGACGCGGCCCGGCAGAACCGTCAGTTCATGCACCGGGCGGCCGCCTGGCTCGCCGCACAGGGCATCGATCAGTTCCTCGACATCGGCACCGGCATCCCCACCCGGCCGAATCTGCACCAGATCGTCCAACAGATCACGCCGACGGCGAAGGTCGTCTATACCGACAACGACCCGATCGTGCTGAGGCATGCGGAAGCCCTGCTGATCAGCCATCCCGAAGGGGTCACGGACTACATCGAGGCCGATGTACGGCAGCCGGACTCCATCCTCGAACGCGCCCGTGCCGTACTGGACTTCAACCGGCCGATCGCACTGTCCTTGATCGCACTGATGCACTTCATCACGGACGAGCAGGACGCCCACGGCATCGTCCGCGGCCTGGTCGCCACCCTGCCGCCAGGCAGTCACCTCGTGCTGTCGCACGCCGCCTCCGACCTCTACCCGGAACTGGCGGAACAGGTCACCGCCGAATACGCCAAGGGCGGCATCCGCCTCGGCTTCCGCACCCGCCCGGAAGTCACCCGCTTCTTCGACGGCCTGGACCTTCTCGACCCTGGCCTGGTCACCGCCCCCGAGTGGTTCAAGACGGCCCCCGCACCCGCGCCCGAGGGCAGCGGTATCTACACCGGAGTGGCACGCGTCCCCTGACAGGCCGTCGCCTGCTCCTCCACCTCGCCCCCGCTGGCTGGCAACCTTGCTCCGCCGGCACACAGGGTGCGGGGGAAGGCCTCTTGGTCCAGTTCTGGCCCGCCGCCGCGTAAGAGGCGTCCCGCAGCGACACCAGCACAAACTGCTCGTGGAAGATGCGCCCGACACGGTCCTTGTCGTCCACCGCCGCCCGCCACTGCTCGGGCACAGCCCCTTCCAGTGGAGGCGTCTTAGGCAGGTCGAAGAACGCGCCCTCCTTCAGCGCCTGCTCCAGATGCCGCTTCAGCAGATCGGCCACGTCCATCACCAGCCGGTAAGCGGTGTTGTTGTGCTGCACCTCCAGCGCCTTGAACGGCGGGAAGAACATCCGCCTCCAGGGCGTCGGGTACGACGACCGCAGCACGGTGCGAACCGGGCCTGGTATCGGGCCTCGTTCGCCGCAGCCTCCGCCGCCAGCGCCTTGAACCTCTTCTCCCCGCCGACCACCAGGAAGATCACTCGCCGCACCGTGCCGCACGGTTCGGGGGGCGATTGTGGGGCCGGGTGGTTGGCGGCCATCGATACGTAAGTGGGGCCGAGACCAAACACCGGACGTGATTACTGAGCCTTTTCCAACCTCACATTGAGGGTGCGTGATGGAGAAGACTGCAGTACTTCCTCGCGTATGGTTGCCCGGCTGCGTCGTGGCGTCGGCGCGGTATCGGTGATCAGCTGCGGGTTTCGGCGCTGCTGTTGGTGATGGCTCGGAACAGCTCGCGGGCCCGCGCGCAGAACTGCTCGACCTCCGTGATGTCCGGCTCGTCACCGTCCGCCAGCATCCGGGCCTGTAGTTGTTCGGAGCGCAGCCCGCCGTAGCGGGCCCGCACCTCAGCGGTCACCGGCTGGACCACGATGTGCAGGTGCTTGCGCGTATCGGGGCCGTGCGACCACATGCAGACGTAGGTCTGCTCGGGCCGGCACAACGTCTCCACGACACGAGCGGTATCGCGCAGCAAGGGGCCGAGTTCCGCCGCTGCCGTGTCGTCGAGCTCCGCGATGGCCACGACGTGCTCCCGCGGACCGGCGATCAAGGTGCCGAGATTCATCGGACCGACGACGTGGTTCACCACCCAAGCAGCGGTCTCGTGCAGGACGCCCCCGGGCAACTCCCGGCGCCCGGTCAGAAGGTCACACCCAAGACACCCCGTCACATCCACGCGCTCCAGCCTATACAGAGCCCGCAGCGATGATGTCGACGGCCACTTTGGTTGATGAGTCCGTCGGTTGGCCTGCGCAGGCGATGAAACTCCTGGTAGACGGGTCCACGACCAAGATCACCCATGCCGCCAGGAGCTTCGTGTGCTTGTCTACCCGTCTGCCCTCGACCTGTCCATCCGGCACCTGCGGTTCCTGTCCGACCGGTTGGCCGCGCATCGGACGGCGTGCGGGACTCGGTGGCGCCGGCTGTCCGCCGGCCGCCAGGCGCTGCTGGTGCCGGCGCACCTACGCCTGGGGCACACCTACGCGCAGCTCGCGGCCGCTACGCCACAGTCCTCGCGCCCGACCGGCACCCCGATCAGGTGACCAAGTTCAACGGCGCCGTATGGCCCTGCCTGGGCTCGACCGTCTGGGCCCCTGCGCACCACCACCAGCTTCGAAGACGCCCTACGCGCGGCGATCGACCTCGGCGGTGACACGGACACCGCCGCCGCGGTGACCGGAGGCCTCGCGGGGGCGTACTACGGCCTGGATGCAATCCCCGCACACTGGACCCAGCCACTCCGTGTCCCCCTCCCGGGATTCGATGGACGGGTGCTGCACCTGGCAGGTCCACTCCGTCTTGCACACCGCCTCGAAACCACGCACGCCGGTGATCAGCAGGCGGATAAGGGCTGTTGATGAGACGGGTGTGGTAGCGCATGAACGGCGAGCTGGTCATACGGGACGCCGCAGGCCACCTCGCGTTCGGGCGGTTGCAGGACCGGCGCCCTGTCCGGGGCTCCCCACCACGTGTTGAGTCACGGATGGAACCGCCACCGGCCTTCAGAAACGACGTCCACCTTGCCGTCCCTGACGCGAACGG
>LRTP01000223.1 GCA_001550305.1 Streptomyces diastatochromogenes
CGAGCAGCGCCAGCCTGCGCCCGTGCCGCAGTTGCCCGCGAAGCAGGCGCAGCAGCTCCCGCTGCCCGGCGGTCGCGGGGCCCGAGAGCGAATCGGGCAGGATGAGCGCCGGGTCGAGGACCAGGGTCCGCAGCGGCGGGCGTACCCGGCAGTGCGCCTGCCTGGCGATCATGGTGCCGAGGACGGCGTAGTAGTCGGCCGTGTACGGCATGTGGCCCAGCGCGTCAGCCCGCTCGTCGCCGACCTCGGACACCCCGTACTGCCGCGCCCAGCCCACCGTCGACACCGTGCGCACATCGTCCAGGGCGGCGGCGAACCGCTCCAACCGCTCGGTCAGGCCCTCGAAGAGCCTGCTCCAACGCGCCCCCGAATAACGTGCCGAGGGCGGACAGACGCCGATGACCAGGGACGCGTCGCAGCGCTCCCGGAAACCGCGCAACGCCGCGGACAGCTCGTGGAGATGCTGGTCCAGGCGCGACGCGGCCCGGACTTCGGTCAGCTCGGCCCCCTGGTACCGCAGCCAGTCCTCCCAGCGCAGCAGCACCACGTTCAGGCCCTCGGGCTCGGCCCCCAATGCCGCGTCGGGGGCGAGGAGTTGCTGCAGGACCTGAGCGTAGGGGGCGAAATCCACCCGCGCCGGGGAGCCGGCGACGCGCAGCCAGTGCTCGATCGTCTCGCGGACCGGTTCGGCCGTGAAGGTCGCCGCGATGGCGATCGGCGGGCCCAGGAACTCCGGCTGCGCGTTCGCCGCAGCGATCTCCGAACACGCGGGCCGATAGGGTGACACCGCGTGCGCGGCACCGAGGTCGAGCTTTCCGATCAGCGTGTCGGGGGCCTTGCGCGCCGCGTCGAGCAGGGCCTCCAGGGAGCGCAGGAGCCGGTCGGCGGTGTCCGGGTCGAAGAGGGCCGCGCTGTAATCGAGCGTCGCCTGCAGCCGCTCGCCGTGCCACGACAGGGTCAGGAACAGATCGAAGTCCGTTCCGGCCGCCGGGACCTCCAGCAGTTCCACGTCGAGACCGGCCAACTCGGGCTGGAACTCCGGCTGGTCGAGGAAATTGAACATGCTTTGGAAGACTGGATGGAAGGCGGGGTCGCGGCCCGGGGACACCGCCTCGACGATCCGGGAGAACGGAACCTCCTGGTGCTGGTGCGCCTCCAGCACCCTCGCGTGCACCCGGTGGATCAGCTCACGGAACGTCGGCTCACCGGAGAGATCGAACCGCAGCGGCAGGATGTCGGCGAAGTAGCCGATCAGATCCTCCAGTTCGGGATGGACTCGGCCGGCGACCGGTGTCCCGAGCACCAGGTCCTCGTCCTGGCTGTGGCGGTGCAGCAGCACGGCGAAACCGGCCAGCAGCACGCTGAACAGGCTGGTCCGCTCCGCACTGCTCAACGCCCGCAGCTCATCGCCCAGTTCGGGTCCGAACAGGTGGGTGTGCTGGGCCGAGCGGTCCGAACGCACCGCCGGCCGGGGCCGGTCGGTGGGCATGCCGAGCAACGCCGGGGCATCCGCCAGCAGCTCGCGCCAGTATCCGATCTGTCGCTCGGCATCGGCCCGGTCCAGGCGGCCCCGCTGCCAGACCGCGTAGTCCGCGAACTGGATCGGGAGCGGGACGAGCGGGGACTGGGCACCCTCCCGGAACGCCGCGTACAGCAGCGTGAGTTCCCTGAGGAAGATGCCCCACGACCAGGCGTCCGAGACGATGTGGTGCGTACCGATCAGCAGACAGTGCTCGCTCTCGGAGCAGCGCAGCAACCGCGCTCGGACCAGTGGTCCGTGCTCAAGGTCGTAGTCCTCCAGGGCGTGCAGGCGCACCTGGTCGGCCACTTCCCCGGCGGTCACGGTCCGGTCGGGCAACCAGCAGTCCGTCTCCTGGTGCACGATCACCCGGGGACGGCTGTCGTGGTTCGCGAAGGAGGTCCGGAGCACCTCGTGGCGCCGCAGGATCTCCTCGACCGCGTGGCGCAGCGCCAGGCGGTCGAGTGGGCCGTGCAGGGCCGCGGCGAAGGTGATGTTGTGACGCGCCGACTGGTCACCGAGCTGGGCCTGGGCCCAGAGCCGCTGCTGGGTCGCCGAGGGCTGGAGCACCCCGCCGCGCGGCACCGGGGTGATGTGGTCCGCCTCGCCCGCGTTCGCCACCCGTTCGGCCAACTGCTCCACCGTGGGACGGGTGAGGAACTCGGACAGCGGCACGTGCCGGCCGAACTCCCGGTGCACGAGCGACAGCAGGCGCGTCGCCAGCAGCGAGTGCCCACCGAGGGCGAAGAAGTCGGTGGTCACGCCGACCTCGTCCAGCTTGAGGACGGTGGACCACAGGGCGGCGATCCGCTCCTCGGCGTCGGTCCGCGGTGCCACGTGGGGCAGGTCCCCCGGCACCACCGCGGTCGCGGTGGGCTGGGCCCGCTCGGCGATCTCCACCGGGTCGGTGAGGTACGCCGCGAAGTGGGCGAGCCGGCCGGCGTCGAGCGACTCGGACCCGGACGGCTCGCCCGGGGCGTCGAGGGCCCACAAGTGGTCCAGGTACCCCGGCAGCGACGACGGGTCCTGCGGCACCGGCGCCACATGAGCGGTGGGGAAGGCGGTGCGGATCCTGCCTGCGACGGCTGCGTCCGGTTCGAGCACCAGGCAGTCCGCCGGGTCGATGCCGAGCTCCGAGACGAGTTCGGTCATACGGTCCACCGGATCGACCGGACCCGCGGTGGTGTGCGCCGAGACCCCCGGCAGCTGCCGGGGCCCGCAGAAGGCGATCCGCCGACCGAGGCGCTGTTGCTCGGCGAGTGTGCGGCCCAACGCCCGGGACGGCCCGGACCCCGGCTCGGCGTGCGCCAGGACCCGCGCGGGGTCGAGCAGCAGGGTGCGCACCGGACGGACCCGGTTGCGGTGCAGCTCGCGCGCCAGGTACGTGCCGAGCGCCGCGAAGAACTCGGGAACGTAGGGGACGTGCCCAAGCGCGTCGGCCTGCTCGTCGCCGACGGCCGCCGTGGGGTAACGCGACGACCACGCGGCCGCCGGCACCACCACGACGTTCCCGTGGCGCCGGGCCCGGCTGGTGAGCCGGTCCTCCAGCTGTGCGAACAGCCCGCTCCAGGGCTGCCGGGTGAACGCGGCGGACGGCGGTGTCACCCCGATCACCACCAGGCGGCCGGACCGGGACCGCAGCGCCCCGAGCGCGCCCATCAGGTCGTCGACGGCCCGCTCCAGCACCGGCAGCGCCACGTCCGGCGTCGCGACGGTCCCGTGCCGTAGCCAGTCCTCCCAGCGCAGCAGCACCGCCGTGGCCTCGGCGTCGTCATCGGCCACCAGATGCTGCACGACCTGTCCGTACGGGGCCAGGGCGATGGTCGTGGGCGTCCCCAGCAGCCGGGACCAGAGGCCCAGCGACTCGCAGACCGGGTCCGCGGTGAACGTGGCGGCGACCGATACCGTTCGCCTGCGCAGGCTCTCACTCCGGTCCAAGGTCCGGTCCGGCTCCGCCACCATCTCGGTGAGCACCGCGCGCAACCCGGACAGCAGTCCGTCGGCCGTGCCGTCCAGGAAGAGATCCGTGTTGTGGCCGACATGGCCGCGCAGCCCGTCGGGCTGCCGGGAGAGGGCGAAGTAGAAATCGAAGTCGGTGAGCTGGCTGTTGAGTTCGGCACCCAGCTGCTCGACCGCGAAGCTGACCGCGCCGGCCTTGCGCGGGTCCTCGGGCATGTCCGCGATGCTCAGCATGATCTGGAAGAGCGGATTGTGACTCGGTGTCCGGGCGGGCGCGACGGCCTCGACCACCTTGCTGTAGGGGACGTCCTGGTGCCGGAACGCTTCCCGGAACTCGTCCCTGGTCCGACGCAGCAGCTCGCGCAACGTCGGATTGCCGGAGAGGTCGACCCGCAGGACGAAGGTGTCGGCGAACGAGCCGATCATGGATTCCGCCTCGACGCGGGTTCGGCCCGCGGCCGAGACCCCGAGCAGCACGTCCCGCTGTCCGGTGGCCCGGTGCACGAGCGCGGCGACGCCGGCCAGCACGGCCGCGTTGAGGGTCGCTCCCTCGCCGCCCGCGAGCGCCACCAGACCATCGGTCAGCTGCCCGGTCAGCCCGAACGGGCGGTACGCCCCGGTGCGCGTCTGCACCCGGGGACGCTGCCGGTCCGCCGGGAAGGTGGACAGCGCCGGCGCGCTGTCCAGCCGTTGTCTCCAGTAGTCGAGCTGCTCGTCGAAGCGCCGGCCGGCGAGGTGGTCCCGTTCCCAGCTCGCCCAGTCGGCGAACTGGAGCGCGGGAGCGGGCACCGTCGGCTCCGCGCCGCTGCTCAGCGCGTCGTAGTGCGCGATCAGATCATCCACCAGCACCGCTACGGACGAGCCGTCGAAGACGATGTGGTGCACCGCCACGGTCAACAGGTGCTCGCCGTCGGCGAGGGCGAGCAACTGCGTCGCCAGCGGCGAGCCCTCGGTGAGGTCGAACCTGCTCGCGACCACGGCGTCGGTCAGCTCGCGGATCGCCTGCGGCCGGTTCGCGTCGGAGACGTCCCGCAGGTCGTGGAACGGGACCGGTATCTCCGCCGGGCCCCGCACGACCTGGTGGGGACGGTCGTCGACCTCGATGAACGCGGTGCGCAGCGCCTCGTGCCTGGAGACGACGGCATGCAGGGCCCGCACCAGCACGGCTCGGTCCAGCGGTCCGGTGATGCGGACCGAAAAGGCGATGTTGTAGGCGGGGCTGCCGGGGTCGAGGCGGTCCAGGAACCAGAGTCGTTCCTGGGCGAAGGACAGCGGCGCCGGGGCGAGCGGATCGGTTCGGCGCCGTATCTTGCGGTGGTCGGCGGGCCCCGTCCCGGGATGGTCCGGACCGGCTTCCTGCTTGCGCTGCTTGAGTCGACCGAGCAGCAGGCGCCGTTGCTCCGGGGTCAGTTCGGCGACCCGCCGCGCGTGATCCGTTGTCATGACTGGTCCTTGGCGTTGTGGATCCGGTCGAACTCGTATCGCAGTTCGTCGTCCGTCAGCCCGTCGAGTTCGCCGAGCAGCGCGTCCGCCAGCTCAGCGGCTTCGTCGGCCAGGAGTTCGTCGACGCAGGAGGTGAGTTCGTCGATCGTCGGTGCCTCGAAGAGCACACCTGCCGGCAGGTCGACGCCGAAGTCCTCGCGCAGCCTGGCGATGACCTGGATGGCGAGCAGCGAGTGGCCACCGAGTTCGAAGAAGTTCTCCTCGCCGCCGATCTCGGGGATGCCGAGCAGTTGCTGCCACACCCTGCGGATCCGGGCAGCGGTGGCCTGGTCGTCGCCGCCCGGACCCGGCGCCCCATCCACCGGGTCCGCGGCGTCCACTACGGCTTCCGGGGCTTCGGGCGGTGTCGGTACCGTCGGCAGGTGCGACGGGTGCGGCCTGCCTGCGGGGGCCGGGCCGACCTGGCCGGAGGCCGGGAGGTCGTACCAGAACCGCCGCTGTTCGAAGGGGTAGCCGGGCAGCGGCACCCTTCGGGCGGGAGCCGCGAACGCGGCGGTGTCGACCGGCACGCCTGCCGCCCAGAGCCGGCCGAAAGCCTCCGTCATCGCCGAGCCCGCCCGCCGTGGTTCCCGGGGGTGGGGGAGCGAGCCGACCACGCTGTGCCCGCCGTCGGCCAGGTCGTGCTGTCTGGCGAGGGTCGTCAGGGTGGTGCCGGGCCCGACCTCAAGCAGGATCCGGTCGGGGTCGCGGGTCAACGCGCGCAGCCCCTCGCTGAACCGCACCGGTTGCCGCAGCTGATGCACCCAGTAGGCCGGGTCGGTGGCCTGTGCGCCGGTCATCGGCTCACCGGTGGCACCACTGATGAACGGGATACCGGGTTCGTGCAGCGGCACACGGGCGACGTGTTCGGCGAAGGCGTCGAGGATGGGGTCCATCATCGAGGAGTGGAAGGCGTGCGAGGTGTGCAGTGAGCGGCACGTGATGCCCTTATCGCGCAGTTCGGCCGCCAGCGGCTCGATCTCCTCGGTCGGCCCGGACACCACGCTCAGCCGCGGCGCGTTGGCCGCGGCGAGGCAGAGCCCGCCGACGAGGAGGTCCGAGAGCTGTTCGGCCGGGCAGCTGACCGCGAGCATCGATCCCGGCGGCAGGGTCTGCATGAGCCGGCCGCGGGCGGCGACCAGGCCCAGCGCGTCCGGCAGCTCGAAGCAGCCGGCCAGACAGGCCGCGGTGAACTCGCCGACGCTGTGTCCCAGCATCGCCGTGGGCCGTACCCCCCACTCCTGCCACAGCCGGGCCAGCGCGTACTCCACGGCGAACAGGGCCGGCTGCGTGTACCGCGTCTGTCCCAGCACCGACTCCGACTCGGGCGCGCGCAGCAGGTCGAGCAGCTCGCGGTCGAGGTGCGGGCGGAGCAGTTCGGCGCACTCGTCCAGGTGCCGCCGGAACACCGGCCGGCGCTCGTACAGGTCCAGCGCCATGCCCGGGTGCTGGGCTCCCTGCCCCGGGAAGAGGAAGGCGACCTCGCGCCGCGAGTTGCGCGCCACCCCCGACCATCGGCCCTTGGCCTGCTTCCCTCCCAGCCGAGCCACGGCCTCCGCCCGGCTGTGGCACTCCACGGCGAGTCGGTGCGGGAAGTCGCGTCGTCCCACCCGGAGGGTGTGGCCGACATCGGACAGCGCGACGTCCTCGCGCTCGACGAGGAACTCCCGCAGCCGGGCCCCCGCGGACGACAGCGCCTCCGCACTGCGGGCGGACAGCAACAGCAGTTCACCCGCGCCGTCACCGTCTGGCGGCACCTCTGTCGAGGGCGCGGGCGGTTCCTGCACGATCGCGTGCGCGTTGGTGCCCCCCATGCCGAACGAACTCACCGCGGCCCGTCGCGGCCGCAGCTCTCCCGGCCATTCCCGGAGTTCCGGGTTGACGTAGAACGGTGACTCCGCCAAGGCCAGCGCGGGGTTGGGCTCGGTGAAGTACGGGCTCGGGGGCAGCACCCCCTCCCGCACGGTGAGGATCGCCTTGATCAGCCCGGCGATCCCCGCAGCGGTATCGGCGTGTCCGATCAGCGACTTGACCGAACCCAGGGCGCAGTACCCGCGCTCGTCGGTGCTCTCCCGGTACGCCTCGGTGAGCCCGGCGACCTCCATCGGGTCGCCCAGAGCGGTCGCCGTGCCGTGCGCCTCGACATAGCCGATGGTCCGCGCGCCGATGCCGGCGACGCTCAGGGCGTTCCGGATCACCGTTGCCTGGCCGCCCACGCTGGGTGCGGTGAACCCGGGCTTGGCCGATCCGTCGTTGTTGATGGCGGTTCCGGTGATCACGGCATGAATGGTGTCCCGATCGCGCAGCGCGTCCGTGAGGCGCTTGAGGACCACGACGCCGACTCCGCTGCCGATGAGCGTGCCCTGCCCGGTGGCGTCGAACGGGCGGCAGTGCCCGTCCGGCGACATGATGCCGCCCTCCTTGTACA
The DNA here is from genome assembly GCA_001550305.1 of Streptomyces diastatochromogenes. Taxonomy (GTDB): domain Bacteria; phylum Actinomycetota; class Actinomycetes; order Streptomycetales; family Streptomycetaceae; genus Streptomyces; species Streptomyces mirabilis_D. Next base: position 7,389 of record LRTP01000223.1, read on the forward strand.
GGTACCCCTCGGTCTGCGGGGGCTGCACCGAGACCCCGCCGGCCAGTGCCAGGTCGCAGTCCCCGGCGAGCAGCCCCTGACCGGCCAGATGGACGGCGACCAGCGAGGTGGAACACGCGGTCTGCACGCTGATTGCCGGGCCGGTCAGATTCAAGTGGTAGGCGGCGTGCATGGCCAGCGTGTCGCGGTCATTGCTGAGCAGCAGCTCGTGCTCGCTGAGGTCACGCATCAGCTCGCTGTTGGGCAGCAGGTGCCGCAGCATGTACGTGCTGAAGCTGGAGCCGGCGTACACCCCCACCAGGTGCCGCTCGGGATTCCTGGCATAGCCGGCGTCCTCAAGCGCGTGCCACGCGCACTGAAGGAACAGCCGGTGTTGCGGGTCCAGCACTGCCGCGTCGCGCGGCGAGAGACCGAAGAATCCCGCGTCGAAGTACTCGGCCTCGGTCAGCAGGCCGGCGGCGGGCACGTAGGCCGGGTTGCGCCGGACCGACTCGTCCACCCCCGCCTGCGCAAGCTCCTCGTCGGTGAAGGTCGAGATGACCTCCCTGCCGGTGGAGACCACGTCCCAGTAGTCGTCCACGGACGGGGCTCCCGGGAAACGTGCGGACATCCCGACGACAGCGATCTCCAGTCCGCTGCGCTCGTCCATCTCAGACCTCCTTCTCGGTCGGTACGGTGCGGCGCGAGCGTTCGAGGAGCGCTCGTCTGCGGTCGTCGAGCCGTTGTGGCCGGTCGCCGCTCGGTGGACCGACGGGTCGCGACGCGTGGTCGGGCGCATGGCCGGCGAGGTGGTCGGCGAGGCTCTGGACCGTGGGGTGGCGCAGCAGGGTCAGCGTGGGCACCTGGCGGTCGAGCAGCTGCTCCAGACGGCTGCGCACTCGGGTGATCAGCAGGGAATTGCCGCCCACGTCGAAGAAGTTGTCCTCGGCGCCGACGTCTGCGGCGCCGAGGACGTCCTGCCACACCCGGGCGATGGTCCGCTCAAGTTCGGTGGCAGGCCGGCCCCGGCCGACCGCGAGGACCGGGGACCGTCGCTTCAACACCGCCAGGGCCCGGTGGTCGACCTTGCCGTTGGGCGTCCTGGGGATCGATTCGACCACCACGAACGCGGCGGGCACCATGAACTCCGGTAGCGAGGCACGCATTCCGCCGCGCAACCGGGCGATGTCGACCGGATACGCGGGTTCGGGAACGACGTAGCCGACCAGGGAGGTGTCGCCGTGGGCCGTCTCGGCTGTGCCGACCACGCAGCTCCGGACCCCGGGGAGCAGCGACAACGCCCCCTGGATCTCACCGAGTTCGATGCGCAGCCCACGGATCTTGACCTGGTCGTCGGCGCGGCCGAGGAACTCGACGCGGCCGTCGGAGCGGTACCGGACGACGTCGCCGGTCCGGTAGAGCCGGGCGCCGGGTCGCCCGCTGAACGGGTCGGGAACGTAGCGCTCCGCGGTCAGCTCAGGGCGGCGCAGGTATCCGCGGCCGACGCTCCGGCCTCCGACGCACAGCTCGCCCGCCGTGCCGCGCGGAACCGGCTGCTGGTACTCGTCGAGCACGTAGACCTCGACACCGGGCAGCGGCGAGCCGATCGGCACCGGCTGCTCCGGCCCGGTGCAGCGGTGCATGGTGGCCCAGACGGTGGTCTCCGTCGGCCCGTACGCGTTGACCATGAAACGGTCCGCCCACCTGGCGGCCAGCTCCGGCGGGCAGGCTTCGCCCGCGACGACGAGGGTGCGCAGTGTCGGAACGTCCCGCGGTTGCATCAGTTCCGCCACGGTGGGAGGCAGCACCGCCGTGGTGACACGCTGCGAACGGATCGTCTCCACCAGGTCTGCGCCGGGCTGGAGCGCCTCCTGTGGCGCGAGCACCAGCTCCGCGCCCACCGTAAGGGCGAGCAGGAGCTCGAAGACCGACGCGTCGAAGCTGAACGAGGCGAACTGCAGCACGATGTCGTCCCGGCCCTGGCCGAGCAACCGCTGCTGCGCGTGGGCGAGGTTCCGGGCGCCGCCATGGGTGAGCATGGCGCCCTTCGGCCGGCCGGTCGATCCCGAGGTGTAGATGACATAGGCGAGGTCCGCCGGGCAGGCGGTACTGGCGGGTCGGGTCGCCGGTGCGGAATCGATGGCCGGGCGCTCGCGGTCGAGCAGGAGGAGGGTGGCCTCCTGGGGGAGCAGCGAGCGCAGCCGGCCGGTGGTGATGATCAGTTCGGTGCGGGCATCCGCGGTCAGGAAGGCGAGCCGGTCCGGGGGATAGCGCGGGTCGAGCGGCACATACGCCGCCCCCGCCTTCCACACCGCCAGCGCGCACACCGCCAGCTCGGTCGACCGGTCGAGGCAGATGCCGAGCAGCGATCCCGGGCCGACCCCCGACGCCCGCAAGTGGTGGGCGAGCCGGTTGGCGCGTGCGTCGAGTTCGGCGTAGGCGATCCGGTCCGCTCCGAAGGAGACGGCGGGCGCGTCCGGGCGGCGATCCGCCTCGGCCTCGATCAGCTGGTAGCCGAGCAGGTCGTCGTCGTGGGCGGGACCGGTCTCGTTCCAGGCGTGCACCAGCCGGTGCCGCTGGGCTTCGGTCAACAGCGGCAGGCTGTGCAGGGGCCGGTCCGGCTCGGCCAGGCCCGCCGTCAGGAGAACGCGCAGACTCTCCAGCATGTCCCGTACCGTGCCCGGGTCGTACAGGGTGCTGTTGTATTCGAGGCAGCCGCCGAGCACCCGGTCGTCGTATCGGAAGGCCACGGTCAGATCGAACTTCGCGGTGCCGCTGTGGTTCAGGGCCGGGGTCACCGACAGCCCCGGCAACCGCAGTTCCTCCCCCTCGCTCTCCCACATCGTGCAGACGACCTGGAACAGCGGGTGATGGACGGCGTCGCGGGGCAGGCCCAGTGCCTTCACCACCGCGTCGAACGGCAGGTCCTGGTGGGCCTGTCCGGCCAGCAGGTTCTCCCGGGCCTCGCGCACCAGAGTGCGGAAGGTCGTACCCCGGGGGGCCCGGCTGCGCAGCGCCAGCATGTTGACGAAGAGCCCGACGACGTCCTCGGTCTCCGGCCGGGTGCGGCCTGCGGCCGGTACGCCGATGACGAGATCGTCGCTTGCGCTGTACCGGTGCAGCAGGGCGGCCCATGCTGCGAACAGCACCGTGAACGGGGTGGCCTCCGCCTCCACGCTGAACCCGGACACCGCGTCCCGTACTTCGGCCGACCATTCGAACCACTCCATGCCACCTGCGACCGTCGGCTTCACCGGCCGCGGCCGATCGGTCGGCAGGTCCAGCACGCGCGGCGCCCCGGCCAGCCGGTCCTCCCAGTACGACTCCATCGCCCTGGGCGCGTCGCTCTCCCACCACCGCGCCTGCCAGGTGGCGTAATCCGCGTAGCGCCACGGCGGTGGAGCCTGGTCCGGGAGCGTCCCGGCCCGGCGGGCCCTGTAGAACTCCGCCAGGTCCGCCAGCAGTATCCCCATGCTCCAGCCGTCACAGGCGATGTGATGGACCGCCAGCGCGAGCAGGGCGGTGTCGTCGTCCGTCCGCCACAGCCGCGCGCGAATGGGCGGCTCCGCGGCGAGGTCGAACGGACGGCGCGCCTGGGCCGTCGCCCGCTCCCGTGCGAGGGCGTTCCGGTCCGCGACGTCGGCGGTACGCAGATCGCTGATCTCCAAGGGGCCGCTCGACGCCGGCAGGATCGCCTGGAGCGGCTCGCCGTCCACGTCCAGGAAGACGGTGCGCAGCGATGCGTGCCGGGCGACGAGATCGGTGAACGCGGCACTGAGGGAAGCGGTGCAGACCTCCCCGCGCAACCAATAGGCGAACGGCATGTTGTAGGAGGCCGCGTCCGGATACGTCTGGCTGAACAGCCACAGCCGTTGCTGGGCCGAGGAGAGCGGATACACGTCGAACTCCTCGCCCCGTTGGGCGAGTACGCCGAGCAGCGCCGCGCGCTTGGCCGGATCGAGTCCGTGGAGCCGGTCCAGCAGATTTCCTCGCACGTGCTTCACCTCTGCTTCCCTCGCTGCATGTCGGTCGGGTTCCGGTCGTCCGCGCCGGAGAGCGCGTCGAGTTCGTCCAGCAGGTCTCCGATGTCGCGGGCGGCGCTCGTGCGAACCGGAGCCGCCGGTAGCGCGCTCGCGTCGGAGGAGGCGAGCAGCCCGTCCACGGCGCCGGCCAGCCCGGCGACGGTGGGCCGGTCGAGCAGCAGGCGCAGCGGGATCTCGATGCCCGCCCAACCGGCCACTCGATTGCTGACCTGGACGATCCGCAGCGAATGGCCACCGAGGTCGAAGAAGTTGTCGTCCCGGCCGACGGCGGTGACGCCGAGCACCTCGCGCCAGATCTCGGCGATGCGCTCCTCGGTGGGTGTCGCGGGAGCCCCGGAGCCGGTGCCCGTGAGCCGAGCCTTGGGCCGGGGCGGCGGCAGCGCGCCGACGTCCAGCTTGCCGTTGCGGTTCAGCGGCAGCTCCGGGAGCGGCACGAGGTGCGCCGGGACCATGTAGGAGGGCAACTCGGCGCGCAGGCGGTCGTAGAGCGCGGCCGGCGGATCGGCCGGATCGACCGGCACCACGTATCCGACCAGCACCGTGTCACCCGCCTCGTCCCGCCACGGTTGGACGGTGGCCTGCCGAACCAGGCCCGATCGCACCAGGCACTCCTCGACCTCGCCCGGTTCGATGCGAAAGCCCCGTATCTTGACCTGCCGGTCCATCCGGCCGAGGAACTCGATCGCTCCGTCGGGCCGATAGCGCGCGACATCGCCCGTCCGGTACATCCGGCCGCCGTCGAAGGGGTCGGGAACGAATCGCTCGGCGGTCATCCCGGGCCGGTTCACATAGCCGTCCGCGACCTGCACACCGCCGATGTGCAACTCGCCCGGCACTCCCGTGGCCGTGGGCTCCCCGTGCCGGTCCAGAACGTACAGCCTGGTGTTGGCGACCGGTCGGCCGATGGGGACGGTGGGGCCGGTGGGGCCGGGGTCGTCCGGCAGACACGTCCAGTGGCTGACCTCGATCGCGGCCTCGGTCGGGCCGTAGTGGTTGTGCAGCGTGATCCCCGGACCGGCCGTGAGGAAACGGCGTGCCAGATCGGTCGTCAGCGCCTCGCCGCTGCACACCACCCGCCGCACCGACGCGCAGTCCGCGAGACCGCCCGAGTCCAGGAAGACCTGGAGCATGGACGGCACGAAGTGCAGCGTGGTCACCTGTTCGGCCCGGATGACCCGCCGCAGATAGGACGGGTCCTTGTGCCCCTCCGGACGCGCCATGACGAGCCGCCCGCCGGAGACCAGCGGGCAGAAGAACTCCCACACCGAGACGTCGAAACTGTACGGCGTTTTCTGCAGCACCACCTCGGAGGAGTCGAGATCGTACTCGTCGCGCATCCACAGCAGCCGGTTCACCACGCTGCGGTGGCTGTTGACCACGCCCTTCGGCTGTCCGGTCGAGCCGGAGGTGTAGATGACGTACGCGCTGTCCTGCGGCCGGACCTCCGCCGCCATCCTGGTCGCCGGCAGGCCGTCGAGATCGTCCACTTCGAGGGCCTGCACCCCACGAGGGGCGCGGTCCGATGCCGGCCCACCGGTGAGCACCGCCCTGACACCGGCGTCGGCGGCCATGAACTCGTTCCGCTCCGCAGGGCTGCCGGGGTCGAGCGGTACGTACGAGCCACCGGTCTTGAGCACACCCAGCAACCCGGCCACCATGTCCAGCGAGCGCTCGAAACACAGCCCGACCCGGTCACCGCGACCGACCCCGTGCGTCCGGAGCAGGTGCGCGATCCGGTTCGCCCGCTCGTCCAGTTCGCGGTAGGTCAGCGCGCCGCTCTCGGCGACCACGGCGACCGCCCCGGGAGCGGCGTCCACCTGACGTTCCACCAGTTCGTGCAGGCACAGGCCTGCCTCGCGGAACTCGGTCCGGGTGTCGTTCCAGTCCTCCAGCAGCCGCCTTCGTTCGGCGCCGACGACCAACGGCATGCCGTCGATGGGCAGTTCCGGATCCGTCAGCAGCCGGCCGAGCAGTCGCAGATACTGCTCCACCAGGGCCTCGATGTGTTGGGTGGCGTACAACTCGGTGCGGTACTTGATGAAGCCGGTTCGGCCCGCCTCGGCCTCGGGGAGGTGCACCTCCATGTCGTAGAGGGCTTGGCCGCTGTGTCCTTCCTCGAAGCGGAAGGTCGCGCCGGCGGACTCGAAGCTCCCGAGCGCGGGAGGCGCGGTGAACACCATCTGGAAGACCGGCTGGGTGCCGGGCCTGCGCTCCGGCTGGACGGCCTGCATCACGTCCAGGAAGGGCGTCTCCCGATGGGCGTAGGCGTCCAGGGCGGCGTCCCGGACCGCCAGCAGAAGGCTGCTTCCGGTGGGAGCGTCGCCGAGCCGCAGGCGCAGCGGCAGCATGTTCACGAAATAGCCGACCAGGTCGTCGCCGTGCTCCGTGGGGCGGCCCGAGCTCGGCATGCCGATCACGAAGTCCGTCCGGCCGGTGTGCCGGTACACCAGCCCGGCGAAAGCCGCCAGCAGCACCATGAACGGCGAACAGTGCCGGTCGGTGGCCGTCGCCCGGACGGCGGCGGCGAGTTCGTCGGAGAGCGCAAGCGCGACCACGTCCCCGGAGTAGTCGGGTTCTGCGGGCCGGGCCTGGGCGAATGGCCAGTCGACCGGTTCCGGCAGGGGAGTCAGGGCCCCCGTCCAGTACCCGAGGTGCCGCCCCGGGTCCGTGACGGAGGAGCGCTGCGCGCGGACCGCGTCGTAGTGCCCGGCGCTCAGCGGCCGGAACTCGGGAGCCCGCCCGGCCGCGAAAGCCGCGTATCCCGCGGTCAGCTCCCGCTGCAGCACCAGCAAGGAGTAGCCGTCGGTGGCGATGTGGTGCATGACGAGAACCAGCAGATGTGCCTGCTCGGCCCGCCTGATGACGGCGCAGCGCCACAGCGGCCCCTGGGCCAGATCGAACGGGCGGCCCGAGACATCCAGCAGCGCACGGCGCTCCGCCGGCTCGCGCTGCTCCGCCGGCAGCGCCCTGAGGTCGAACTCGGCGATCTCGCCGAGGGGCCGTGGCGCGGGGATCGGGACGAGCCGCCCGTCCTGCGGAGCGAGGGCCGTTCGCAGGGACTCATGACGCTCGACCAACGCGGCCAGCGTGCGCCGCAGCGCCTCGACATCGAGCGGCCCGGTCACTTCGGCGAGCAAGGGAATGTTGGATACCGCGGTCCCGGGGTGCGACTCGTCGAAGAACCAGACCTGTTCCTGGCCTGGTGTGGCGACCGGGCGGGCAGCCCACTCGTCCCGGGCCGGGCCGGCGCGATCCGGCGGGTTGACCCCCGCACGCAGTCGGGCCAGCAGATCACGATTGCTCGCTATCCCCCGCAGGGGGTTGCCGGTGTTGCGCAAGGTGCCGTCCTTCGCGGTCGCCATCGGTCACTCGCTCCGGGGGTTCGCGTCGACCAGTTCCAGCAGCCGGTCGGCGATGTGCTGCGCGCCCGAGGTCTGCTCCGCCAGATACCGCGCCTGAGCCTCGACGGTGGGCCGGTCGAAGAGCAGGCGCACCGGCACCGGTGTGTCGAAGACCTCCTGGAGGAGCTGCGCTGCCCGCATCACCGTCAACGAAGTCGCCCCAGCCTCGAAAACCGGCTCGGCGACGCCGAGTTCGTCGGAGCCGAGCAGATCGAGCCATATCCCGGCGACGACCTGCTCCAGTGCGGAGCGGGGCGCGGTGGCTGCCCGTCCGTGGATCGGCCGCCCGTCCCGGAGCGCGAGCACGGCCGCGCGGTCGGCCTTTCCGCTCGGGGTGAGCGGCAGCCGGTCGACGGCGATGAAACGGGCGGGAACCATGTAGCCCGGCAGCCTGGAGGCCACCAGGGCCCGCAGTTCGTCTCGATCCGGCTCGGGGCCGTGGCGCAGCACGACGTACGCGGCCAGGAACGGTTCGGCCTCGTCCGTGCGGAGCACGACGACGGCATTGCCGATCCGGTCGTCGGTGCGCAGCGCGGCCTCGACCTCGCCCAGCTCGATCCGGTATCCGCGCAGTTTCACCTGCTGGTCGATCCGGCCGAGCGACTCCAGCTCGCCGTCCTCCCGCCACCTGCCCAGATCACCGCTGCGGTAGATCCGCTGCCCCGGGGCGTTGGCGAAGGGATCGGGCAGGAACCGCTCCGCCGTCAGGTCCGGACGACCGAGATAGCCGTTGGCCAGGCACGTCCCGGCGAGGTGGATCTCACCCGGGACACCGACCGGCACCGGCTGCAGGTCCTCGTCCAGCAGGTACGTCCGAACGTTGGGCAGCGGACCGCCGAGCCTGACCGGCAGGCCTTGAGTCATCCGCAGCGCGTGGGTGTAGACGGTGGTCTCGGTCGGCCCGTAGGAGTTCCACAGCCGTACCCCCTGCCGCAACAACTCGGCACAGACGTCCGTCGGCAGGGGTTCCCCACCGGATACCACCGTGATCGAACCGTCGCCCTGCCAGCCGGCGGCGAGGAGCATCCGGTGCGTGGTGGCGGTCCCCTGCACCACGGTCACCCCGCTGTGCGCTATCTCCGCCGCGAGGGCCGTGCCGTCGACGGCGGTGGCCCGGTCGACGAGATGGATCCGGGCTCCCACGGCGAGCGGGATGAACAACTCGAACACCGAGATGTCGAAGGACAACGGTGCCTGGGCGAGCACGACATCGTCCGCGCCGACGCCGAGCCGGCCCGCCATCCCGAGGACGAAATTCAGCGCCGCGCGGTGAGAGACCGCCACGCCTTTGGGACGACCGGTGGAACCGGAGGTGTAGATGAGAAAGGCTGGTGTTCCGGCGTCGACGGCAGGGCCGGGATCCACCCGGGGAGCCCCGGACTCGGCATCCGTCAGAAGCACCGTGCGGATGTCCGGGCCCAGCTCGGTGAGCAGCCCCAGGGTGCCCGGCTCGGCGGCGACGACGTCGGTGCCGCTGTCGGCGAGCATGAAGCGCAGGCGATCGAGGGGGTAGGACGGGTCGAGCGGGAGATAGGTGGCACCCGCCTTCAGAACACCGACCACGCGCGCGACCATCGCGGCGGACCGCTCGACACACACGCCCACGATGTCGCCCGGGCGTACTCCCGCCTCCCGCAACCGGGCGGCCCAGCGGTCGGACTGCGCGTCCAACTCGCCGTAGCTGTGCGAGACGCCTCGGAACACGACGGCGGGTGAGGTGGGGGAGCGTCGTGCCGAGGCCACGAGACCGTCGTGCAGCAGTGCTTCCTCGTCACGGTCGGCGGCCGTGTCGTTCCAACCGCCGAGCATCAGCTCCCGCTCGCCCGCCGTCAGCAGTCCCAGCTCGCCCACCGGACTCTCCGGTCGGCGACTGATCTCGGCGGCCAGTTCGCCGAGGTGCCCGCACATCCGGCGCACCTGCGCGGCGGTGAGCCGATCGGCGCGGTAGCCGGCGCGGCACAGCAGGCTCCCGCCGTCCTCGCTCGTCCCGTCCGGGGCGAAGGACAGCAGGACACTGGGATCGCCGTCCGACGGATCGCCCGATCCGGGTTCGAGCGGTGTGCTGACCCGTACCGACGACACCACGCCGGCGCCGGGAGGGTTCTCGTCGCGGGCCGACGCCCCGGCCAACACCTCGGCCGCCGTGATGCCCGCCGGGAACGCGGCCTCGACGGCGACCCCGTCCACGACAAGGCCCACCAACGGCTGCCGGGTGTAGCGATACAGCAGGATCTGTACCAGGGCCGTGCACCAGGTGGCCGGATCGGCGCCGGCCGGGAGCCGGACGCGGTGCGCCTCGGTCTCCCAGTCGCCGACCTCGTCCCCGGATCGTTCGAAGGGCAGCCCCAGTCGCTGAGCATCGCTGGTACCAACCGTCACGAGTCGCCGCCTTCTGTCAGGGACTTCGCCAGCGCCGCCTGCAAGCGCAGCGCCGACGTGTCCTCGTCGTCGAAGAGGTAGAAATGACCGCCGTCGAGGAACTCAAGGGCGAAACCGGCGCCCGCGACCTCCGCCCAACGCTCCAGCGCCTCGGCGGGCACCAACTGGTCGGCACGGCCGCCAAACACGGTGAGGGGGCAGGTCAGCAGCGTGCCGGGCCGATAGATGTACGTTCCGCACGCTTCCAGGTCCGCACGCACCGTCGGCAGCAGCAGGTCCAGCATCTCCTGGTTCGCCAGCAGTACCTCGGGAACACCGCCGAGGGCGCCGAGCCACGCGCGCAACCGCTCGTCGTCGGCCAGCGCGGCGTCGAGACCGGCCCATCGGGCATCCGGAGCGCCCGGACACCCCGACACGATCACCTGCACGGGCCGCGAGTGCCCGTGTTCGGCCAGCCGGCTGGCCACCTCGAACGCGAGCAGCCCTCCCATGCTGTGGCCGAAGAACGCGTACGGCGGTTCGAGCCGCGCGAGCACGCTTTCGGCGAGCCCGGGCACGATGGACGACAACGACGTACGCGCCGGCTCCGCGAAGCGCTGCTCGCGCCCCGGCAGCAGAGCGGCCCAGGGCTCGATCTCCGGCCCGAGCTTCGTAGCCAACGACCGCATCGCCGAGGGAGCACCGCCGGCGTGCGGGAACATCACAAGCCGTAACGCCGCCTCGGGCGCGGCGCGCAACCGGGTCAACCAGCTGGCGCGGTGCGCGGTGTCTGCCGCAGCGCGTCGGGGAGTGCGCTGCGGCTCCGGGATGCCTTCCGTCCGGTTGCTTTCCACAGCCGGAGCCTCGCCGATCCGGGTCCACTGAGAATCCACCGGGAGTCTAGAGGAACTCCAGTGCGGGTCTCGGCCGAACCTGCGTCATCCGACGAGGCGTACCACCGCTGCCGCGCCCCGAGGAGCACGTGCTCGCCCACAAGATCGCGCACCCGATTATCGATCACCAGGTCGACTTGTGCCGCGCACCGGTCGCCGCGCTGCCGCCGGCGAGCGCCCGCACACCTCCCGAGGCAACGTGGCGACAGCCCCAAACCCCGTTGAGACCGTTCGCGATCTCACCTAGTAGACTGTCGCGGCTAATTTCTGGGGTAGAGGTGGCGCAGTTTGATGCGTGCGTCGTGGGTGGTGAACTGCCAGTTCACCTGACGTTGGTCGGTGTTGGTGGCGTTCTGCCAGGCTGAGAGTTCGGTGTTGAGGGTGTCGAGGTCTTCGATCCGGCGGTCGAGGCATTGCCGGGTCAGCGCGGAGAGTTCGATCTCGGCGATGTTGAGCCATGACCCGTGCTTGGGCGTGTGGTGGATCTCGAGGCGTTGGGCCAGGGCGAAGGCTTCTTCTGGTTCAAATGCCTCGTACAGTGAGGCGATGCTGTGGGTGCGGCCGGCGGGCAGCGGGCGCGGGGCCGGCAGGCCGATGACGGCGGCGTGCTGCGCGGAGGCGTCCGGTGGGGTGATCGTGATCGTGCGGCTGTCCATGGCGGCGTCCCCGCGCTGGTCGGCTCGCTGGGCGATCTGCTCCCACAGCCATCGCACGTCGGGTGAGAGCAGAGTGGTCAGATCGGCATTCCGGCATGCCCCGTTGTGGCAGAGCTGCTGTGGGCAGTCGGCCCGGCCGCTGGCAGTGGGGCTCATGACGTGCAGGCCGGGGACGTGGCGGGGTGGCCGGTGGCCTCCTGGAGCAGGGGACTGTAGGCGCGGACGGGGAAGGCGATGACGGTGTCGTTCGGGGCTTTCTCGAGTTCGAAGATGTCGATGCCGTCCCAAGCGCCTGGGGAGCCGTCCCAGTTGTGGCTGGTGCTCATCAGGTCCAGGTCGAAGGCTTTCGAGGTAGGCGGCGATGCCGTCTCTGCCCTGGTCGTCGACGTCGCCGGGGACTTCGTCCAGGGCGCACAGGCGTGCCGCGTGCGGGGGCAGGTCGCGGTACTCGGCGGCCAGCGCGGCGAGCATGGGTGCGAGGACGATCAGGCGGCTCTCGCCCTTGGAGACGGTCACTCCGCGAGCGCCCCACGTTTCCTGCTTGGGCGTGCCGCTCCGGGTGATCTTGTACTGGGCCTTGATCCAGTTGCGGATGTCGATGGCTTCGGCCAGCCGGTCAGCTCGGCTGCGGGGTTCGGTTGTGTCCGCCCCGGTCTCGCCGAGTCGCATCACCGCCAGGAGTTCCTGCCCGATGCAGCGTTGTTCCTCCGGGGTGCGCTCGGCATCCCCTTTTTCGCACGCCAGGTGGTGGGTGGTGGAGAGGGAGGGAGGCAGGTCCTTGCGCAGGACAAGGCTGATCTAGACGCCGACTCCGGAGGAAGCTGCGGCCAGCTTCATCTGCTCGTTAATTTCACCGACCCAGTCCTGCAGGTCGACCCAGGCGATGCCGACGGCCGCGGGGATCTGGCCGAGGATGAAGTTCTCCAGGGCGTTCTCGTCCAGGGGAGGAGGCGGCAGAGGGCGCGGTCAGCGATGATCCGGAGCTACTCGGGTGTGTTGGCCTTCACGCGAGACGTTGACGACTGCGCGGCACGGTCGGGGCCTGGCTGTAGGCCCGTTCTGCTTCCGCCCGGCGTTCTGCAGCCATCCCCGCAGCGGCGTGCGGGGACATGCGCGCCTCCGGAGCATTTCACGGTCGACGACAGGCAGCCTGTTTGAGGAGCCAGCTCTGTGCTGCCTGCAGGACCTCGTCCCGGTTACGTGCCACCGGGCGTGGGTCTTTGACAATCTCCACGTCAGGAGGAATCGGCGCGTCATATGCACGGCCCGTTCGGTCCGCGTCCTTGACTTCCGTGAGGGCCAGCACAGCTCCGTCGGCTAGGTGGTACAGCTTGTTTCCCGTGGGGACGCCGTAGGTCGGCTCGCCGAAGAACCGGGTGTCAGGACGTCCCCGGAAGGCCACCACGACCGCTTCACCCGAACTGCCTGTTCGCTTACCGGTCAGGACCGCGACCGGCGGGGCGCTCTTGGCGAACGGTCGGCCATCGCCCCGACCGACCAACTTGCCGTCTTCGTATGGACTGCCGTGCTTGATCGACCAAACGGACTTGCTGCCGTCGACATCCACGAACGCACCGACCGTGCCATCGCCCAGGATCGGACCTACCACCCCAAGCATCGGCCACATGTCGCCCCCGTCGTCCGAGCGCAGATCCACCACCCAGCCGCAGGCTTCACCTGCGCCGGCCTTCGCCACGGCACTCCGGCCCTGTCGCACGTACTGGTCGTACGCCTCTTGAGACCCCTGCACACCAGGCAGGGAAATGTAGCCCACACCGCTTTTCAGAGAACGGCCTGCTAAGCCATCGAAGTTGACCGCGGAGGCTCCGTAACGCTCCTTCGCCTCATCCGGCTCCCAGAACAAACTGTGCCCGTCGCCCAGCGCATACAGAGCCGAGTCGATCGCCCCGTACGTGCCCGCCGTCTTCTGCGCACCACGCGCCTGCGAGAACGCCCTGCTCCGCAAGTCTGACCAGTCAACCTTGTCACGAAGAAGAGAGTGCTTCTCCATGATGTTCAGCGCCTGCGACAGGTAGGTCCGCGCACTGGGCGACATGTCGGTAGCCGCTGCATCGTGCGAACGGCTCGTGCACCCCGTCGCGGCGACCGCTACTCCAACCAGGCCAGCGCAGACCGCCATGCGCAATGAACGCTCCCGCCGCATCCATCCCCCCGAACAGGCTCTCGACTCACGAGCAACCCTAATTGACGATCAGCTACTGACGAAGCACCACAGATCAGAAACACGCACTGCCCGTGGCGCGAACAAATCCGATCGCACTTTGCGCAGATATCGGTCATTCCCGGTCAATCATTGTGATCATAGGATTTACGGTCTGACTCTCCGCTTCGAGAAGCAGGCCGTGTCTCGTCACGGTCAACGGCCGTGCCCAGCCAGCGGGTTGAGGTGAGAACCGTGCCCGAAGTGATCGAGAAGACCGGCGACGGAGACAGGGTCGGCAGTGTCAGCGCGAGCCGGTACGCGCAGATCGTCGCCGATCTGCGGAAGATGGTGGAGACCGTCAGCCTCATCCAGTTTGCGATCGGCGACTACGCGCTGCAAGGGACCGTAGGGACCCGAAAACCAAGCGCATCGACGCTTGGTGGTTGGGTATCCGGGACCGAACCACCAAGGGAAACCCTAACCCAGGTCACTGGCGGGTGATCAGCATGTCCCAGGATCGGGGTCGGGTGAGCTCCTGCCACTCGTCCCGGAGCAGGGCCAGCACCGCGACGTCGTATCGGCGGCCCCGGTGTAGGCAGGCTGAGCGGCGCACACCCTCCTGAACGAACCCTGCCCTAGCCAGGACGCCGAGGGCCGCTGTATTGGTGGTGTGGGTGACCGCCTGGACGCGGTGCATGGGTAGTTCACCGAAGGCGAGGTCGACCAGCGCGTCAACGGCGTCCGCGCCATGGCCCTGGCCCCGGTGGTCGGGGTCCAGAATCAGCATGATCTCGGCTGTGCCGTCAACCATGTCCTGGTCTGTCAGGGCGATGTGGCCGATCGGCGTGCCGTCGGGAAGCAGGACGAGGAAGTCGTCGCGGTCGTGCTCGTCGCGGTCACGCACGGCAGAAAGGGAACGCGGCCATATGCCGATTTCGTGGGCGGCCACGGGGTCGGAACGCCAACCATGGATGAGCTCCGCGTCGTCGACGTCGAGCGGTGCGAAGGCGACGACCCTACCCCGCCAGCAAACCTCCCGAGGCGATTCCGCCTCCCCGTCGTCCACTTGTTCCCTGGCGACGCGCCAGTCCACAAGCCCTGCCCCGTCCTCGATCATGGCCGGAGGCTACCGACGACAGGGATTGGTGGACCAGTCATTTCTTTCCCCGGCTGGCCTACTGCGGGCGGGACCCGAGTGATCCGAGTCGGAAAATGTTCGCCAGATCAGAGATCGTCAGAGATCCGTCCTGTAGGTCCCAGGACAGGGGTCCCAAGGCCGGAGTAACGAAGTTTGACCAGTCGCACCGAAGTTTGGCCGCGGGCTCCACCAGCAGGGGCGGAGATGCGGAGCAGCGTCAGAACGGTGGTTTGTTGGAGTAGGTGCCGTTCCAGGGGTCGGTGGCGGGTTCGGCGTTCGGCCGGTTCTGGAGGACTCGGATGGCGTCCTCGATGCGGCCGAGGTCGATGAGGCACTGGGCCAGGACGGAGCTGTTGGAGGTGGGGTGCTGTTCGAGGACAGCGACGGCTTCCTCAGTTCGGCCGGCTTCGGCAAGCAGGTCTGAGAGGGACCAGGCCGCGTACCAGGTGTCGCCTTCGTGGTGTGCCCGCGCCTGCTCGATCGCTTCGTCGAGCAGGCCGCAGTCGGCCAGCAGCGGAAGCCGCATCCTGAAGAAGTCCCACTCCTCCTCTCCACCGCGGCGTTCCTTGAGGGCGTCGAGGTGGGCCAGGCCCTCCTGGGCGCGGCCATGCTCGGCATACAAGGTGCACAGCGAGTCGACGACCCAGTCCTCCGCTCCGCCCGGGGAGTCCACCAGGGCGCACATCACCGCGATCGCCTCGTCGCCCCGGCCGTGACGAGACAGGAGCCCGGCAAGCAGCACGGGGTCGTGATAGCGGCGCGTCGACGCAACGTCCTCTTGCCGGTAGACGGCGATCGCGCCCTCCACGTTGCCGCGCTCCTCAAGCACTTCAGCCAGGCACTGCGCGGCGTGCCCGTGTCCGTCGGAGGCCGCGTACTCGCGCAGTTCCTCGATCCGGCTGTGTCTGGCCAGCAGCTCTGCGAGCTGGTCTCGACCGTTGACGGAGGTGCCGTGCCGGGTGCGTAGCAGGGCGATCGCGTCGTCGGTGCGGCCTTGGCGCTCGCGAATCTGGGCGAGCAGGCCGAGTGCGGTGTCGGCGTCCAGGCCACTGCGGCAGCACCACGGGCTGTCGCAGCGGTGGTCGACCGGGATCCAGGCGGTCAGCAGCGCGGCGGCGTCCGCGTCGCGGCCAGCCGCTTCGGCGACGTCCACCAGCGCGGCGGCGAGGAACCAATCCTCGACTCCGGGGCGCAGCAGCTCGAAGGCTTCGGCGCCGTGGTCGTGGCGGGCCATGAGGCGCCCTACGAAGTCGAGCGCCATCCGGTCACCGGCCTGCGCGTAGGGGCGGGCCAGCGCGATCGCCTCCTGCGCTCGTCCCCAGCTCTCCAGCAGTTCTGCCTGGGCCCGGGCGGCCGGCCACCAGCCCGTGGCGACGTACGGGGCGAGGACCTCCAGCGCACGGTCCTGCTGGCCGCGCTCACCGAGGAGCTGGGCCCACGCCCGTGCGCAGAACCACTCGCCCTGACCCGCCTGGGACTCCACTTCTTGTTCATGGCCAAGCTCGAGAAGCCGGTCGACCAGCCGGTCCAGGCGGTGTGCGTACGGCGTCGGCAGAGACTGCGTGCCGCCTCCGGGGAACCAAGCGTTGCAAAGGTCCCGGTACTGTTCGGGGACCGA
>LRTP01000224.1 GCA_001550305.1 Streptomyces diastatochromogenes
CACCATTCCCTCACGGTACTATCCGCTATCGGTCACCAGGGAATATTTAGGCTTAGCGGGTGGCCACCGCCGGGGCCTCGGCCGTCGGGTCGGTCGCCGACCTCGGCCGCGAGGGCATCGGCTCCGCCCGCGACGGCATCCGGGAGGCCGGGGCCGCAGGCGAACGACGGCACGAGCGCAAGATGCGCGGCGCCGGGGACAACGGTGGCGCCGAGGACTGACCAGGCCGCCACCCACCCGTGCGCGCCCCCGGGAGCCGCGAGACCGGGCCCGGGGGCGCCGGCATGTCCGGCGACGCATCCGAAAACCCTCGTAAGTTTCAAGCCAACTGACAGTTCTACTTGTAGTTGTGCTGCAACCTGTGTCATCGTGAGAACGCACCGACCACCGAACCCAACAGGGGGAAGACAGATGACCGAGCAGACTCTCACCGCCACCGCCGCCGGGCCGATCCTCGCCGCCGTCCGCGCAGACATGGGCGAGGTGCTCGTCACGATCGACCCGGCCGCCACCGCCGCCCGCGTCGTCATCAGCACCGAGGACGCCGAGGGTCCGGCCGCCGACGCCGTCCGCCGCTCCCGCATCACGCAGGACGGGAACCGCCTGTCGATCACGGTCCCCGAGGTCGAGGGGTCCACCGTCGTCATGGGCAACATGAGCTTTCGCGGCGGCGGCG
Source organism: Streptomyces diastatochromogenes (assembly GCA_001550305.1). Lineage (GTDB taxonomy): Bacteria > Actinomycetota > Actinomycetes > Streptomycetales > Streptomycetaceae > Streptomyces > Streptomyces mirabilis_D. The sequence goes on from LRTP01000224.1 coordinate 677, forward strand.
TGAACTTCGTCCAGAACGTGACCAGCGTCGGCCGAGGCCAGACCATGACCGGCGTGACGATCGTCAACGGGCGAGTCGTCTCCGGCGGGATCTCTGGCGGCGGCACCGTCGTGAGCGCGATCGAGGTCCGCGTCACCCTCCCCGCCGGTTCGGGCGTACAGATGAATGGGCGGAACGCCAACCTCACCGTGTCCGGTCCCCTGGCCGCCCTCGACTACAGCGGACACAACGGCAACGTCCGTACGGGAGTGGTCGGCCGGATCAAGGTCCGCACCCACAACGGAGACACCGACGTCGAGGCCGTCACCGAGTGGGCCGACGTCGAGGGCCACAACGGAGACACCGAAATCGGCTCGTACGGCGGCGGCGCCGCCCGCCTGATCACCCACAACGGGAACGTCCGCCTCGCCGCCTCGCCCGCCGCCTCGGGCCAGATCGAGGCCCGTTCCTACAACGGGAACATCCGCCTGCACGGCACGAATCGGCCCGGCCTCGACGTCCAGACCTCGACCCGCAACGGCCGCGTCACCAAGTAGCGCCCGGCCTGCCGTCCTCCCGAAAGGACCCGCGCCATGTCGCGCGCCTTGTGCCTCGTCGTGATGGTGGCCCTCCCCATCGTGACCGCCGTCCTCCTCCTGCACGGCCACGTCTGAGCCGCTCACCCTTCCCCGCTCGACCGCCGGGCCTCGCCCGAGGCCCGGCCCCGACCACCGACCAAGGAGACACCCCATGCCGCAGTTCAACGCAGGCGACGAGGTCGAGATCACCGCGTGTGCGGACGACCCCCGCGCGGTCGGCAGGACCGGCCGAATCGTGGACGAGGTCGAGCCCGGCCCGCTCACCGGGGGCCGGTGGACCGTGAACGGAATCGGCCTCCTGATCGGCCCCGTCCTGTGCCACTCGCACGAGCTGACCAAGGCCGGGCGCTGAACCCCCACCCATCCACAGCTGACCCGATCGGAAGGAACCGACCGCATGAACACGTCCACCCGAAACAACGTCGCCCACACCATCCCGGCGAACTCGGCCCGCCTCCTCCTCTTCATCGTCGGCGCTGTGCAGATGCTCGTTCCGGCCGCCGCCGCCCTCGCCGCCGCATGGTTCATCGAGCAGCAGCTCGCCGACGACGTCCGCGGGTTCGCCCGCGTCGCGTGCATCGTCGTCGCCGGGATCGTCGCCCTGGCCGCCGTCGATCGCACGGTGACCGACCTCACCGAGGGTGCGCACCGCCTCGCGTACGGACGGCTGAACGGCCCGCGCTCCTGGTCCTGCGAGGACTGCGGCCGGACGATCACCGCTCGCCTGTGGACGCCGTACGAGGCCGCCGCGTTCGAGGCCCACCTCGCGGACCCGAAGGCCCACGACTGCCCGAAGTAGTGCCGGCACTCACCGCCCGACCGACCGCCGGGGCCCCCGACCGGGGCCCCGGACCCACACCGGAAGGAACCGCCCCATGTCCGTGAACCGCGCCGCCGCCTACCCCGCCGTGTACGCCCTCCTCCGCATCGCCGCCGACGTCGCCGACCACTGGGTACAGAGCGACCACCAGGCGCAGCACAAGGCCAAGCCGGGGGCCGAGGGTCACAAGGCCCTCGCGGGACACGTCGCCTCGTACGTGGCCACGCAGGGCGCCGCGCTTCTGGTGGGGAACCGCCTCCTCGGCCTCGGCCTGCGGCCCCGCAGCATCGCCGCCGCGCTCACCCTGTCCGGCGCCACCCACTACGTGATTGATCGCCGTTGGCCGGTCCGCAAGACGGCCGAGGTCACCGGCAAAGCCAACTTCTACGAGCTCGGCGGCCCGCTCGGCGGCGCCTACCTGCTTGACCAGGCAACACACCACCTCGCCGAGGGCCTCGCCGCGTACCTCGCCGTCCGGGACTGATCCGGTGCCGCCCCGACTCACCCCGAACCGGCTCGCCGCGCTGCGCATGGCCGCCGCGCACCCCAAAGGCAGCATCGACGCCCGCAGTGTCACCAAGGCCGACGAGCTCGCCCTCGAAGAACTCGGCCTCGCCGACTCGATCGACGATTGCGGCCACGTACAGGGAGCGCCGGACCCCGAGGGCGAGCACCGCGGACACCCGCACTTCTTCCGCATCACCGAGGCAGGCCGGACCGCAGCCGCCGACGAGAGCTGAGGACCCGACGCCATGTTCCGTACCAGCAAGAGCCGCCGCGCCATACGCGCGGCGGCCGGGGGAGGACCCGAGAGCATGACCAAAGACACCGGCCTCGACACGTTCGACGCACTGCGCGAACTCGCCGAGCTACAGCGTGAGTCCGACCGGCTGCGCGTGGCCACCGCCGCCCGGATCACGTACGAGGAGGTCATCGCCCGGCATGACGAGCTCAAGGAGACGGGGCCGGGGACCAACCTGCGGGAATTCGCCGAGGTTCGCGAGGAAGCCGCCCCGTACCTCAGTGGCCGCAGGCCGGTCCCGCCGCCGGTCCCGTCGGCCGAGCTGATCGCCTACGCCCGGCGCCGGATCGAGGTGTTCGGCCGTCTCGCCGAGGCCGGGATCGAGGGCGCCGCCGAGGGTGTCACCGAGGCCGAGGCCGAGCTCGCCGAGGAGCTGCGCAAGGTTCCCGAGATCGAGCTCGTCAGCTTCGGATTCCTGCACGGCCCGGCTCCCGAGGCCGATCTCGTCGTCGACATGCGCCGGCACTTCCGCGATCCGCACGTGAACCCCGAGATGCGACAGCTCACCGCCGAGCACGAACTCGTGACGCGCGCGGTGTTCAACACCGACGGCGTTCCCGAGCTTGCCCGCGCGATCCTGGCCGCCGTCGAATCCTTCCGTGCCGGGCCCTCGGCGGGAACGGTGCGCGTCGCCGTCGGATGCGCAGGAGGCCGCCACCGCTCGGCCGCGATGGTCAACTACCTCGCCATGCAGTACGGCGCCGAGGTCAAGGTGACCGCCGAGCACCGCGACATTCACCGGCCCGTCGTCGAGCGGTAGGACCGGCCTACAGCGGACAGACACACGAGCGCCCGGCCCCTCAACAGGGGCCGGGCGCTCGCGCATGGACGGGGGAGGGAGCGCTACGAAGGCCCCCCGCCGCCGCGTGTGCCCCGTTCCTGTGCGATGGCCCGCCGTGTGGCCCGTACGGTGTCGACCGCTATCCGGAGCCGCTCGGCGCGCGCCCATAGCCGCTGTTGCTGGTCGCTGGTCACTGCCACGCCCCCGGCTCCGCCTTGACGTAGTCCCACCGGGCCCGCCGGTAGAAGTCGTGACCCGTGTCCCGGGTGTGCTCGGCGATCCACCGCTCGACGGCGGCCTCGGTCTCCTGGTGGTCCGAGTCGGCGCCGCAGTCGGCGTCTTCGCCGGTCACGCACACCGCCTGATAGGTGGCAGGCGTGACCGGGTCGGCCGTGATCGTGTAGTCCCGCATCCGGTAGCGGGCGCGTACGGCCATGCCGTCACCGCCGCCGGTCGGTGTGATGTGTGGAACCCCCGTACTCGCCGGTTGCCGGATCGCGCGAGCTGACGGTCATGGTGAGGTGCCACTCCCACATGCCCTCGACAGGCCCCGGCATCTTCGCCAGGGCGAGGGAGTGAGGTTCGAGGTTGGGTGCCTGCCGTGCTACCTCGGCGGCGGCTTGCAGGGCGTCGGCCGGGGTCGAGCCGGTGCACACGAGTGCGGTGAGCGCGCTCACCGAGACGTCGGCGGACGGACCGAGGGCAGGCAGTGCGCCGACGGCCGTACGCGCCTCGTCGAGGCTGCGGACGAGGTCATGGGCGAACGCCGGGCCCTCGACTCGTACGGCCTCGGCCCGAAGTGCCGGCCGAAGGGTGGGCAGATGCTCGGGGCCCTGATCAGGGGGCGGGGAAGTGTGTTCAGAGTGCGCCATGTCCGGCACCGTATGAGCGGATCGGCGCGCCTTGGGCGCACAGTGTGTACGCCTTGTGCGGGTGACCCCGTATGCCCCCAGCTCACAAACAATGATTGTTCGTCATAACCCCTGTTCGCGCCCCCGGTTGGGCGATGAATGACGTAAGTGATACTTGCAGCTCAACTTGTAGTTGAGTTGCAAGTGTGTAAGGGTGTGAGTGCGGCAGGAAGCCGCAAGAACACCCAAGGAAGGGACCGAAGAATGCCGGTCATCGCTCCGTACCTCGCCGAGAACCTCCTCGCGAAGCCGTGGAACCAGAAGCGCAACGAGGAGAGCGCCGAGCGCGCGTTCGCCCGCCTCGCGGAAACCGCGTGGACGCCCCTCGCCGGATACCCCGGCAGTGACGTGCACTGGCTCGTTCGCTGCGAGCTCTGCGGCTGGGAAGGGCAGATGTTCTACAGCCACATGCGCCGGGACCGCGTCCGTCACCGCGGCTGCCTGCCCGCCGCGCAGCGCCCCGAGGCCATCGCCGCATGGGTGACCCGCCAGGGCCAGGAAGCCGGAGAGGCGGCGGACGCGCAGCGCACCGAGGCGGCGGCCGTCGAGGGCGAGGCCCGCGCCGCCGAGGTCGACGTCGAGACCCGCCCGCCCAAGGCGGCGTGAAAACGGCCGAGGTCCCCGGCGCTGGAATCGCCGGGGACCTCGGCCCACATCATCGCAGGGCGCCCGCTCCCACCCGGAGCGGGCGCCCTGCGGCATGAGAGGGCCCCCGGAGCAAGGCGCGAGCTCCGGGGGCCCTCGGTGGCCGTGCGCAGCCCCCACGGGGGGGGAGGGCCGCACACGGGGTCAACAGGCGCGGGAGTGCTCCGCGCGTTCCGCCTCGGCGACGAGCACCGCATCGCGCAACGCGGCCGGGTCAACGTACCGCGCCATGCCCGCAGTTGGACGGCTCAGCCATGCGGCGTGATAGGCGCCCTGCGGCCCGAACGGGACGAGGAGGAACGTCGTTCCCGCCCGGAGTGCGCGCACGCCCTGGAGCTCGCCGAGCGGCCCGGCGGCGCCCGCCTCAACCAACACGATCAGCTCGCTTCGGCTGTGGTCGGCGATCACCGGGAATCCAGCGTCGAGCGGCACGCCGAGGCAGTCGAGCGCGGCGAGGCCCCGCGCGAGCGGCGCAATGGCGAGGGCCTCCCACCCTTCGGACACGGTGTCCCACGCCTGACCGACCGCCACCAGATCCGTAGCGGAGCGGCCGGCATATCGCAGGCGTTCGTACGTGTCGGCGTCGAGGTCGAGGAGCGCGGCCCAACCCGGTTGGGCGGTGTTTTGGGACTTGGCCATATCCGGACGGTAGGGCGCGTACAACGGAACGTAGGCGCACAGTCTGTGCGCCTTGTTCGCTCGGCCCGGAGTAGAGCCCATGGACGCTCGGAAGGTCGGCCGCCGCATCGCGTATTGGCGAGAGCGCCGCCGGATCACACAAGTTGACTTCGCTGCCCTCATGGGCAAAACCCGCCGATGGGTGCAGCAACTCGAAAGCGGTGAGCGGCAGGCAGACCCCCGCCTCTCTGTGCTGGAGTCCGCCGTTCGAATCCTCGGGATCGACCTCGCCGACCTCCTCACCGACCGGCCCACTGTCGACTGTGTCGACGCGGTCGAGCTGGAACAGATCCGGGCCGCTCTCCAACGGCACGACGTGATCACGGGGACCGCCGACGCCGACGGCGCCGACCCCCTCGACGTCGAGACACTGCGCCGCCGCGTCGTCTACGGCTGGACCTCCTTCCAGTCCTCGGCGTTCGCCAGCCTCGGCCGCCTGGTCCCCGAGCTCCTCACCGAGGCCAACCGCGCCGCCGCCCGGCACACGGGGGAGGACCAACTCGCCGCGTACCGCGCCCTGTCCATGGCCTTACAGCTCACCGAGGCCGCCGCGATCAAGTTCGGGTCCGGGGACCTCGCGCACATCGCCGGGCACCGCGCAGTGATCGCCGCCGAACGGTCCGGCGATCCGGTCATCATGGCGAGCGCCGCCCGGCACCTGGCCGACGCCATGACCAACCACGGACAGCCGCACGCCGCCGCCGACTTCGCCACGGCCGCCGCCGACCGCCTCGGCCCCGAGCTGATCCGCTCCGGAGCGTCCGGCTTGTCCACGCTCGGGATGCTCTACCTCAAAGCCGCCATGGCCAAGGCGACGGCCGCCGACCGTGACGACGCCCGCGCCGCGCAGGCCGCCCGCACCGTCCCCGATCTCCTCGACCAGGCCGAGGAGCACGCCGACGAGCTCGGCGACGACGGCGACGGCAACGCACTGTGGACCGCATTCGGCCGGACGAACGTCGCGCTGTACCGCGTCGCCGCACACGTCCAGCTCGCCGAGGGCGCCGAGGCCGTCGCCGTCGCGCTGCGCATCCCCGAACCCGCCCGCGCAGACCTCCCGCGCGAGCGCCGCGCGCACCACCTCGCCGACCTCGCCCGCGCCTACACACAAGCCGGGAAGCGCGAGGAAGCCGTCGGGGTGCTCCTCGACGCCGAGCGAGAGGCCGAGGAAGAGGTTCACTGCCGACCGCGGACCCGCCAACTCGTCGACGACCTGCGCCTACTGGGGACCGGCAACGCCGAAGGGAGGTTGCGGGCGCTCGCCGCGCGCTGTGGACTGCCCGGGTGAAAACCCTGTATCTGATCACCTGCGCCGCCCCGCCCGCCCGCCACGTCCGTACCGGCATCCGTGCCGCGCAGGCCCGAGGCTGGGACGTCTGCCTCATCCTGACCCCCTCGGCGTACCGGTGGGCCACCGAGGACGCCGAGGGCGAGCTCAACGAGCTGCGCGAGGCCACCGGCCACCCGGTGCGCCACACGTACAAGCTCCCGAGTCAGGCCGACGCACTCCCGGCCGCCGACGCCCTCCTCGTCGCCCCCGCCACCTTCAACACCCTCAACAAGTGGGCCGCCGGCATAAGCGACACGCTCGCCCTCGGCCTGGTCACCGAGGCAATCGGCCTCGACCTTCCCCTCGTCGCCCTCCCGTACCTCAACGCCGCGCAGGCCCGACACCCCGCGCTCGCCCGCAGCGTCGCGTTCCTGCGCGAGGCAGGGGTGAGGGTCCTCCTCGACGACGGCCAGGGCGGCGGCGAGGGCGGGTTCCGTCCCCACCGTCCGAAACACGGCAACGTCGAGGCGTATCCGTGGGAGCTCGCCCTCGACAACCTCCCGGCGCCTGACCCTTCCTGACTCGCCCGCAGCCCTGCGCCCGGTCCCCGAGGGGCCGGGCGCGCGTTGTGCCAGAGAACAGGGCGGCGCCCTGACACACCCGTGAGCGAGGATCAGTACGGCACGTCTGTACGACCGACGTGCGAGACAGAGAGAGGGGGAGGAGTGCAAACCGCTCTACCGGAGCTCCCGGACGCCCGCGAGCTCCTCGACCACATCCCCGGCGGCGCGCTCGGCCTCGGCAGCGGCGGACTGTTCGCCGTAATGGTCGTCGTCGCCGTGCTCGCCAACCAAGGGACACCGGCCGAACGCGCCGAGTTCAACCGGTCCATTGAACGGTTCTTCGGCAACGCCGCCGCAGGTATAGGCCGGTACGTGTCCGGCCGCGAGCTCAACGGAACCCCGCGCAGCGAGGCCACATGGTGGCGTGCCGGCGCCCCGCTCCCCGACGACGAGAAGACCGAGACGCCCGTCGCCGAGCTCGGCGCCGCGTTGCGCAGCTCCTCGCCGACCGTGTCCCTCGGCAAGACCAGCCCGGCCCGGCGGACGGCCCGCGCGCTCACGGCTCCCGTCCGGGTGCTGTGGGGCGCCCTGCGGGGCGTGGGGCGAGTCCTCGCCGCATGGCACCGATGGCCGCGCGCTGCGCGCTCAGCGGCCCGCCTGGCGCCATTCCTGACGCTATACGGATGGTGGCGAGCGCCCCTCGTCACCGAGTGGGCCCTAATCGCCGTCGCGGGGGCGGCGATTGTCGCCGCTATCACCAGTCCGGCCGGACTCGGATGGTGGCGCGTAACGCCTGTGTGGACGGATCGACAAATCTACGGCCCCGGCGTGTGGGTGGCGGTCCGTCAGATCCTCCGCATGGAGGAGACCGAACCCCGGGAACGGTGGCTCTCGGTGCCTGACGACATGACCGCCGACGGCGCCCGAATTGTGCTGCGCCTGCCCGCAAAATGGATGGGAGGCCCCGAGGCCGTCACCGCCATTGAGCGCGTGATCGAGGAGCGCGTCCCCGGGGAATGGGTCTCCCGGTGGGAACGCACGACGAAAGAGCATTTCGCCGAGTGGACCCCCAAGCCGAAGCCCACACCGAAACCCGTACTCCCCGACTATGTCCCGTGGAAGTCGACCGGAGACCCGTTCCGGGTATTCGTCGGTCTGGCGATCGAAGGGGATTCGATCGTTGACGCCGTAATCCAGACGCAGACCGCCACCCCGCATTGGGGTGTGGCCGGTGACACGGGTTCCGGAAAATCGACCGTCCTCTACATCCCTGTTGTGCATGGTCGGCAGAATGGCGAGCTTATCGACATTCTCGATACCAAGCGGAACAGTCTCAAAGAAGCCGAAGGGTTTTCAGGCGTACGCGTCCACAAAACGACGCGAGAGTGCATCTCGGCTTTCGCTGAATTCCTCGCCTCAATGATGGCGGCCGAGGCGGCGGCGGAAAAGGGAGCCGATCCGGCATTGCGGAGTCAGCTCGTATCCCGGACGCTAGTCGTCGACGAGTTGCCGACGCTCATCAAGCTCGCATATAGCTGGTGGCGATACGGAATAAAGGGAAAGGGGACGCCGCCCTTCCTTGACTGGCTCGCGATTATCCTCCTGCAAGGACGCTCCTCGAATCATCGCGTTGTCGTCGGCACGCAGCAATTCGCGAACGCTTTCTTTGGTGGCACCATGGAGCGCGCGCAGATCGGAACGCGTATCGCGGTCGGTCAACAGGACCGCGTTTCCTGGAGCGTGGCATTCGGGCAGAGCACGCCCGTTCTTGGATTCGACTCGAAGATCAAGGGGCGCGGCGCCTACACGGACAAGCAAAAGGACCCCGACGCCGATTACCTGTATGTCCGAGAGATTCAGCCGAGTTACATCACGCCAGAAGTCGGGGCCCTCCTCGCGCAATGCCCGCCCGCGCCGGAATGGTTCGACCGTGGGGAAATGGCGCCGTGGATCACGCCCGAGATCCTCGTCGAGGTGAACGCGACCGCGGCCACCGCGAAGTTCCTCCCCGGGGGCGAACACGGCCCCGTCGCGTTCGCCGGTGTCGCCTCCTCGGCACGGAAGGGGATCACGGGTAGTTCCCCCAGCTCACAGGGCACGACAGGGGCCCTCGCGACAGCAGGCGCGACAGGGGGCGCGACAGGTGCCGGCACCGGCCCGGCTCCCGAGCTCATTGAGGACCAGGAGGAGAAGCTCCCCGACACGTACAGCCTCGCCGAAGCCTACGAAAAGGGATTTCTCCCGTGGAAGGCGTCCACGGCCAGGACGTATTTCAAGCGAGGCGCCACGCGAGGGATTACACCCCCCGAAGGAATCACAGACGGGCAGACCTCCTACTACTCCGAGGAGGAGCTCGCGAAGTGGCTCGGCGAATGGAAAAAGTGGCAGGAAGAGAACAGCAAGAGTCCCCGAAAGGGAGCCGCAGAGGCGCAGCCGGAAGGGGCCAAGAATGGGTGACCTGACCGCGATGGAGTTCCGTACGAAAACCCTCGCCGAGGGCGGTAAAGACCTCTCCGAAGGTAATGCCGCGTTCTTCTCCGTCGACCTACTACACGGGACCGCGCGAATGTATGCGACGGAAGAATACGCCGAGACCGCGCCCGTACTGGTCGGCGCAGGATGGCACTACCGGGTTCCCGTTCCGCCCGTCGATAACGGGCAAGCTAATGCGCTCCTGCGAGACCTGGCCCCGCACGCTGAAAGCCTGTTCAAAATGACAGCTATCCGAGAGGACCCGCTCGGGGTCATCTACTACGGCGGCGCCGGAACTGCGATGGATGCAATTCAGCGAAGGTGCGCCGCAGCGTGGCGCACTTATTGCGCGCCTAAGCGGTAGCGGAAGGGTTCAACCCGAGCAAGGAAAGCGGCGGCGGTGCGGAATCAACTACCCGCACCGCCGCCGCTTGCTTTATGGGAGTTAGGAGACAGACCTCGTACCAGACTCAAAGGGACCGCGAAAGCACTTGCGATGATAGGAACCCACCGGCCGGGTAGGTTTCGCCTGCCGGTTTCGACGTCACAGTATGTCGAGGTAAGGACGCCGAGCATATCGGCGATATCGCATTGACGCATACCGGCAACGGACCGCATAACTCTTAGGTCGAGGAAATCGACCTCGACAAGGTCGAATGCGGTGACGCCGAGAAGATCGGCGAGCGCGCGCAAGGTTGCCGGTCTAGGGGGGTGTCCGGTGGTTTCCCAAGTTGAAACCGTCGCCCGTGAACAGCCGAGGAACTCGGCCACATCCATTTGCGTCATCTGGCGCCGAGCGCGCAATTCGCGCAGCCGCTCGCGACGTATGCGCACCCGTCATGCCCCCCCGATCGTTCTCAACATGGGGCCGCACTCTAGCGGCCCGTGATCACTCCCGCTGGCCACATGTCACAGGACTGCCACAGCCGGGGCATGTGCCATGCGAATTTCTTTGACGCTTTGATCACCCTCGGCATAGGGTCGATCACCAATGCGCTCAATGCGCCCTGACTTGGGGGAGGTTGCGGGGATGCCGTCGCTTGGGACCATGCTCCGGAAGGCCGCAGGGCTACCGGAGCCCACGCCGGACCAGAGCAAGAAAGCGCCGGCACCCGTGCCCTCGCAGACACAGCAAGCCCGGCCCTCGAACCCGTGGGAGAGTGCCGGCGCCGAGCTCGCCGCGCAGCACAAGAGCACCACCTCGGCCCCGGCCGCCGAGCCCGCCGGGAGGGCCGGGCCCCGCACGCCGTGGGTTCCTCAAGAGGAGCGCAGCGGGACCGTGTTCGCCCGCCGTCTCGGCCGCGGCCTCGTGTGGGGAGTGCTGATCCTCGCCGCCGTGACTGGCGTCCGCGCGTGGTTCATCCCGCCCAAGGTCGACGTTCCGCCCGCGCCCAAGGTGACGGCCGGGCCGACCTACCCGAACGCCGAGGCGCAGGCCGTCGCCGCCCGATTCAGCCGGGCCTACCTCGCGTGGGACCAGGACAAGCCCGAGGACCGCGCCGCGCTCCTGGCCGCCGTGATGCCCGAGAACTCGGATACCTCGATCGGATGGGACGGGCGCGGCCGTCAGGACGTGCTAGCCGTCCAGCCGGGCGCCGTCACGACTGGCAGTCAGCACCAGGCCCGCGTACGGGTGGACGTCCTGATCAAGACCGAGGCGCCCGCGCCGACCGGCAAGGACAAAAAGAAGACGGCGGCGCCCGAGTCGCCCGCCCGATGGGTGGGCCTCGACGTGCCGGTTGTGGAGACGTCCGGGCGGGTCATCGTCACCGGGGAGCCGGGCCTCGTCGGTATCCCGGCCAAGGGCCCCAAGGCCCCCGACCTCAACACCACCAAGACCGATCAGGAGCTCGCGGCGTCGACCGAGGGCACCGTCGAACAGTTCTTCCGCGCCTACGCGGGCGGCGACACAGACGCCGTCACCGCCCCCGGCGCGAGCGTCCCGCCGCTCCCCGAGGGCGTCGAGTACAAGGGCCTCGTTACGTGGTCCATCGACGAGGGGACCGGCGACGACAGGACCGGTACCGCTCGCGTCTCTTGGACGCTCGGCGAGGGCACGGTCGAGCAGACCTACCGCGTAGAGCTCACCCGGGTGTCGAGCGCCGACGCCGCGCGGTGGCAAGTCGCCGACGTGCACGGCGGCACTCTCTGACGGGTGCTATGTCCCCAGATCACAAAACATGACCACCCGTCATAACTCCTGGTCAGCCTGCCAATTACTCAAGGGGGAACACCCGTGGCACACCGCATCCCACCCGTAGCGCACGAAATCTTGGCGGCCCCGCTCACGACGGGCGCCGAACTCAAAGACTGGATCTTGATTGTCGTCGGGAACCTGTTCGCGGCGTTCCTCGCGATCCGGGCCGTCGGCTTCTTCATCAAAGACGAGTGGGGGAAGATGATCACTCTCGCCGTCGGCGCCGTATTCGTCGGCGCGATCATCTGGGCACCCGACGCCGTACAGGGCTTCCTGACTGGCGTATGGGGCAAGGTCAGCGGGACCGCCTGATGCGGCGAGGCCACACCTACACCGACCATTTCAGCCTCGACACCCGGCAACACGAACTCCTCGGGATGGACCTCGGCGAGGGCATCCCGCGCCGCGCCCTCCTCCTCGGCCTGTCCCTCTACATCGTGTGGACCGGCGCCCTGTTGCTCGTGTTCGGCCTGCCCTCGCGGATCACGTTCACGGTGTACTTTCTGCCGCCGCTCCTGACCGTGGTCTACGGCACGCAGCGCAGCCGCCGCACCGACCGGCGATGGAACATCACCAACTGGTCGATCTCGATTCGGTACCTCGTCCTCGGACACCGGCCGATCATCTGCGGCGGGCGCCGGGCCGCCACCCGAAGCGAGTGGATCAGCCGCCGGGCCCGATGGGGCGGGAAGGTCGACACCCTCGCCGCCTCCTCGGTACTCGGCGGCGCCGTCGAGCGGTGGCTCGGTGACGACGACGTTCCGCAAGGTGCCGGCGGGCCGCTGCGCCTCAACGCGAGGCCGCGCCTGTACGGCCCCGATGCCGTGGTGAAAGCCCACGGCCGCAAAGCACTACAGCACAAGGGGGAAGCATGAAGATCGCGCAGAGGATCGGGACGTTCCTCGGCGTAGGCGGCGACCGCTCGGCCGCCCCGCCGCAATACGTCGCCCTCGCCGACGGCCTGGTCGTGACCGACAGCCACGCCGAAGCCTGGTACGTCCTGGCGAGCTCGAACACCGACCTCATGTCGAGCGTGGCCCGTGACGGCGAGCTCGACCAGGCCGACAGTGCCCTCGCGCGGACCCTTGCCGGGTACGACTGCCACCTCCGCGTGATGTGGTCCCCGCTGCACGCCGAGGACTACGCCGCCGAGGCCGAGGAGATGTTCACCGCGGGTAACTGGCGCGCGTGGGCAGACCTGCGAGTGCAGCGCCTCGACCAAATCGGGCTGGACTCCCGTCACCTCCTCCTCGGCGTCCGGATCACCGACCGCACCGGACAGGCCGCCAAACTCAGCCGCCGAGGCGTGCAGGAAGGTCTAGGGATCGCCTCCTCGGCCGTCAGCTCCAAGGAGCTCGCCAAGCTCGACGCGACGATGCGCCGCCTCGGCCGCCGCCTCGAATCGAGCCCGTGGAAAGCGCAGCCCGCATCGGTCGAAATGCTCGCGTGGATGATCTCGCGCGAGCAGCACCGCGCCGCACCCCTGCCCGCAGCGAACGCCGGCATCATCAGCGGCGCCAAGCTCGCCGCTCTGACGAGGGGCCGCATCCTCCCGTTCCCCGATCACCTGCGCGTGGTCGACGCAACCGGCGACGTCACGGCGTGGGTGTCCGTCCTGTCCATGTCCGGATTCCCGGCCGTCATGGAGAGCCCCGGCAGTGGGGAATGGTTGCGCGTCCTCTCCGAGATCAACTACGTGCCCGACCTCGACGACGAGGAACTCGGTGACCTCGACGCCTCGTCGCTGATACTCCCTGTCTCTCCCGAGGCAAGCGTCCGGTTCAAAGTGCTGCCCAAGCGGGAGGCCCTCAAGAAAGTCGACGACGCGCGCAAGCTCGCCAAGGAACAGCGCCGGTCGGCGGCCAACGCCAGCGCCGAGGAACCCGGCCTCGATATCGAGACGACCGAAGGCGCCATGGCCGAACTCAAGTTCGCCATGGGCCGCGAGGACGTGACCCTCGTCGAGGATCACCCCCGCCTCGTCATCACCAGTACCAAGGGCCTCGACGATCTGCGGGCCCGCGTGGACGCCGTCGTTGCCCACTACGGCGGGTTCGGGATCGAGGTCACCGTCGGCGAGGAGGAACAGCGCGAACTCTGGCTCGAAACGCAGCCGGGCGACCAACTCCGCGTGCCGGACCTCGGCCACACCCGCGACGTCACCGCCCTGTCCGGCTCCTGGTTCTGGGGTGGCGCGCACGTCGGCGACGACTCCGGCCCCATCGTCGGGTACCTGACCGGCTCGACGCCCGGAGTCTTCCGGAATGACGTCACCGCTGGATCGGACCGCGGCGACGCGACGACGACCGCCTACATCGGGCGCTCGGGCCGAGGCAAGACAACGGCGATGATGCTCTCGATGCTCGACGCGGGATTCCGCGGCGGGTACTGCCTCGCGCTCGACTTCAAGGGCGATCTAGGCGGCGTCGTCTCGGCGGCCAAGGCGTTCGGACTGAACGCGCACCTCGTCGAGACCGGCCCGAGGTTCGCCGGGTTCGCCGACCTGTTCAAGCTCCTCGCCAAGGAGGGCGCCGAGGTCGCACAGGTCGAGGTGCCGGCGCAGCTCAGCATTGCCGTACCGCCGCACCTGCGGGCCCGGGGCGCCGAGACGCCGATCACCCGCGCCACAAACGAGGTGATCGCCAAAGGCGACCCCGCCACGTGGAAGGTGATCGAGTACCTCCGCCAGGACGAGGACGAGCTCGCCCGGGAGACCGGCGAGGCCCTCTACGAGCTCAGCCGGAACGCGATCGGCGCCCCGTTCATGGGCCGCCCGACCGGCGAGACGGAACCGCTGACCCCCTCGGCCGGAATCTGGGTGGTGCAGATGCCGGGCCTGTCGCTGCCCGGCGCCGAGTCGCCGCGCGAGGAGTGGAACCCACTCCAGCGGCTCTCTGTCGCCCTCATGCATTCGATGTTGGCCTACGGAGTCACCACCGCAGGCCGCCGGGACCTGCGCGGCCTGCGCAAGGCCGTGTGCGTCCCCGAGGTGCACGTCCTCACCGCCACCCGGCAAGGCGCCTCGTTCCTGTCCTACATCGCCCGAGTGGGCCGCGCCCTTGCGACGTCGCTCCTCCTGGACACACAGGACCCCGAGAGCCTCGTTCAACTCGTCGGCGTAGTCGAGCAGTTGACCACGGTTGCGGGTTTCCAGCTCACCACCAAAGACCAGCAAGACGCGTTGGCCGAGCTCCTCGGCCTCCCGAAGAACGACCACACCCGGGCCCTGATTCAGTCCGTCGGCCTCCTGCCCGACGGCGAGATCCGGCACGGTCACTGCATCATCCGAGACCGCCGTTTCTCCTGCGCAACCGTCCAATGGGACGTGCCGAGCCTCGAACTCCTCAAGCTCCTCGACACCTCGCCCAAGGCCACCGCACAGGACGGCGTCGACATGGAGAAGGGGGCCGCATGAAGCGGGCCGCGGCGGTACTGATGACGGCCGGTGTTCTGGCGCTCGCCGGGTGCTCCTCGGACGGCGGTAAGGACGAGGGAGGGAACAAGACGCCGGCAGACCCGACGGACGCCGTCCTCAAGGTGGCCCGCTCCTACCAGGAGGCCAAGAACCGGCAGGACTGGCGCCCCTGGTGTGAGATGAGCTCGGCACGGCTGCGCGGCGGCACCGTCGCCGAGTGCGTCGCCGAGAACACCCCGAGCTCGCCCTCGCCGACGCCCGAGGAGTCGAGCCCCTCGCCCGACTACTCCCCGCCCACCTACGCCGACGGCTCGACGCCGACGCCACGGGCGAGGCCCTCGTCGAGCGGACCCGAGCGGGCCGACACCGGCCCCGTGTCCGCCTCGGACGTCGTCGAGGTACCGGCCGCCGAGGATCACCCGGCGGGGTACGGCGTCCTGATCACCTACACCGTGAAGTGGCCCGGCAAGGAGGCCACCACAACGCGCCGCGCGCTGCGCCTGGTCCGCGAGGGCGGTTCCTGGCTGGTCGACCAGCACGAGGACGTACAAGCGGGGGATATGGGCCACGGTTCACCGGTCCGTACCGCCCTGTCGGGGGGGTAAATGCTCGTCACCGTTCCGCGTATGCGGACCGTACTCATTCCATTGATGTTCGCTTTCACCACACTCATGGTGTTCGCCGGGCACGCGCACGCCGCCGATATTGACCCTGTCGGAATCGGCGATCTCATGCCGTCGCCAGATTCCAAAGTCCCCAAGGGTGAAGGGACGTTGTACGAGACGTACAGCAATCCCAACCTGTGGCAACTCGACTCCGATTTCGGGAAGTGGGACATCCTCGATCCGATGGCCGAGGCCATCGCGGATATCTGCATGGCCCTAATCGCCGTGATCGGCACGGCGTGCGTCGTCATCGTGCAGTGGATTTTCCAACTGACCTCGATCCCGCCGCTTCAGGACGCCATTACCAAGAGCATCGGCGGCGCCGCTAAGGGCATGACGGAGACGCTCCTCCCGAGCGCGCTCGCCGTCGGGGCCCTCGTCGCGTTCGCCAAGAACCGCCAAGGGGGCGGCGAGGGCGGCCTCTCCCAAATCGCATGGGTGATGATTTCCGGAGTCGTCTCGATCTCCCTCCTGACCAGCCCTGGCACATGGGTGAGCGGCATCGACACCGCCCGCACCGTCGGCGCGAGCGTCACCATGGATGCCGCATCCGCCGGCATCGGGGACGGCTCGGCCGACTTCCCGTTCGAGCTGGACCACGAGCCGAAGTTCACCGGCAACGGCCGTGATGACATGCTCCGAAAGAGCTCGGATGCCGTGTGGCGCTCATATGTCGCCACGCCGTGGTGTGTGGCGAACTTCGGCTCGTTCGAGGTGTGCGAGAAGTACGGCGACGAGCTCCTCAAGCAAGGCGCCGACAAGGACAAGCGGAAAGAGTGGCTGCAAGACAACGTCGATGACGAGGCAGTCGGCGGCGACTCGGTGACCTGGCGTCAGGGTCATTCACCAGTGGGCCGAATCATGGTGACGCTGCCCGCGCTCATTTCCGTGATCCTGTTCGCGGCCCTGGTCCTCATGCTTGCCTTTACCTCACTGGCGAGCCTCCTCGGGGCCCTAATGCTCCTGCTAACCGGGGTGTTCTTCGCCTGCCTCTGGGTGATCCCCGGACGCCCCCGGCAATGGGGCCTCGCCTGGTTCGATCAGGTCCTCGCGCGAACCCTCGAAAGCATCATCGCGACCCTTGTCCTCGGCGCGGTGCTATCCGTGCAAGCGGCGTGCACCGCCATGTTCAACGAATACGGATGGCTCCCGACCTCGGGCCTCTCGATCGCCGCCGCCATCGTTGCGATGAAGTTCCGCGCCGTCATTGCGCAGATCGTCGGCGTGAGCGGAACCAGCGGCGGCGCCATGGCCGGGTTCCTCGCCGCGAAGGCACTCGGCGGCGGGAACAGCAGCCGAGGCCGCCGACGCGGCAGTGATTTCGACCATCAGCCCGTCACCACCCGCCGCCGCCCGAGCGGCAGTGGAGGCGGCGGCGGTGGGGGCGGTGGTGGTGGCGGCGGCGGCCCCGCGCTCCCGCCCGGCGGCGGTGGGACAGCAGACGACTACGGCGTGATCCTCACTCGCGTACCGCGGCGCCCACCCGCTCCCCGGCCGCTCCCGGCCGACCCGGGCCCGGCCCTTCCCGCCGGCACCGGCCGGACCGACACCGGCCCCGTGATCACCCTCGACCGGGACCAGCCCGCGCCGTCCGGCAAGGGTGCCGCCGCTATCCCGCCCTCGCCCGCCTCCCGGCCCCGTCCGGCCCTTCCGGCAGGCACGGGGGGAACCGGCGGCACGGCGGCAGGCACGGCGGGAGGCAGGGCGCCGAGCGCCGTCCTGCGGCCCGAGACGGGCACTGCGCCCACTCCCGGGAGCTTCCGGCAGGCCCTCCCGCCGTCGGCGCCCTCGGCATCCGGCGACGGCCCGAAGGTGATTCAGGCGACCGTCATCCGCAGCACGCCCAACGGGCCACCCCCAAGGCCCGCGGCGGCCCGGCCCGCCAGGAGCACGACAGCGCCGCCCAAGGCCGTAGCGCCCCCTCGGCGCCCGGCGGTTCCCGCCCCACGAACCCCGAAGGGGTGACGCATGACCAAGAACGACGACCGCACCCCCCAGGAGTGGCGCGAGATTCTGCGCTCGTGGGACTACCCCGAGGAGGCCGAGACCGGCCGCCGCCGTGAACGCCGCCGTGCCAGGAAGGCCCACCGCACCGCCGCCCGCCGCCGCACCACACAGTGGGTGCGCGAGGAACGCCGCCGAGACCCGATCAAGCCGACGGCCGCCCTGGTGATCGTCGCCCTGATCCTCGGACTCGGCGCGGGCGCCCGGTGGTTGTGGCCCGGCCTGACCGGTGGGGGAGACCGGCCCGCCGCCTCGGTGAGCGCGAGCCCCACCCCGGCCGTGCAGGACGACAAGCCGGGCACGGACGAGACGACGAGCTCGCCGAGCTCCTCGCCGAGCCCGTCCTCGGCCGTCGACCTGGCCGACGCCGACCACGTCGCCGAGGAGGCGATCCGCCGATACCTCACCCGCAACCCACCGGCCGACGGAGACCACACCGCCCCCGTCCTGCGGGCCGCCCCCTACATGACGCCGGCACTCGTCGAGAACCTCGCCTCGTCGAGCGATCCGGCATGGGACAAGCTCGTCAGCCGGGGCGGGGTGGCCACCGTGACCACGATCAAGGCCGTCCCGAGCCCTGAAAAGGAGGGCCTCCCCGTAGACACCCCGCTCAGGGTGTGGCGGCAGGTCACCGCGAAAGTCCACGTCGAGGGATACACCAACTACGACGAACAGCGCGTTCTACAGGTCGAGTTGACCAGCCCCGGCGGCACCGAGTGGCGCGTCTCCCGGATTCTGGGGCTGTAGTGGACGGACGCGACGCGCTCGGCGCCCTGGCCAAGGTGGCGGGCCGCGGCTTCGCCCTCAAGGCCGGGGCCGTCGGCGCCGTGGGGTTCCTCATCTTCCTTCTGCTCGTCGGCATCTTCGGCGCCGGCATCGGAGGGAAGGCATACGCCGACAGTTGCGGCGGCCGTGGAACCCCCGGCGTCGACCTCGGCGACGACGGCGAGGGAACCGCACAGAACCCCGGCAGCGCCAACTACCGCAAAGATCAAATAGCCAACGCCAAGATCATTGATCAGGTGGCCGCAGACGGCGGCCTGTCCGGACGCGCAACCCTTATCGCTCTGATGACGGCGCTACAGGAGTCGACGCTCCTCAACTTGGATCACGGCCACCTCGACTCGGTCGGCCTGTTCCAGCAACGCCCCTCGCAGGGGTGGGGCACAAAGACGCAGATCATGCAGCCGAAGTACGCGGCCGGCATGTTCCTCTTCGGCGACGACCCCAAGTCAACCCGTGGAATCCACGGCCTGACGGACATACAGGGGTGGCAGACCATGGACCTCGGCACCGCCGCCCAGAAGGTCCAGCGGTCAGCACACCCCGACCTCTACGCGGGACAGGAGGACGCCGCCCGCGAGATCGCCGAAAAGGCCGACATCGACCTCGACCGCAAGGGCGAGGCAGGCGCCAACGACGGGGACCAGGACCAGGGCCAGGACGACGCCGCCAACGGCGACGACCAGGCCGACGGGCCCGAGGAGTGCTACACCGACAACGAGGGAGCCGGGAAGCCCGGCGAGCCGGGCGAACCGTTCCATGACGGAGACGCTCCCTGGCCCCACCAAGTGAAGAACCCCCGCAGCACCGAGGCGGCGATCAAGTGGGCCAGGAACGAGGCAGAGAACGGTTCCGGTGAGTGGTACCGCGCTTGCCTCGCGTTCGTTGCCAAGGTGTACGGCTGGAACTTCTCCGGAGTCCCGTACGCGATTGACCACTACAAGGAAATGCCACCCGCCCTCAAGCATGACAAGGACAGGAACCCACCCCCCGGCGCCCTGATGTATTGGGACACCGGATCTCGGGCGGGGCATGTCGCCGTATATCTCGGTGGCGGGAAAATCGCCAGTAACGATATTGTGCGTCCCGGCTATATCGACGTGGTCGACGCAACAGATATCGAAACCAAGTGGGGCGCTACCTATCTCGGATGGGCCCCGCCCTATTTCCCCAAGGGTGGATAGGCGGAGAAAGAAGACCATGAGTACCGACCCCGACCAGATCCCTCCGACCCCGGTTTACACGATCATGCTCAGCTCGTCCGGCACGGCCACAGTCGACGGCGAGGAGATCACCAGCGGTGGCGGTGACGTCAACGCCGCGCGCCTCGCCGCCCTCGCCGAGGTACGCATCAAGGCTGCGCTACACGGCCGCCCGGTCCGCGCCGTGGCCAAGGAACAGGACGGGTCGGCCTGGCCCCTCATCGTGGCCGTAGATGGCACCGTGACGACTCTCGACCGCCCGCACCCCACACCGGCACCGATGCCCGCCTCGGTGCCGGTACAGGCACCCCCAGCGCCCCCCACCGTGCCCCCGGCCCCCGCCGTCCAGCGGGCGCAGCAAACCGCCGCCACCCGGCCCGCCACCGCGGCCGAGGCAACCGGCGCAGCCGCGGCGCGCCCCGACATGTCTCCGGAGTGGGCCGCCCTCCTGCCGGCCGAATACTCCGGTGCGTGGAGTGAGCTCGTCGCGTACGAAAAGGCCGGCAGGTTGGCCGAGGCCATCATCACCGCCGACCGCATCGAGACCGCGCTCACCGGGCAGTACGGCCCGCTGCACCCGTACACCGTCAACGTGCTGACCGTCCGGGCCGCGCTCACCGTGCGGCAGTCGCCGCAGTCCGGAGAGTGGGCCGAGGTGACCGAGCTCCTCCTCGACACCGCCGAGCGCCGCCAGGAGGCCAAGGCGCAGCCCGAGACGGACAACGAGCGAGCGATCCGCAACGCTCACGCCGCATGGCGCTACCTGCGGAGCGAGGACGCCGAGACCGCCCTCGAACTCTCCGAGCGTCTCCTCGGCCTCCTCGACGGCGACGAGCTGCGCGCCCGCGACGTCGTCCAGTGGGTGGCGAGCGGCGCAGCACGGCACGGCGCGGCGTAGCACCGCAGAACACCCGAGGACCCCCCTCCCGTAGGCCGGGAGGGGGGTCCTCGCATGTTCGGGGCGCAGCACGGCGGGGGCGGGCGCAGCAGGGCGCAGCGAGGCCCTTGAGCGGCCCTACGGGCCCTTTTCTTCCGTGGCGGTGCCCAGGCTGCCACACGGCGCCCCGAGGGCCGCCCTCCGGGCCCTAGCGGGCCCTGCGGGTGAATCGCGGGCGCCTTCGGCGCGTTCACCGCGATTCAGTCCGCGCAAGCGCGGACCGCTTTTCCGGGCGCCTTCGGCGCGTTCACCGGAAAAGTTTTTGGCCCTGCGCCTACGGCGCGCACCGGGCCAAAAAGCACACGGGGCGCCGCGTGGCTTCCTGGTCACCGCCACGGAAGATCAACCCCGAAAGGTGACCCCATGGTGACAATCATCTGTGCCTCATGCGCAGAATCCCCGTTCGGCATTCAGGCCGACGGAATGTTCAAGTGCATTGGATGCGGTGAACTCCTCGCCGTCTCCGATATCGACCTCGACGGCACCGACGTATGGGCCGTGGGAGCCGACGGAACCCTCGGCTACGTCTCGGACCCCGCCGCCGCCCTCGCGGACCTTATGGAGGCGGTAGAGGAATTCCTCACCTCCGACCAGTGCCCGAACGCCGAATACGCCCGGATCATTTCGCAGATCAGCGCGACGGAAGCCCTCGGCCGGTACATCGACGCACGCCGCGCAGGAATTGCCATCCCGCATTTCGGTTTCACCGAGGAGCAAATCCGCACCGCTGTAAATCAGGGTGCTGACATGGTCCTCGGATCAATCAGCATCGGCGAGCCCGAAGAGGACGCAATCAACCTCGTCGTAAACGCGGCGCTTACATGCCTCGCAAAGCCCGGCGCCTCGTTCGCGGAAATGGTCGAGGAGAACTACGGCGAGACCGTCGAGGAAATCGGCTCTTGGTGGGGGTGGAACAAGTGACCAGCATCTACGACGACGGCCCCGAAGAGGCCAACCGCACCCGCGCCCATTGGGCGCTGATGGCCCTTGAAGCCTTCGGGAAGGAGACAGGACAGAACTACTTCGACGGCACTCTCAACGTCGGCGAGGACGAGCTCAGGGAGGTTGGCGGGGACCTCCTCGCGGACCTGTTCCACCTCGCCCGGATCAACGACGTCGAGCCGGAACTCCTCGTCGCAGCCGGATACATGCACTACGAGGCCGAAGTCGCCGAGGAGGGCGAGGAGTGACCGACCGCGCCGAGATCATCGCCGAGGCGGCCGAGCACGGGATCGAGCTCACGCCGCAGGACATCGGCCCCGAGGGAACGCTCGACGGCATGGAAGCGGCCGAATGGCTCGCCGCTATGACCATGGACTAACGCAAGGAGAGACGGCCTAGATAACAACTAGGCAACAGAAAAAGGGTGGCGCTGGAATCGCCACCCTTTTTCCATGCCCAAAATGCGCGGCCAATCGACAGCCCTTCGGGCTGGTCCGCCCCTAAAGTGCCCTTCGGGCACGGGCGGACGTGTCCCCGCTTCGCGGGTCCATAGGGGAAGCCCGCCCCCCTATGTGGCCTTCGGCCACGGGGCGGAAAAGACCCTGCCCTAAAGGGCAGCCGCTAGCGCGGTGGGCCCCTCTAAAAGGCGCTTCGCGCCTTGGGGCCCGCCCCTGCGGGGCAAATGGAATCGACCTTTGGTCGATAAGAATAACCCCTCTTTGGGTTATTCGAATAAGCCTCGATAAAGGCACCCATAAAGAGGCGACCACCCCCCTTGCTAAACAATGCAAGATAGGCTATGTTGGGGCAACAACAGAAAAGCGAGAGAGGAAAGCGGGTTTATCGGTTGCCAGTTCGAGCCGAAACGGAACGGCAGACCCCCACCCGCCCCCTCGCTGCCAGCCTCGCCGCGAAGCGGCGGCGCTTAGCCGCGAAGCGGCAAAAGCGCAGGTCAGAGGCCGTGAAACGGCCTCTCGGGCGTCTTCCCGCCCTCGTGAAACGAGGGCCGGGCTCCGCGAAGCGGAGCCCGCAGACGGCGTGAAACGCCGTCGAGTGATCGGCGAAGCCGATCACCGGTTGTAGCACGCGCAGCGTGCTACAGACCCGCGCGCGGG
>LRTP01000225.1 GCA_001550305.1 Streptomyces diastatochromogenes
ATCGGTGCCCTTCGGGAAGTACTGACGCAGCAGCCCGTTCGTGTTCTCGTTTGTCGGTCGTTGCCAGGGCGAGTGCGGATCGGCGAAGAACACCTTCGCCGCTGCCTATCGCGAGCACTACTGGGCGGTCAGCCGCTACGTGGCGAGGCGACTGGACGGCCGGAGCAGTGATGTCGAGGAGGTGGTGGCGGAGGTCTTCACCGTCGCCTGGCGGCGCCGTTCCGACCTCCCGCCGTCCCCGCTTCCCTGGCTGTACGGGGTGGCACGCCACTGCCTGGCCAACGCCGTACGCGGCTACGGGCGCCGCCGCAGGCTCCTCGACCGGATCGGCAACGACGAGAGCGCGCACGGCAGACAGGTCGTCGACAGCCCCGACTCCGCGTCGCCGGGCGACTGGGTGCACGAGGCGCTGGCCCGGCTCTCCCCGGCCGACCAGGAGGTACTGCGCCTGACCGTCTGGGAGGAACTCGGCGTCGACGAGGTCGCCGTCGCCCTCGGCTGTGGCAGCCGCGCCGCGGCCATGCGCCTGCACCGCGCCCGCCGCCGGCTCAGAACCGAGATCGACCGCATGCACATCACCGTGGCCGGCGGCCCTGATTCGCCCCGCCGCGACACCCCGAAGGAGCACGGCCATGGCTGACGAACTCGACATCCTGCGCCGCGCCAACCCGGTGCCGGCCACCGACCCCCGCTTCCACGACCGCCCCCTCGACCAGCACGCGCAGCGCCGCCTCAACCGTCTGCTGCACGGCGAACGGCACCGCACGAGCCCCCGTCCGCTGCGCCGCTGGGTCTGGAGCGTCGGCACCGCGGCCGCCGTCGGTGCCGTCGTCCTGACACTCACGCTGTCGGGATCGACCACCACCCCGGCCGTGGCCGCACCCCGCCCGCTGATCGTCGAGGCGGGCTCCACCCCCGTACCCCTGGACCGGCTCGCCGACCGAGTGACCGCGTCCGCCGGCTCGCAGCGGCTCGTCCAGGGCACCCATGTACAGACATGGAGCATGAGCCTGACCTCCGGGCCGGGGGCCCGGCCGCCGATCACCCTCCCCGTGGAACGCGTGGTCCGCTGGAAGGCCGACGGCAGTCACACGGAACTCGTCGTGGCGACCGACCCCCGTCATCCGGGCAGGCCGGTCGTCACCGACGCCGACCCCGTCCCCCGCACGGTCGAGGACGGGCACGTCCTCAGCCGGCGGACCTACCCGCCGAGCTGGAGCGACGCCCCGCCGGTGGCCCGGCCGCCGCACGACGCCGAGCGGCTGCGCGCCTACCTCGACGAGATCGACCGCATCGAGGCCATGGGTACAGCCGAACTCCTCGACGCCGTAGCAGAGTTGCTGAACAACTTAGGGCGATCCCGAGTACGGCGTCAAGGCCGGGGACGTGATGTCGTACAGCGCGTGGATGCGTTGAGCGCGGACCGAAGTCCTGTGAGCGAACCCGAAACGCTGTAGCCGAACCCGAAAGGCCTTAGGCGCCCGAACGCTTTAGCCGGATCCCAAACGCTCCAGCCGAATCCGAAACGCTGTGGGCGAGGCGGAAACTCTTTACCGGAGGCCGAGTTGGCGCTCGGCCCCGGTCACGGTCTGCTCCAGCAGGACCGCGATCGTCATCGGGCCGACACCGCCCGGCACCGGCGTGATCAACCGGGCCCGCTCGCGGGCGGTGTCGAAGTCGACGTCGCCGACGTTTCCGGGGTTGTAGCCCGCGTCGATCACGACGGCTCCCGGCTTGATGTCCTCACCGCGGATCAGCCGGGGCCGGCCCACGGCGGCCACCACGATGTCCGCCTCGCGGACGACCGAGGAGAGATCGGTCGTCCGCGAGTGGCAGTACGTCACCGTCGCGTCGCGGCCGAGCAGCAGCATCCCGACCGGCTTGCCGAGGATCGCGCTGCGCCCCACCACGACGGCGCGCCGACCCCCCGGGTCGATGTCGTACGCGTCGAGGAGCCGCATGATGCCGCCGGGGGTGCAGGACACGAAGCCGGGCAGCCCGAAGCTCATCGCCGAGTACGAGCTGAGCGTCACCCCGTCGACGTCCTTCTCCGGCGCGATGGCCTCGAACGCCGCCCGCTCGTCGATGTGCGGTCCGACGGGGTGCTGGAGCAGGATGCCGTGCACGGTCGGGTCGCCCGACAGCGCCTTCAGCGTGTCGACCAGCTCGGCGGTGGTGGTGTCGGCGGGCAGGGCGACGTGCCGGGACTCGATGCCGGCCTTGCGGCTGCGGTTCTGCTTCATGCGGACGTAGGTGACCGAGGCGGGATCCTCGCCGACCAGCACCGTCGCGAGACACGGTGCCGTCCCCGTGCGCCCGGTGAGCGCGGCCGCGCGCTTCGCGGTCTCCTCGACGATGCGGCGCGCGAGACCCGCGCCGTCCATGAGCTGGGCCTGGGACATGAGCTACTCCTGAGCGTCGCTGACACAATCGCCCAGGCGCGCGGCAAAGACCCGTTCGTCAGGCCGCTCCCCGGTGGTAGTCCACCTCAGCGCCAGTCACGGCCCGCGACCAGGGTAGCTCGTACGATCAGCTGTCCGACTCGGCGGGAGCGGGCGGCGCCGTCGGATCGGCCCCGGCCAGGAACCCCCTGGCCTCTGCCTCGGTGGTCACGGCGCCGACGGCCCCCGCCCAGCGGGCGATCTCGCGGACCAGCGCGACGGCCCCGGCCTCGTCGCCCGCGTCGCGTGTCAGCACCGCCAGGAGCAGCTGCTGCGAGAGGGTGCCGGGGACGGTCCCGGCCCGGGCGCCGAGCTCGGTCGCCCTGCTCCAGCGCTCCCGTGCCCGTGCGTGGTCACCGTGATCGTGGTCGTGATCGCCGAGGTGCCGCAGCGCTTCACGGACGAGCAGGTCGTCACCGGCGTTGTGTGAGCCGCCGGCTTCACCTGTTCCACCTGCCTCACCCGCTTCACCGGCGCACAGCGCGGCTTCGTAGTGGCCGGGCGCGACGTCCCGCTCGGCGAAGAGGTTGTCGGCGACGAGGCCCAGATACATCTCGGCCCAGCCCCGGCGCACGTCGTCCGGGGCCTCGCCGCGCAGCCGCTCGGCATGCGTGCGGAGGGCGGCCGACGCGTCCGGATCCTTGCCGTCGGGTCCGGCACGGAAGGCACCGTCGACGCGCAGCTGCCCGAGGTAGCCGTGGCGCAGTCGGAGGAAGTCCAGATCCCAGCGGATGTCGGCCTGTGCCTCATCGGCGGGTTTCCCGTCGAGGCTCGCGATGAGGACCTCGACGCATTCCTCTGCGTCGGCGAGCCGTGGCTCCGCCAGGGCGGTCCCGCCGAACCAGTCGCTCTCCAGGGCGACTTCGGCGGCGGCGAGGGTGAGGAGGGCACGGGACCTCGGATCGGTCGCCCCGCCCGAGTCGAGCAGGCGCGTAGCGCGCTCCCAGCGACCGCCGATCCTCAACTCCCTTGCAGCGGCGATGAGTTCGTCGAGCGGTACGGCCGTACGAAGGGTACTTGCGGTGTTCGTCATGGCGGGAAAAGTAGTAATCAGAAAAACTATCCACAAGAAAACTATCTACGGAGTGGCGCATGGAAGATGTGAAGGCGGGAGAGGCGACGGCGGGAGAGGCGACGGCGGGAGAGGCGAAGTCCGCGCGGGGGCAGGCGTCGGCGGCGGACTCGGTCGACCGGCACGTCGCGGTCTGGGCGAAGGAGCTCGACTGGATGGACCCGGTCAAGGAGGAGATCTTCGTCCGGCTCGCGATCCTGGCCCGGCACGCGGCCCAGGCCCGCCGGGACGTGCTCGACTCCGACGGGCTGCAGCACTGGCAGTTCAAGGTGCTGCTGATGCTGCGCAGACTCGGCCCGCCCTACGCGGCGAGCCCCTCGCAGCTCGCCGACATGCTCGGGCTGACCCGCGGCGCCCTGTCGGCGCGGCTGGGTCCGCTGGAGGAGGAGGGGCTGATCGCCCGTACCCACCACACGGCAGACCGGCGTCGCGTGGAGGTGCGGATCACCGACGCCGGATACGCCGCGTTCGAACAGCACGCGGTGTCGGAGGACCGGGGTGAGAACGCGCTGCTCGCAGTACTGACCCCAGCAGAGAAGCGGATGCTCGCAGACCTGCTGCGGAAACTGGTCGTGGCAGCCGAGGGCGCTGCGAGCGCGAGCGACCCATCTCGGCCTTCGCCGAGAAGGTCCAGGTCAGGCGAGAGTTGATCTGGACCTTCGGCCAGTTCCTTCCTACTCGTCCCATGCCTGGAGCAGCGTGTGTTCGACGATCTTGCCGTCCCGCAGCGAGATCATCGAGCTGGCGAGTACCCGCACGCCGTCCGGGTACTGGCAGGACTCGGTGAACGCGACGTGGTCGCCCTGGACGACACACTCTTCCAACTTGTGGGTCATGTCGCGGCTGTAGACGTCGTTGAGCATTTCGGCGATCTCGCCGCGACCGTGTTTGATCATCGGGTGACTTGGCTGGGTGTTGCGGTCGACGATGGTCATTTCCGCGTCGTCCGCGTAGAGCGACAGGAGATCCGCCGCATTGTGTCCTTCTATGCCCCGGCGTAGCGCTTCGGTGTCGAAGGCGGGGCCTGCCATGGTGCCCATGTCGACCTCCTTGGAAGGCCGCGATCCGCTAAGGAGGGGACCGCGAAGGGCCTCTCTACCGAGCCTCCTCCGCCCCATGGCCCACGGCAAGCCCAGCCGGTGCGATGCGCCTCTCGGGTGAGGAGCGGGGGACGGCCGTGACCGCGCGCCGTCCGGGACCGTTGCTGCAAGCATGATCTCAACACGACGTATGGTCGCCGCCGTTGGTCTCGCCGTCGGTGTCACGGGTGTCGCCGCGCCGATGGCGTCCGCGGCCGAGGCCCCGGACGCGGGGAAGCTGAACCCGATCTCCCAGCTCGACGCGCTCGCCGTCAGCGACATCCCCGCGGGGCACCAGGCCGACATCCCGCGAATCTCCGAGCAACTGGGCGGACTCAACCGCCTGAACGACCTGAACCAGTTGCACCAGGTCACCGACCTGGTCGCCCCCGTCACCGGACTCCTCCCGGGCCTCCAGGCCTAGGCCCTGTCCTTCGGGTCGGGCCTGGCCTGTCCGCCCGCGTCCGCCCCCGGCACCCCGTGCCGGGGGCAGACATATGTGTCCCGGGTCGAGTGAAGGAAACTTCGTACGGAGAACGCGCGACGATCCGCTGTCCTCAGCCCGCCGTCGCGAGGAACTGGGTCGCGGCCAGCTCCGCGTAGAGCGGGTCCCCGGCCACCAGTTCCCGGTGGGTGCCCACGGCGCGTACGCGGCCCGCGTCCATGACGACGATGCGGTCGGCCATCGTCACGGTGGACAGCCGGTGCGCGACCACCAGGACCGTGGTCGTGCGGGCCACATCGGCGACCGTGTCGCGCAGCGCGGCCTCGTTCACCGCGTCGAGCTGCGAGGTCGCCTCGTCCAGGAGCAGCAGCCGGGGGTGGCGCAGCAGCGCGCGGGCGATCGCGACCCGCTGGCGTTCGCCGCCGGACAGCTTGGTGCCGCGGTGCCCGACGAGCGTGTCCAGGCCGCGCGGCAGCCGGGCGACCAGCCCGTCGAGCCGGGTCGTCTTCAGCACCTGTGTGACATCGGCGTCGTCGGCCTCCGGGTTGCCCAGCAGCAGGTTGTCACGCAGGGAGCCGGACAGGACCGGGGCGTCCTGCTCCACGTACCCGATGGCCGACCGGAGCCGGGGCAGGTCCCACTGCTCCAGGGGAAGGCCGTCGACCGTGATGACGCCCGCCTCGGGGTCGTAGAACCGCTCGATCAGCGAGAACACGGTGGTCTTGCCGGCGCCGGAGGGGCCGACGAAGGCGGTCATGCCGCGGGCCGGGACGGAGAAGGTCACGCCGTGGTGGACGTACGGCAGGTCGTCGGCGTACCGGAAGCGGACGTCGTCGAAGGTGAGCGCGGCCGGCGCGGCGCCGGGGGTCGGCAGCGGCGCGGGCAGCGCGTCCGGTTCGGCGGGCAGTCGCAGCGCCTCCTGGATGCGGGCGAGCGCGGCGGCGCCGGTCTGGTACTGGGTGATCGCGCCCACGACCTGCTGGATCGGCGACATCAGATAGAAGACGTAGAGGAGGAAGGCGACCAGCGTGCCGACCTGGATGGCGCCGGTCGCGACCCGTGCGCCGCCCACCGCGAGGACCGTGATGAAGGCGATCTGCATCGCGAGACCGGCCGTGTTGCCCGCTGCGGCCGACCACTTGGCGGCCCGTACGCTCTGCCGCCAGGACTCCTCGGCCGCCGCGTGGATGGTCTGCTCCTCCCGGTGCTCGGCACCCGACGCCTTGACCGTGCGCAGCGCGCCCAGGATCCGCTCCAGCGAGGCGCCCATCACGCCCACGGCGTCCTGGGCCTGCTTGCTGGCCCGGTTGATGCGCGGCACGATCACGCCGAGCACCGTGCCCGCGCACAGGATCACCCCCAGGGTGACGCCGAGCAGCACCACGTCGACCAGGCCCATCATCACCACCGTCGCCACCAGGGTGAGGCCGCCGGTGCCGATGCCCACCAGCGAATCGGTGGTGACCTCGCGCAGCAGCGTGGTGTCGGAGGTGATGCGGGCCATCAGGTCGCCCGGTTCGCTGCGGTCCACGGCCGGTATCCGCAGCCGCAGCAGATACGAGGACAGGGCGCGCCGCGCGCCGAGCACCACCGACTCGGCGGTGCGCCGCAGTACGTACGAACCCAGCGCCCCCACCGCGGCGTTGGTGACCACCAGCGCCGCCATGCCGATGAGCGCCCGCCCGATGGGCCGGTCGTGCGACAGGTCGTCGATGAGCCCCCGGGCCACCAGCGGCAGCACCAGACCGGTGGCGCCCGTCGTCAGCGCCAGCAACGCGCCCGCCAGCAGCGCCCATCGATGCGGTCGTACGTACCCGAGGAGCAGCCGCCAGGCGGGCGGTCCGGCGTGCGGCTCTGCGATGCTCACGGTGCTCCTAGCGGGAGTTCGGTGCGGAGCATTCAGGCTACGTCGGCGCGGCCTCCGGAGGGGAACGGGCCGCCCGGTGTCAGAGGCGGCCTCGCCTGCCTCACCAGTGACGCAGTCCTGTGGGCGGCACAGGCCCGAGCTTTCAGGGAGCGAATCTACAACACCTTTCCGTAATCCTTACCAGTCCTCCCCCGTTGACACCCCGCGCCCGCCCTCCTAGGGTCACGCCTACGTTCCGAACGTGTGACGACATTTCGAACGGTTGAAAGGCAACTGCCCTGTGCATCACCGGAGTTGGAACACGTGTGGACGTAACCCCGCGGCGCGGCCCGACGTACGTTCAGGTGCGCACCGGCGGAGGGGTCACGCGAATCGGCAAGACCCGGATGTCTGGGCCGCGGCGCGTCGATCGGCGATCCGCGAGGCGCCGAGGCTCATGAGGCCCAACTCCACAATGTTGCCCAGAACCTGACCGTCGGTCATCTCGCCAGGGAATACTGGTGGCTCACTCCCGTGGAGATGCGCACCAAAGGCCCCGACGACCTCGGTGGTTGCGTGCGGATCTGCAAGGTCGCCGAGCCGATCCGCCGCGGCGCACCGCTTCACCTCACGTTCGGGTTGTTCAGGGCGCCCGGGATCCACCCGTACGGCACCCATACGCGGGGATCTCATTCCGGCTGCGGCACGGCACCGACTCGCGCTCGACCTGCCCGTCGGCCGCCCGGCTCGCTCAACCCTCGCCTCCTCACAGATATTTGACACGCCGTCACCTTTCTCAACGACGAGAAGAACAAGGAACGATCACCATGCGCAATCGCAGAGCCGCCTTCGCCGCCATCGCCGGAACTGCCTCCGTCGCCCTCACCATGTCCGCCTGCGGCGGCCAGAGCAGCACGGGCAGCTCCAAGGGCGGCACGATCGGCATCGCCATGCCGACCCAGGCCTCCGAGCGCTGGATCACCGACGGCAAGAGCGTCGTCAAGGACCTGCAGGCCAATGGGTACAAGACGAAGCTGGTCTACGGCGAGAACGACCCGGCAACCCAGGTCTCGCAGATCGAGAACCTGATCACGCAGGGCGTCAGCGCACTGATCATCGCGGCCATCGACAACAAGTCGCTGAACAAGGTGCTCCAGCAGGCCGCCGACGCGAACATCCCGGTGATCTCCTACGACCGGCTCATCCTCGGCACCAAGAACGTGACCTACTACGCCTCCTTCGACAACGAGCAGGTCGGCCGGCTCCAGGCCCGCTTCATCATCGACAAGCTCGGCCTGGAGCACGGCAAGGGTCCGTTCAACATCGAGCTGTTCGCCGGCTCCAGCGACGACAACAACACCAAGTACTTCTTCAGCGGCGCGTTGCACCTTCTGCAGCCGTTCCTGGACAGCAGGCAACTGGTCGTCCGATCCGGCGAGACCGCGCTCAACCAGGTCACCACCCTGCGCTGGGACGGTGCCACCGCGCAGAAGCGGATGAACAACATCCTCGCCACGTCGTACAGGACGAAGACGGTGGACGCGGTCCTGTCGCCGTACGACGGCATATCCATCGGCGTCCTGGCGGCGCTGAGGTCGAACGACTACGGCTCCCTCAGCAAGCCGCTCCCGGTCATCACGGGGCAGGACGCCGAACTGGCCTCGGTCAAGTCGATCATCGCGGGTCAGCAGGCGCAGACCGTCTACAAGGACAGTCGACTGCTCGCCGATGTCGCCGCGAACATGGTCGACGACGTGCTCAACAAGAGGAAGCCTCAGCTCAACGACACCAGGACCTATGACAACGGCGCCAAGGTCGTGCCCGCCTACCTGCTGCAGCCCATCAGCGTCGACAAGACCAACTACGACAGTGTTCTGGTCGCGGGCGGCTACTACACCGACGCCGAGCTCAGGTAGCCGAACGGCCGTGGCCTGTCATGCCGCCCAGCGCACGCAGGACCGTCCTCCCGTGGACGCCGTCGCGGATCGTACCGGTGCTGCGCCCGCGGCGAGCAGTCGGTGGAGGGCCGGGCCCATCTGGGAACGGGCGTTGTCGAAGACCGGCGAATCCGTCGCCATGACGCGTCCCGCGGTGACACACAGGGGGCATGGACCACGCTGTCCATGCCCCCTGCGCAGGGCGGTTTACGGTGCGTCCACCACCGTGCCCGTCAGCACGGGACGGCCGGGAAGCGGTTCGCCGTTGTCGTCGGTCAGCGCGAGGCGTAGCGACTCGGCCGGCTCGGCCAGTTGGTCCGTCACCGTCGGCACGGTGAAGTCGGCGGTGGTGTTCCCTGCCGGGATGTCCGTCCCCACCCACAGGTTCGCCCGGGAGAGCGCGCGCTCCGGGTCGGGGAGCTCACCTGCGCGGTCCATCAGCCACCGCGGGTCCACGTCCTTGGTGGACAGCTCGGCGCCCTCGGTGACCGCAAGCACCCGCATCGGCTGCAGGATGTCCACCTCGGCGGGTTCGGAGAGCGAGAGCCGCCACGTCAGCGTCCCTCCCTCGGTCACCCGGTCCGTGACAGGCGTCAGGGTGACCGAGGGCGCGGGGTCGTCGTTCACCGCGGTGACCCCGCCCCGGTACGAGCCGATGACGGCGCCTCGCACGGCCTTCGCGACGACGTCGTACTGCTCGTCGTAGCCGAAGCGTGTGTCGCCCTTCACCTTCACGGGCACGTCGATGGGGGAGCTGCCCGGCCGTACCGTGACCAGCTCGTCCTTGGCCTGTCCGGTGTCCGGGTCGAGGACGGAGAAGCGGACCGTGCCGCTGCCGTGCCCGGAGACCTGGACCGGGATGTGGTAGGTGAGGGTGCCCGAGTCGCCCTCCTTGACGGTGAGTCGGCCGATGTCGACGCGCGGCAGCGTCGCGGCCCTGGCCGCCGGGCTACCGGGCGCCCAGCCCCAGGCATCCATCAGCCAGGCCCGTCCGGACGCTGAACGCGGGGTCAGCTCAAGGGACTTGACGTGCCTCAGGTCGAGGCCGGCGCGGATGGCCGCGGTGAGCGGGACACGCAGCTCGCGCGCCCAGTAGGAGGCGGTGCGGTCGGTGCCCGGCAGCCCGTCGACCTGGACCTGGCCGAGCCCGGCCCGGCGGCCGTTGGAGTCGGTGACGGCCACGTCCAGCTCGGTGCCGGTCGTGTTCGGCGGCACGAACACGCGTAGCGCAAGGCTCTTGGCGCCCGAAAGGGACACCGGAGCGGCGGGACGGATCTTTGTCGGCGCGCCCGGCGCCGACCACTTCAGCGCGACCGCGCCGCGGCCGGCCTCCTTCTCCGTCCACCACCGCGCGAAGTGCGGCGACCTCCCCGCGGCCTCGGGGTCGAGGCATGCCCCACGTTTGGGGCTCTCCTGCCGTATGTGTGGGTGCCCTGGCCTGGGCTGATACGGGAAACACGCCGTCTCCTGTGATCCTTGAGGTGTCTGGGCTCAAGTTTGATCAAGCAGGAAAACGGCGTGTCCCTCTTCAGGATATGGAAGCGGACGCTGACGGCCGAACACACGGTGGTCGAGGGCGTCCGGATCGATGAGAACGAACAGTGTGTGATCGTGTCGGTACGACCCGATGCGCTTCGTCGGCAGCGGTGCGGGATCTGCCGGCGTCCGGCGCCCTGGTACGACACGGGGCGGGGGCGGCGCCGGTGGCGGGACCTCGACCACGGCGTGTTGCGGGTGTTCCTGGAGGCTGACGCGCCGCGGGTGGCCTGCCGCGAGCACGGGACGACCGTCGCTGCGGTGCCCTGGGCCCGTCACGGCGCCGGGCATACCCACGCCTTCGATCAGCAGGCGGCGTGGATGGCCGCCGAGTGCTCCAAGAGCGCGGCCGCGCAGCTGATGCGGACCTCCTGGCGCACGGTCGGGGCGATCGTCGAGCGGTACGTCGCCGACCGCGACCGGGCCGTGGACCGCCTGTCGGGGCTGCGACGGATCGGCATCGACGAGATCAGCCACCGCAAGGGGCAGAAGTACATGACGGTCGTCGTGGACCACGACACCGCGAGGGTGGTGTGGATGGCCGACGGGCACGGCAAGGACGTCCTGCACCGCTTCTTCAACGCCCTCGGGCAACGGCGCACCGCCCGGCTCACCCACGTCAGCGCCGACGGCGCCGCCTGGATCGCCGAGGTCCTGGCGGAGCGGGCCGCGTCGGCGGTGCGCGTGATGGACCCGTTCCATGTGGTTGCCTGGGCCACCGACGCCCTGGACGCCGAACGCCGTGCCTCGTGGAACCGGGCCCGCCACCAGGCCGCCGATCCCGACACCGCCCGGGCGCTGAAAGACTCCCGCTTCGCGCTGTGGAAGAACCAGGCAGACCTCACCGATCGGCAGGCCGCGAAACTCACCTGGATCGCCGCCACCGATCCCCGCCTGCACCGCGCCTGGCGTCTGAAGGAAGCCCCCCGCGCGGTATTCACCCTGGCCAAGACCCGACCCACCGCCGCCCTGACCGCTCTGGACCGGTGGATCGGCTGGGCCCGCCGCTGCCGCATCGACGGCTTCGTCGACCTCCAACGCCGCATCCGCCGCCGACATCAAGCGATCCGCGCCGCCCTGACCACCGGCATGAGCAACGGACTGATCGAGTCCACCAACACCAAGACCCGCCTGATCATCCGCCGCGGCTTCGGCTTCCACACCGCCGACGCCATCATCGCCCTCGTCATGCTCACCCTCGCCGGAGACAAACCCACCCTCCCCGGCCGCCAACCCACCACAGAATGACCCACACATACGGCAGGAGAGCCGCTTTTCCCCCGAGCTCCGCACCGAGCCGTTACCGGCAACGCACGTCGGGGTGGGGACTGGCCTTGAGCACTGGCCAGGAACTACGCTGTCGACGTCACTCGTCGAGCCTCTGACCAGCGCATTCACTCATCTCGTGCAGCATCGTGTCGCACCTCCTTCTTCTTGGTGTCCACACTGATCGCCGGTTGGCCGGTGTCCCGGTGTTCGCGGGCCTGCTCGTTGAGATAGCGGAACTGGGCATCGCGGGTCCGGGTGCTGGCTGCCCTCGATGGTCTTGGCGTTGGCCTGCAGGCTGAAGCCTTCCTCCCGCAGCAGGTCGGCGACGGTGTCGGCGCTGACACGGTGCCCAGCTAGGGTCAGCTCCTGGGCCAGCGTGCGGGTGGACTTCACCGTCCAGCGCAGCGGCGACATCGGGTCGCCCCGTACATCTGGCTCAACCAGCGCCAACAGTGCCGGCCGCAGCCGCGGATCCAGATCCGCGACTCGTTTGCGGCCCCCGCCCGGACGCCGCACCCGGCCCAGAGGCTCCTCGCCCGCCTCGAGTTCGAACACGCCTTTGCGGACTGTCGTCTCGCTGACCGCAGCGGCCTGTGCCACGGCGCGGACACCGCCGTGTCCCAGCGCCCGGGCCTCCGCGGCCATCAGTAGCCGTCGCTGCCGCTCGTCCAGATGCGGGAGCAACACCGCGAACTTCACAGCGAGTTGGTCACGAGTCTCGTCCGGGATGCGCATACCACACCAACGAGCTCCAGAACGGGAAGCAACACCTTGATTCCCTGCAAGCCCTTAGGTCGAAAACCTCAGTAGCTTGGACCGTCCGGCAGCCGACGGACGTGTTCATTCGCGCGCGTTGACCAGTTCCTGTGTCCCGGTCACCGTGTCGTCGGCGTGCTTGGTGAAACGGACCACCAGGAGATGCCCGGCGTCGGCCGGCGCGGTCGCCGAGTACGGTCGGCCCCCGTTCAGCCCCGGCGCCTTGAAGACCACGCGGGACCCGAATGCTCCGGCGGCGCGATCGCACCCCCGTGCCTCGGTGCGGCCGAACGGGTCCCGGCCATGACCGCTGGCCTCAACGTCGTAGTCGACCTTCCTGTTCTCGGGCCGGGTCTCGGTTCCGATGTTCATGGTGACCCACGCATGGACCGGCACATCCGTGCAGACGGCGATCTCACTGACCGCTTGGGGATCGGGATCGCCGTTGCCCGGGGCGCACGCGGCCACCGTGGCCAGGCCCCCGAGCACGGCGGCAACCGCCAGGGCGAACCGTCGCGGGCGAACGAGCGGAACCATAGATACCTCCCGGTGTGTGAGCCGTCGACGGCGAGCCGTCCGCCGGGCGCGACGCACGGGGCACGCCGCACATGATCCATGACGCCGCGGATGGGCCCGGGGTTTCAGCCGGGGCCGATGTCACCGAGCGATGCCGAACGATGCTCAGCCGGGTAGGGGATCGTCTTCCGGCCCTTGCGGAGCGTCCCCGCCCACCAGGTCGGCTGGTCCAGCGTTGGACGGGACGAGGGCGGAAACGCAAGACTGGAACAACAGGGCCTCCTGATACTCGAGTGGCGTCGCAACCCCCGAGCTACCAAGGGGCCCTGTTCTCATGCATCCACCCGGCCAAGATCACCCGACCAGGCACCCTGTTCGATCAGAACCGTCCTCATGATCGATAGGAATACGGCTTCTCAGTTTCTGTGCGTAGTCGGCGCGTGGGGCCCGGCCGTCAGCGCCGTCGCAGCGACGGGTCGAGCAGCGCGGGCGGAGTGTCGTTCTTCTCGTGTGCGGCCAGGTCGACACCGGGGGCGACGATCGCGTCGATCGCATCGAGCACGTCGGCGGAGAGGACCGTGTCAGCGGCGGCGAGCTGCGAGTCCAAGTGGTCCAGGGTGCGGGGACCGATGATCGCGCTCGTCACCGCGGGGTGCGCGGTGACGAAACCGAGCGCGAGCTGGATCAGCGTCAGGCCGGCCCCGTCTGCCACTTCGGCCAGTTTCTCGACTGCGTCGAGCCTGGCCCGGTTGGCGGGGATGGTGGTGTCGAAGCGTTGCGGCATGAACGTGGATCGGTTGGTGGTGATGTCCCGGCCCTCGCGGATCGCACCAGACAGCCAGCCCGAGGCCAGCGGGCTCCACGCCAGCACACCGAGCCCGTACTCCTGAGTCACGGGCAGGACATGGGTCTCGATCCCGCGCTGCAGGATCGAGTAGTTGGGCTGTTCCGTGACGTAGCGGCTCAGGTGGTGCTCGCGGGCGGCCCACTCCGCCTGCACGAGGCGGTAGGCGGGGAAGGTCGAGGAGCCGAAGTAGCGGATCTTTCCCGCACGCTGCAGGTCGGTCAGGGCCGACAGCGTCTCCTCGTCGCTGGTGCGCGGGTCCCACCGGTGGATCTGGTAGAGATCGACGTGGTCGACACCGAGGCGGCGCAGGCTGTTGTCCAGCTCGGTGACCAGCCAACGGCGCGAGCTGCCCTGATGATTGGGCTCGTCGCCCATAGGCAGGCTCGCCTTGGTGGCCAGCACGATGTCGTCGCGGCGGCCGGCGATGGCCTTGCCGACCATCTCCTCCGACTCGCCACCGCTGTACATGTCGGCGGTGTCGATGACGTTGATCCCGCCCTCGAGAGCACCATCGACGATGGCGGTGACCTCGTCCTGGGTGGTGCGCCCGATCCTGCCGAAGTTCATCGTGCCGAGCGCGAGGGAGCTGACCTGCACACCGGTGCGGCCCAAGGTGCGGTACTGCATGACCGTATTCCTCCATTGCGGATAAAGCGTGGTGGCAATGCATGGCTTGGTTGTCGGGCCCCTGCTCTGGCATTATGAGCAAACGGAACCACGCTCCGGAAGGATACGGAACGACGTTCCGCTTGGCAAGTTCGGCAGCTGAGGGAGTTGTGCGGTGTACGACAGTGGCAAGGGCGCGGGGCAAGCAGCCCAGTCCAAGCGCAAGGACGCCCGGCGCAACCAGCAGACCCTGCTGGACGCGGCCACCGCGGTCTTCGTCACCTCGGGCGTGGAAGCGCCGGTACGCGACATAGCCGCCAAGGCCAGCGTCGGGATCGGCACGATCTACCGCCACTTCCCCACCCGGGCGGACCTCGTCATCGCCGTCTACCGACACCAGGTCGACGCCTGCGCCGAAGCCGGACCAGCCCTGCTGACGACCAGCCCGACACCGCACGCCGCCCTTGGACGCTGGGTCGACCTCTTCGTCGACTTCCTGGTCACCAAACATGGCCTCGCGGCAGCACTGCAGGCCGACAATGCCGGCTTCGACACGCTGCACACCTATTTCCTCGACCGCCTCCTGCCCGTGTGCACTCAGCTTCTCGACGTCGCTGCCGCCGCCGGTGAGATCCGCCCTGGCCTGACCGCCTACCAGCTCATGCGTGGCGTCGGAAACCTCTGCATAGGTGCTGACAGCGACCCCCGCTACGACGCACGCCTGCTAGTCACACTCCTGGTCGCAGGACTGCGTCAACCGCACTGACCGTGGCACCCGTGAACAACAGAGCCCTCGCATGAATGACGATCACGATCTGTGTCAGAGCTCTGCGAGAGCCGCGGAATCCGACGCGTTTACGCAGGTGACCGTTAGCAAAACTGACTCTGGTGGTGGGAGTGTCATGAATTAGGCTCTGGCCCGTAATCGGTGGTGACACCGAGTAGCAGCACGTGATCATGACCTTGTGATGGATGTCAATGAGCTTGTGGGCGTGGTGTTTTCGGGATTGTCGGTCCTCGTCGTCGAAGCCGTGACAGACGGGGGAGGCGTCATCTGGGTGTCGGCGCGGACGCGGGACGACCCGGTGCCGTGCCCGGTGTGCGGGCAGCCGACGGGGCGGGTGCATGGCTTCCACGGACGGAGGGTCGCGGACGTTCCGGTGGATGGACGGCGGGTGGTCGTCTCGGTGAGGTTGCGGCGGCTGATGTGCCCGGTGCTCGGCTGTCCGCGGCAGACGTTCCGTGAGCAGGTTCCCGGTGTCGTGGAGCGCTACCAGCGTCGCACCAACCGCCTGGCCGACCAACTCGGCTGCGGGGTGAGGGAGTTAGTAATCCGAGCCCCTGACGGGGCCACCCTGAGGATCCTGCTGGCCAAATATCGTGTCCTGGGGTTTGGGGATGCTGTTGGCACCGTGGTGGTCGGTCTTGTCGTCCCTGGCCGCCGGGGGTGGGGTTATGTCGTTGCGGCCGGAAGAGTGGCCCGAGGTTCCCAAGGGGACTGCGAAGGTCGCGCGGGCAGCGGCGGGACGCGGAGCACCGCCGTTGGCGATGCGGCTGCGGGACGAGTTGGGCGGGCTCTTCGCGGATGCGGAGTTCGCCGAGGCGTTCGGACGCCGGGGCCGGCGGGGATGGTCGCCGGGACGTCTGGCGATGGTGACTGTGCTGCAGATGGTGGAGAACCTGACCGACCGTGCCGCTGTTCAGCGAGTCAGGTTCGATCTGTCGTGGAAGTACTGCCTGGGCCTGGAGCTGGAGGACGTCGGCTTCGACGCCTCGGTGCTCTCGGAGTTCCGCACCCGGGTGGTCGAGCACGGCCTGGAGGAACGGGTGCTGGATCTGCTGCTCGCGGCGTTGAAGGAGAAGGGCCTGGTCAAGGCAGGAGGCAGGCAGCGCACCGACTCCACTCATGTGCTGGCGGCGGTGCGGGATTTGAACCGGCTGGAGCTGGCCGGGGAGACGGTGCGGGCCGCGCTGGAGGCCCTGTCCGCCGCGGTCCCGCAGTGGGTGGCACAGGTGCTGGAGGTCACCGAGTGGAATCGACGCTACGGGCGGCGGATCGACGCGTACTGGCGCCCGCCCGGTTCCCAGGCCCAGCGGGACGAACTCGCTCTGGGCTACGGCCGTGACGCTGTGGCCCTGCTGCGGGCGGTCTACCACTCGGACGCGCCGGTCTGGCTGCGGGAGTTGCCCGCGGTCCAGGTGCTGCGGCAGATCACCGTGCAGAACTACCGGATCACCACCGACAGCCATGGGCGGGAGGTGGTCAAGCGGCGGGAGGCGGACAAGGATGGTCTCCCGCCCGGCAGAGTGCGTCTGACCTCGCCCTATGACCTTGATGCCCGCTACGGCACCAAGGAAGATCTGCACTGGACCGGCTACAAGCTGCACATCAGCGAGATCTGCCAGTTGCCCCGGCCCGATGACGGGGTTTCGCGGGTCGGTCGGCGGGCACGGCCTCCTGTCCCGAATCTGATCACGCATGTCGCGACCACCGATGCGACCGTGCCCGACGTGAAGCTGGTCGAGCCCGTCCACCAAGCCCTCGCCGGCCGGGGCCTGCTGCCCGCCGAGCACTACCTGGACTCGGGCTACGCGAGCGTCGAACTCGTCGTCGGTGCCCGGGCTGCCTTCGGCATCACACTGGTCACGCCGTTGCTGACGGGCACGTCCCGCCAGTACCGGGAGAAATCCGGCTACCAGCGCGAAGCTTTCGCCATCGACTGGGACGCCCACA
Organism: Streptomyces diastatochromogenes; assembly: GCA_001550305.1. Classification (GTDB taxonomy): domain Bacteria; phylum Actinomycetota; class Actinomycetes; order Streptomycetales; family Streptomycetaceae; genus Streptomyces; species Streptomyces mirabilis_D. The sequence continues at coordinate 17,085 of LRTP01000225.1, forward strand.
AAGCAACCTGCCCCCAAGGCGCCACCAGCCGGTTCTGGAGCCCGGCCAGACAGAAGGGCCGCGACGTGATCGTGGTCCGCTTCGACCAGGCCGACTGCGGTCCCTGCCCCGTCAGAGCAGAATGCACCAACGCCACCCGTTGGGGCCGCCAACTCACCCTGCGGCCACGGCCGCTGCAAGAACTCATCCACGCGAACCACACCGCCCAGGAAGACCAGGAATGGCGGGCGAAATACGCCCTGCGGGCCGGCGTCGAGGGCACCATCCGCCAGGCCATAGCGGTCACCGGCAGCCGCCGCGCCCGCTATCGCGGGCTCGCGAAGACCCATCTTGAGCACGTCTACTCCGCCGTCGCCCTCAACGTCATCCGCCTCGACGCCTGGTGGAACGGCCAGCCCCTCGACCACACCCGCACCAGCCACCTCGCCCGCCTCGACCTCACCCTCGCGGCGTGACCCCACATTTGGCCAGCAGGATCCCTGAGCGGGTGAAAATCGGTGGGTGGCCGTCCGGCGGACGTCGTGCCCTCTTGGCGCGTTCCGAGCCCGAGAGTTAGTAGGACGCTGGGGGTCCATCGACAGGCACCCGGAAGTGCTGCTTCGAGCGCGCGTATTAGAGTCTTCAGCCTGCCGGACCCCTGCCGGGCGGTCGCGTGCTCGCGGCCGTGGTCGGAAGGGGGTGCCGGAGCAATGGAAGTGCTGCATGAACGCTGTGCGGGGATCGACATCAGCAAGGCGGACGTGAAGGTCACGATCCGCGTACCCGGCACCGGTAAACGTCGTCGTGCCGAGACCCGGACGTTCTCCACCATGACCCGGGACCTGCTGACCATGCGGGACTGGCTGCTCGCCGAGGGCATCACCCTGGTCGGGATGGAAGCCACCGGCATCTACTGGAAACCGGTGTTCTACCTGCTCGAACACGACCTGGAGTGCTGGCTCCTCAACGCCCGTCACATGAAGGCCGTCCCCGGTCGCCAAACCGATGTCAACGACGCCCAGTGGATCGCCCAGCTCGTCGAACACGGCCTGGTCCGTCCCTCGTTCGTGCCGCCGGAGCCGATCAGGCAGCTGCGGGACCTGACCCGCTACCGCACCGAGGTTGTCCGTGAACGCACCCGCGAGGCCCAGCGGCTGGAGAAGCTCCTGGAAGACGCCGGGATCAAGCTGTCGTCCGTGGTCTCCAACATCCTGGGTGTCTCCAGGCGGGCCATGCTGGAAGCCCTGATCGCCGGAGAGCGCAACCCCCACATCCTGGCGGAGATGGCCAAGGGCAGCATGCGCCGCAAGACCGAGACCCTCGTCGAGGCTCTGACCGGCCGCTTCGGCGACCATCACGCCTTTCTGGCCCGCACCATGCTGGACCGCATCGACGCCTGCACGGCGACCGAGAATCGGCTCAGCGAACACATCGACACCCAGCTCAGTCCCTTTCGGCGCTGCGTCGAGCTCTTACTGACCATCCCCGGCGTCAGCACCCGGGCCGCCGAGGTGATCCTCGCCGAGATCGGCGCGGACATCGCCCGGTTTCCCACCGCGGGTGACCTGGCCTCGTGGGCCGGAGTCTGCCCCGGCAACCATGAATCCGCCGGTAAACGACCGACCGGCAAGACCCGTCACGGCGACCCCTGGCTCAAGGCAGCGCTCGGCCAGGCCGCGGTCTCCGCCGCGCGGACCAAGGACACCTACCTCGCCGCCCGCTACCGACGCCTGGCCGCCCGCCGGGGCAAGAAGCGTGCTCTGGTCGCCCTCGAGCACTCCATCCTCATCAGCATCTGGCACATGTTCACCAACGACGTCCGATACGCCGACCTCGGCGGCGACTACTTCCTCCACCGGACCGGGCGCGCCCGGCAGACCCGACGGCTGGTGAGTCAGCTCAATCAACTCGGCTATCAAGTGGTCCTCCAACCAGTCGAGGCCGCCTGAGCAGCGGAATCAGACAGCGGGAGCGGGATTTTCGTATTAGCGGGCCGGGCGGGCGCCCGCCTCTCACGCGTGCTGGCGTGCGCGATCTCCCGTTCGACCGCTCTGCGCATGCTTATGCGCAGGGCGCTGCCGCCGCTGCGCGTCCCGCGCGTGCTCGGCGTCGATGACTTCGCCCTCAAGCGCCGGCACCGCTACGCCACCGTGATCACCGACGCCGAGAGCGGCGAGCGGATCGACGTCCTGCCTGACCGCACTTCCCAGACCCTGGTCGCGTGGCTGCGCGAGCATCCCGGGGCGGAGTACGTCTGCCGGGATGGCTCCGTCTCTTGCGGCGAGGCGATCCGCCAGGGCCTCCCCGAAGCGGTGCAGGTCAGCGACAGGTGGCATCTCTGGTCCAACCTGTGCGGCAAGGTCCTGGCCGAGGTCCGCTCCCACGCCGCCTGCTGGGCCACCGCTGTGAACCCCGCCCGGCCCGGGGGCGTACGCGAGCAGACCACGCGCGAGCGCTGGCAGCGGGTTCACCATCTGCTCGGCCAGGGCGTCGGCCTGCTCGAATGCGCCCGCCGCCTCGATGTCGCCCTGAACACCGTCAAGCGGTACGCCCGCATGAAGAAGCCCACCGGCGACCGCCGCGCACCCCGCTACAAGCCCACGCTCGTCGAGCCTTACCGCGACCACCTGCGCACGCGCCGCGCGGAAGACCCGGCCGTTCCCGTCCCCCAGTTCTTCCGGGAGATCAAGGAGTTGGGCTATACCGGGAGCCTCAACCTGCTCTACCGCTACATCACCCAGGGCCGCGCCGAGGGCGATATGCCGGTCACGACGCCGCAGCGTTTCGCCGGCCTCCTGCTCACCCGTCCCGAGAACCTGCGTGACAAGGACACCGCACTCCTGCGGGTACTCACCGAAGCCTGCCCGGAGATGACCGAACTCGCCCGCCTCACCGGAGAGTTCGCTCAGCTGCTGACCCCGGCGGAGGGCAACGACACCAAAGCTCACCGACTGGATCACCACGGTTCGCGCCGCCGACTTGCCCCACCTGCACTCCTTCGCGAACGGTCTCGAACTCGACCGCGCCGCCGTCGACGCAGGACTCACCCTCCCGTACCACAACGGCCGCACCGAGGGCGTCAACACGCGAACCAAACGGATCATGAGGCAGATGCACGGCCGAGCCGGGTTCCCCCTGCTCCGCCACCGCATCCTCCTCCAGTGATCACTACACAGCGCTACCACCGATTACGGGCAGGAGCCTAAATCATGGCTCTTACAAGATTTTCGTAGCCGGTGATCGCCATGAGGTCAGCTGAGCAGGATGCGCTGGCGCAGGAGGGGGTGTCCGGCGCGGCCGTAGGTCTGCCGCTTGATCAGCTTGATCTTGTTGTTGACGCCCTCGGTACGGCCGTTGTGCCAGGGCAGAGTCAGGGCGGCGTCGACGGCCGCGCGGTCGCGCTCGAGGCCGGTGGCGTAAGAATGCATGAAGGGCAGATCCGCTGCCCGGACCTGGGCGATCCAGCCGGTCAGCGCCACGGCGTTGGCCTCGTCTGGAGTTAGCAGAGTGGCGAAGTCGCGCACCGAGGCGGCCAGGGCGGTCATCTCCGAACAGGCTCCGGTGAGCTGGTCACGCAGCAGCAGCTTGTCTTCACGCAGGTGGGCGGGGTCGGTGAGCAGGAGCCGGGCGACCCGGCGCGGGGAGAGGGCGGCGTGGTCGGCCTCGACCCGCCCTTGGGTGATGTAGCGGACCAGGAGGTTCGCGCTGCCGGTGTAGCCCAGCTCCTTGATCTCGCGCAGGAGGTGGGTGACGGGCACCGCGGGGTCCTCGCTTCGACGCCGGCGCAGGTGGTCGCGGTAGGGGTCGACCAAGGTGGGCCGGTACTGCGGTGCCCGGACCATGTGTTCGGGCTCACTGTGGCGGGCGTAGCGCTTGACGGTGTTCAGGGAGAGGTCCAGTCGGCGGGAGCATTCCAGCAGGCCGACGCCGGCGTCCAGCAGCTGGTGGACCTGCTGCCACCGCTCGCGTGTGGTCTGCGCACGCGTGCCCTCCCGTAGCGGCGGGCCGGCCTTGGCCCAGCAGGCGCTGTGGGCGCCGACTTCCTTCAGCACTGCCTCGGCCAGGCCGTGCCACAGGTGCCAGCGGTCGTAGACCTGCACGATCGTGGGGTCGGCGTCGGTGGTGGCCTGGGCGAAGCCCCCGGCCCCGTCCCGGCAGACCCCCTCGATGCCGGGGTGAGCCTTCAGCCAGGCGATGACCGTCTGTGTCTTCCGGTCCGGCAGTACCTCGACACGCTCGCCGGTCTCGGCGTCGATCAGGGTGGTGGCGTAGCGGTGCCCCTTGCGCAGGGCGAACTCGTCGATGCCCAGGACCCGCGGAGCCGATCGGGCAGGCGCCGTTATGCGCATCAGGCAGTTCAGCACGCTCGCCCAGGACAGGACGTGGTGCAGCACGCCCAGCAGGCGGGCTCCGGCCGATCCGGCCAGCGCCACGGCGACCGCGTCGACCACCTTCTGCAGGGCTGGAGTGCGGCGCTGGTAAGGTCGGGTCAGCCCCGCGACCTGCTCGACGAAGGTGGTCTTCTCGCAGGCGGAGTTCTCGCAGTACAGGCGGCGCACCGATAAGTCGACCACGACCGAGCGCCCGCCCACCGCCTCATCCGCGACATGCCGCACGTAACGCGAATGCACCCAGTCCGACGCCTGCCCGCACCCCGGACATGCTGCCGGGGTGTCATCCCTGGTCCGGGCAGTGATCCGCAGCAAGTTCCCGTTGGCCTCCACGCGCTCGACCTGCACCGCGGCCAGATTCGGTAGCAGGTCCCCCACCGCGACAAGACACACAGCCAGCCTGACACCGTCAACCAGCCGACGCCACAGACAAGTTGAAGCGATCACCGGCTACGAAAATCTTGTAAGAACCTAAATCATGATAGACCCCTGCTGGTCAATTCAGGACAGCCCCCCCGAATCTCGCCGCTCAGCCCTCGCCCGGTCGCTCGAAGACGAACGCGTGCAGCAGGGCGTTGACGAGGTCGGGACGGGTGGCGAAGGCGAAGTGGTCGGCGCCGGGGAGTTCGGCCAGGCGGGCGTGGGGGATGGTCTGGCGGAGGTGGAGGGAGACGCTCGTGGGGACTTCCTGGCCGATCGTGCTGCTCATCACCAGGGTGGGGGCCGTGATGGTGGGCAGCAGGTGGCGGTCGTCGTCGAGTGAGATGTTGTCGAAGAAGCCGAGCAGGGTCTGCACGCCTGCGTTGTAGCTCATCTCGCGGAACCAGGAGCCGAGCTCCGTGGCGCGGGCGGTGTCGACGTCGGCGAAGACCAGGCCCGGGTCGAGGACCGCGTCGGTGAGTCCCGCGATTCCGTTGTCACGGGCGGCATCGGTGAAGTGGGCGATGCCGTGGTCGTCGAAACCGTGCGGCCAGTCGTCGCTGCGGCGGAACTTGGGTGAGCCGTTGAGGACGGCCAGCTTGCCCAGCAGCCGGGGGTGTTGAGCGGCGAATCTCAGGGCGACGTGCCCTGCGGAGGCGAAACCGATCACTGTGGGGCTCTGCAGGCCGAGGTGGGTGATGAGGGCGGCGAGGTCGGCGGTGTACAGCGCGGTGACGCTGCCCGCGTCGGGGGGCAGTTTGTCGGAAGCCCCGTAGCCGCGTAGATCGAGGAAGACGTTGTGGGCGTGAGGGTCGAAGAACTCCTGTTGGGCGGCCCAGGAGCGGGAGTCCAGGGGCAGGCCGTGCACCCATACGACGGGGTGGTGGCCGGTGCCCGTCTCGTAGTAGGCGATCCGGCCGCCGTCCACGTCGAGATGGTGGGCTTGGTCGAAGGTCAACGGGGGCATGTGCTGTGCTCCTGGTTTCGGGCGGAGGGTGCCGCGGCACGGGACCTTCCGCTTGCGGTGATCACAGGCCGGTCGGGTAGGTGACGTTGTCCAGGCCGGGTACGGTCACCTTGGCCGGGTCGTTGTCGGCGGCGACGAGCTGGCTGACGGCGAAGTCGGTGACCGAGCCGGACAGCAGCCGCCGCGGGTCCTCCAGCACCATGCGTAGGCGGGTGGTCATGGCGCGCCAGTCGTCGGCGCCGTGGATGACGGGCATCTCGCTGATCTCGGTGACGGACGGGTCGGTGATGTCGGGGACGGCGAGGCGGCCCGGGGCGTAGCGGGGCAGGTGGGGGAACATCAGGTCTCCCAGTTCGACGGTGGCGCGGGTGTTGGACCAGATCTGGCGCAGCGGCTGTTCCAGGGCTGCCACCTCGGTCAGGTCGCCGTTGGGCGGGGTGATGAAGGTGGGCGCGTGGGGCGCCATGTAGAGGCGTTCGAGCGGGAGCCGGTAGCCGGAGGCTCCCAGGAGCATGGTGGCGACGCTGGAGGTGTTCCAGGTGACACCGGCGGT
>LRTP01000226.1 GCA_001550305.1 Streptomyces diastatochromogenes
CCAGCGTCAGCTGGCGGTCGAGCAGCGCGCCCGCCTTCGCGGCGCCGACGGTCAGACTGCCTTTGGCCGGCGCGCCGGTGTCCTGTGCGGCCTGTGCCGGGAAGCCGGCCGCGCCCGAGAGCCGGTTCAGCGCGCCGATCAGCCGTTCCAGGCGGGCCGCGTAGGCGTGTTCACGGGCCAGGGTGCCCGAGAGCCACGCCAGTTCGGGCCGCATGCCCTCCGACCACTCCGCGTCGAGCAGCGGTCGGAAGGTGTGCAGGGTGCCGCTGATGCGGCGGGCCGAGCGGCGCAGGGCGCGCGCCGCGTCGACCGATTCCCCGGAGCCGTTCTCCCACGCTCGTGACCCGTCCCGCGGCTCGGCGCGCGACTCCGTTCTCGGCTTCGCCCGGGCGGTGGTACCCGCGTCGGAGCCGTTCTCCCGGTGCTGTCGCAGGGAGCGGAGGAACTCCGTGGCCTGGGCCCTCAGGTAGCCCGCGAGGGCGTCTCCTGACATGGGCCCGGCCGGGGAGTCGGTGGGGGGTTCAAGGTGTTGCTGTGCCACGCCGGCGCCTCCGGGCGTCTATGAGCATCTCCTGGACGTTGCGCAGGGGTTGGCCATCCGCGTCGGTCGAGTGCCGGGTCCACTCGCCGTCCGGGCCCAGGTGCCAGGAGGCGGTGGTGTCGGACATCCCGGTCTCGAACAGCCGGTTGAGGGCTGCGCGGTGTGCCGGGTCGGTGATCCTGACCAGGGCCTCGATCCGCCGGTCCAGGTTGCGGTGCATCATGTCCGCGCTGCCGATCCAGACCTCGGGCTCGCCGCCGTTGCCGAAGGCGAAGACACGGGAGTGTTCGAGGAACCGGCCGAGCACGGACCGTACGCGTATGTTTTCGGACAGGCCGGTGACGCCCGGCCGGACCGCGCAGATGCCACGCACCCACACGTCGACGGGCACTCCGGCCTGGGACGCGCGGTACAGCGCGTCGATGATCGCCTCGTCCACCATCGAGTTGCACTTGATGCGGACGTAGGCGGGGCGTCCGGCGACGTGGTGCTGGACTTCCTTGTTGATCCGCGCGATCAGCCCGTCGCGCAGGGACTTGGGGGCGACGAGCAGACGGCGGTAGGTCTCGCGGCGCGAGTAGCCGGAGAGCCGGTTGAAGAGGTCCGACAGGTCCGCGCCGACCTGCGGGTCGGCGGTGAGCAGGCCGAGGTCCTCGTACAGCCGGGCGGTCTTCGGGTGGTAGTTGCCGGTGCCGACGTGGGAGTAGCGCCGGAGCGTCTCCCCCTCCTGGCGGACGACCAGCGACAGCTTGCAGTGGGTCTTCAGCCCGACGAGCCCGTACACGACATGGCAGCCCGACTCCTCGAGCTTGCGGGCCCACTTGATGTTGGCCTGTTCGTCGAAGCGCGCCTTGATCTCGACGAGGACGAGGACCTGCTTGCCGGACTCGGCGGCGTCTATCAGCGCGTCGACGATCGGCGAGTCGCCCGAGGTCCGGTACAGCGTCTGCTTGATGGCCAGCACGTCCGGGTCGGCCGCCGCCTGCTCCAGGAAGGCCTGCACGGAGGTGGAGAAGGAGTCGTACGGGTGGTGCAGCAGCACGTCGCGCTCGCGCAGGGCGGCGAAGATGTCGGGCGCGGACGCCGACTCGACCTCGGCCAGGTCGCGGTGCGTTCCCGCGATGAACTTCGGGTACTTCAGCTCGGGCCGGTCGAGGGCGCCGATGCCGAAGAGGCCGGTGAGGTCCAGGGGACCCGGCAGCGGGTACACCTCGGCCTCGGAGATCTTCAGTTCCCGTACGAGGAGATCGAGGACGTACCGGTCGATGGACTCCTCGACCTCCAGGCGCACCGGCGGCCCGAAGCGGCGCCGCATGAGTTCCTTCTCCAGCGCCTGGAGCAGGTTCTCGGCGTCGTCCTCCTCGACCTCCAGGTCCTCGTTCCTGGTCAGCCGGAAGGTGTGGTGCTCCAGGACCTCCATGCCCGGGAAGAGCTCCTCCAGGTGTGCCGCGATCACGTCCTCGATGGGGACGTAGCGGTTGGGGGAGGCCTCCAGGAAGCGGGAGAGCAGCGGCGGGACCTTGACGCGCGCGAAGTGCCGGTGGCCGCTGACCGGGTTCCGTACGACGACCGCGAGGTTCAGGGACAGACCCGAGATGTACGGGAAGGGGTGCGCGGGGTCGACCGCCAGCGGGGTCAGGACCGGGAAGATCTGGTGCCGGAAGAGGGTGAAGAGGCGGGCCTGCTCCTTCTCCGTCAGTTCGCTCCAGCGGACCAGATGGATGCCCTCCTCCGCGAGTGCGGGGGCGACGTCCTCCTGGTAGCAGGCCGCGTGCCGGGCCATGAGCTCGCGCGAGCGGGCCCAGATCATCTCCAGGACCTCGCGGGGCTGCAGGCCGGAGGCGGACTTGGTGGCCACGCCGGTCGCGATGCGGCGCTTCAGTCCGGCCACCCGGACCATGAAGAACTCGTCCAGGTTGCTGGCGAAGATCGCCAGGAAGTTCGCCCGTTCGAGCAGGGGCGTGCTCGGGTCCTCGGCGAGCTCCAGCACCCGCTCGTTGAACGCGAGCCAGCTGCGCTCGCGGTCGAGGAACCGGCCCTGCGGCAACATGATGCCGTCCTGCACCAGGTCCTCGTAGGCATCGAGGTCGGCGTCGATGTCGGGCTCGAGGTCGGAGACGTTCGCCGCCACGGTGTGCGGGCGGTGCGCGGCGATGGAGCCGACGGAGGGCTGCGGGTGCTGCACCGGTGCCTGGGCGCTGGGCTGGTTCATGGACCCATTCTTCCGCGCCGGGAGCGGGACCGGCGCGTCGGAGAGCGCGAGCGGCAACGGGGTGAGGCGGATGTTCCCGTTCCGCGACCCCGGTACCGCCTTGCTCCCCGTCGTCGGAGAGGTCTCGTGCTCCGGCGGAGGCGACGGCTCTGGCACGGCGGGCTTCATTGGCTGAGCGTCGCAAGCCCGTCTGAATCGATGGTTACGGCGACATGACGTGCGGGATATCGGGGAGCGGCTCCCGGACGTCTACATGCCCGGGAACGGCGTACGCCCCACCCCCCGTGAGGGGCGTACGCGGCCCCGGCACGGGGGGAGCTATGCGGTGCGGCGGCGCAACAGCCGGAAGGCGGCGGCGGTGGCCGCGGCGGTCACGGCGAGGACGATGCCGGTTTCCACCAGCTGGAGGGGCCAGAAGTGGGAGTCGGGGTGGTAGTGGCTGAAGTAGCCGGTGACGTCGTGGGCCGCCAGGCACTTCTCGCTTTTGCCGCACCCCGGGTCGGCGATGTGGGCGCCGGTGGAGGTGACGGCGCCCTTGTCGCCGAACAGGACGTTCGACGGGGTGGCGTAGCCGGTGGCCAGGGTGCCGTGGCTGGTCGCCCAGGGCCACAAATGCGGGCGGGCGGTGCCGAGGGCGGTGTCGACGAGTGCCGTGGCGACGAACGCGAGGCCGCCCGCGGCCAGGGCACGGCGCAGGAGCAGGCCCGCGAGGGCGCCGACGGCGAGGCCGAGCAGCGACAGGGCGACGGCCAGGGGGCCGTTGGCGGTGAAGGTCGCGTCGTCCCACCAGTTCCAGGTGACCGGCACCTTGTGGGCGTCGAACAGCAGCCGGTGCACCAGGACCAGGACTGTGCTACCGGCGGTGATCAGCGCGGCGGGCACCGCGAGCGTGGTGGCCAGCCAGCGGGTCGGGGAGACGCCCTGGGTCCAGGAGAGGTGGGCGGTGCCGGTCTCCAGTTCGCGGCCGATGAGGGCGGCGCCCGCCCAGACGGCGGCGACGTAGGGGATCGCGCCGATCGTGACTTCGACGCCGGCGTGGGCCAGGTGGTAGCTGCTGATGGCGCTGCTCCAGCCGCAGCCGTGGGAGCCGCACTTTCGCCGCCAGTCGGCCCGGGCGGCACTCGCCCCGGGGCCGTAGGCCCACAGCAGGACACCGGCGAGGGCGGCGAAGATCACCGCCCAGATGATCAGGGCGACGCGGTGCAGGCGCAGCACCGCGTGCCACATACGGGCCGGTCGCGGGCCGGCGGTAGGGGCGGTGGCCAGGGTGGTCATACGGCGGCTCCCTTGACGTCCGTGCGGCGGGCCAGCAGGGCGAACGCGGCCGTGACGGCGAGGGCGGCGATGACGAGCAGCAGGACGGTGCCGCTGATCTGGACCGGCCAGTAGCGGCGGACGGGCCAGATGTCGTCCCACTTGTCGCCGAAGAGGTGGCGCAGTGCGTAGGTGACGCCGGCGGCCGCCACCAGGGCGGGCAGAGTACGGCCCAGGGCCAGGCCCGCGAGGGCGCCCACGGCCAGGGCGGCGAGGACGAGGGCCACGGACAGGGGGCCGCTGGGGATGAGGAAGCGGGCGTAGGACCAGTCGGCGAACAGGACGTCCTGGTCGCTGCTCCGGACCCAGGCGAAGACCAGGCCCAGGAGCGTGGTTCCGGCGACCAGCGGCAGCGCCGCCGCGGTGAGCTCGGCGATCAGCCAGCGGGCGGGGGAGATGCCCTGTGTCCAGGCGAGCCTGGCCGTACCGCTCTCCAGTTCGCGGCCGATGAGGGCGGCGCCCGCCCAGGCGGCGACGGCTACGGAGACGTAGCTGAGGACCTCGCCGGTGAGGTTCATGACGTTGTAGACGTCGGTGAAGGCGTTGTAGTCCAGGTCGTAGCAGTCGGGCGAAGGGCTGCAGCCCAGCTGCACCCGGTACAAGGGCATGCGGAACAGATGCACCCAGACGAGGTCGACGACGGCGAGCAGCAGGAACACACCCCAGACGATCAGCGCCGGGCGGTGCAGCCGCAGTACGGCGCGCTGCGGTCGGGCGGCGGTGGGGCCCACGGCCAGGGCGGTCATACGGCGCGCTCCTTGCGGATGTGCGTCGAACCGGTCTGGCGCTTGAGGAGCTGGAACGTGGCCACGGTGAGGGCGGCGGTGACGGCGAGGACGATCGCGGTCGCGGTCAGTTGGAGGGGCCAGTAGTGGGAGTAGGGGTGGTAGTCGTTGTAGTAACTGACGGCGTCGAGCTTGGTGTAGACGGTCCGGCAGTTCCCCTCGGTGATGGGGCCGCATTGCGGGTTGGCGATGCGTGCGCCGGTGGACGTCAGCAGGCCCTGGGAGACGCTGATGCCGGAGCCGGACGGGACGCTGTGCTTGAGGCTGCTGACCTTGGTGACGGTGGGCCAGAGGTGGGGTGTCGCCAGCGCGATGACGCTCCACAGGAAGCCCGTGGCGCACAGCGAGCCGATGAGCGAGGCGAGGGAGTTGCGCTTGAGCAGGCCGAAGAAGGCGCCGCTCGCCAGTCCCGCCAGGGCCATGGCGCCGGTCGCCGTGCCGTTGGCGGCGTAGGTCCCGATGTCGTACCAGTTCTTGGCTGTGTCGATACGGCCCTGGCCCGTGGACCAGGCCCAGTGGTGGAGCGCCACCAGGAGGCCGGAGCCGACGATGACCAGTACGGCCGGGAGGGCGAGTTTGGCGGCGAGCCAGCGGGCGGGGGAGATCGACTGGGTCCAGGCCAACTGCGCGGTGCCGTTCTCCAGTTCGCGGCTGGTCAGCGTGGCGCCGGACCAGGCGGCGACCAGGAACGGGACCGCGAGGACGGCGATCGTCGTGTAGGTGTACCAGTCCTTGTAGCGGCCGATCGCGTGCTGGTCGTAGGCGCAGGTGTCCGTCGTGCAGGCGTTGTACTGCTTCCAGGCCTCGGCCGACGCGTCGGTGAGCGGGCCGCCGAGCCAGAGCAGGAGGGCGCCGACGACGATCACGAGTCCCACCCAGGCGAGCAGGGCCGGCCGGTGCAGTCGCAGCAGCCAGCGGAGCAGGCTCGGCGTGCCGGACCGGCGTCCGGTGGACGGGGGCGCGGGCGTGGCGAGGGCGGTCACGCGACGGTCTCCTCGGTCTTGGCGGGGGCGGCGGTGGCCTGAGGGTTGCGCAGGTAGGAGAGGACCAGCTCCTCCAGAGAGGGCGTGCCGGTCTGCCAGTCGCCGGGCACCGGGGCCGCCGGGCGGATCATCGCCGTGAGCTGGCGGCCGGTGGTGTGGGACTCGACGACGGAGTGTGGGTCGAGCACCGTCTGTGCGGGAGCGGACACGTGTACGTGGGCGGCCAGCAGGTCATCGATCTCGCCGGCCAGGCGGACCTGGCCGTCACCGATCAGGAGCAGGTGGTCGCAGGAGTCCTTCAGCTCGGCGACCACGTGCGAGGACATCACGATCGTGGTGCCGAACTCGGCGGCCTGTGCCATGAGCAGGCCCATCATCTCGTGTCGGGCCAACGGGTCCAGGTCGGCCATCGGCTCGTCCAGGAGCAGCAGTTCGGGCCGCTTGGCCAGGGCGAGGGCGAGGGCGACGCGGGTGCGCTGGCCGCCGGAGAGCGAACGGATGCGGGACTGCGGGTTCAGGTCGCCGTGGGCCACGATGCGCTCGGCGGTGGCCGCGTCCCAGCGGTCGGTGTTGAGGTCGGCGCCCATGGTCAGCGTCTCGGCGACCGTGAGCTGCTGATAGAGCGGCTTGTCCTGGGCTACGTAGGCGACCCGCTCGCGGGCCACGCCCGGACGCTCCCCCAGGACGGCTATTGCACCCTCGGTGGGGGCCAGCAGCCCGGCGGCCAGTGCGAAGAGCGTGGACTTGCCCGCGCCGTTGGGGCCGACGACGGCGCAGACCCGCCCGGCGGGCAGCCGGAAGGCGCAGTCCCGCAGCGCCCACCCTCCCCGCCTGCCGAAACGCTTGCCCAACGCGGCGGCCTCTATCGCGGCGGTGCCTGTCATGAGGGTTCTCCCTGGAAGTGCTTTTCGAGTACGGCGGTGAAGAGTGCGGCGACGTCGTCCCGGCCCAGACCGGACGCCCGGGCCCGTTCCGCCCATGCGTCGAGTTCGGTGCGCAGGGGCGAGTCGGCGGGCGTGGTGTTCAGGCTGCGGCGCACGAACGTGCCCAGGCCGCGGCGGGCCTCGACCAGACCCTCGCGCTCCAGCTCGCGGTAGGCCTTCAGGACGGTGTTCGGGTTGATGGCGGTCGCCTCGACGACCTCGCGGGCCGTGGGCAGCTTGTCGCCCGGCTCCAGCATCCCCAGGCGCAGCGCCTGCTTGGTCTGCTGGACGATCTGGACGTAGGTGGCCACGCCGCTGTGCCGGTCGATGCGGTATTCGACCACTCGAACAACCACCCTTTCACTAATTGAGTAGTGAAAGGGTGGTGTAAGGAGGTGTCCGGAGTCAAGTCCGAAAATCGCGGAGGCGGGCGGGGAAGCCGCGGAGGTGCGTCGGGAAGTCGCTGAGGTGTGCTGGGAAGGCGGCTCAGGCGCCCGGAAAATTCGATGCCGGATGCGTGAACCGTTCGGCGGGGCTCGTCCGATGAGGGGATGTGAGGGAAACGAGAAGCGACGGGGAGCTGCTGCGGGCCATCGCGGCGGACACGGACCGTCGCGCCTTCGAGGAGCTGTACCGGCGGTATGCGCCGTGGCTGACCGCGCGGCTGCGCGGCCGGTGCGCCGATGCCGGGGTCGTCGACGACGTCGTGCAGGAGACCTTCCTCGCCATCTGGCGCGGCACCGCGAGTTACCGGGAGGAGGGTGACGCGGCGGGCTGGCTGTGGCGCATCGGCTCGCGGCGGCTGATCGACACGCTGCGCGGCGACGGCGCGCGCGGCCGGCTGCGCCAGACACTGGCCCGCTTCCGCCACCGGCACGAGGCCTCCGCCGAGGAGCGCGTCCTGGCCGGGGTCGAACACGGCGACCTCGCCGGCGCGTTGATACGGCTCTCGCCCGAGCTGCGCGCGGTCCTCCAGGCCACGGTGATCGACGGACTCACGACCCGGGAAGCGGCCGTCCTGCTCGGCATTCCACCCGGCACGGTCAAGACGCGGGCCCTGCGGGCGCGCAAGCAGCTGCGGGAGGAGCTGGCATGAGCGGCGGAGATGACGAGGCCATCGGCGGAGACCGCCGGGACATGGGTGGGGGTGGAGAGAACATGAGCGGGTGGGACGAGGACGCGGCCGCCGGTCGGAGCACGTCCGGTGCGGGCGCGGGTGACGCCGATCGGACTGCGTCCGGCGCCGACGGTTCCCCGGACGGGCGGTGGCACGCGGACGCCGAGGACCTCCGGGCCTATGCGCGGGGCGAGTTGGCGCCGCCCCGGCTCTGGTCCGTCGACACCCACCTCGTGGCGTGCGCGCCCTGCCGGGAGGCGCTCGCCACCGTGAGCGATCCGGTCGTCCTGGACGCCGGATGGGAGCGGCTCGACGCCGAGCTGGACGCGCCACGGCCACGGCTGCTCGAGTCGCTGCTGGTGCGGATCGGCGTCGCCGACCACACGGCACGGCTGCTGGCGGCCACGCCCGTGCTGCGCCGCTCCTGGCTGGCCGCGGTCACCCTCGTGCTCCTCATGGCCGTGGTGGCGACCGACGCCGGACGGGCGGCCTCGCCCACGCTGTTCCTCGCCCTCGCCCCCCTGCTCCCGCTCGCCGGTGTCGCGCTGTCCTACGGATCGGTGCTCGACCCGACGTACGAGATGGCCGTGGTGTCACCGCTCCACGGATTCCGGCTGCTGATGATCCGCACGGTGGCCGTGCTCACCACCGGCCTCGTTCTGAACGGCCTCGCGACCCTCGCACTCCCCGCGTACGGGCTGCGCGCGCTGGCCTGGCTGCTGCCCGCCCTCGCCCTCACCGGGACGGGGCTCGCCCTGACCGCCCGCTGGGGGCCGGTCCTGCCGCCCTGCCTGGTCGGCGGAGCATGGGTCGCGCTGCTGATGGTGGCCCACGCGAAGGCCGACGGCGGCACCCTCGCGCCGTTCACGGCACTCGGCCAGGGCGTCGCCGGTGCGGTCGCGGTACTGGCCGCCGGGCTGCTCTATCTCGTACGGGACCGGTTCGACTTCTCCCCCTCGCACGCCTTCTTCGCCGACCACACCGACTTCTCCGACAGGAGCGCCGCATGACCCCCACCGTCTCCGCCTCCGGGCTCACTCTCCGGTACGGCGGGACCGTCGCCCTCGACGACGTCTCCCTGCGCCTGAGCGAGGGCGTGACCGGGCTGCTCGGGCCCAACGGCGCCGGGAAGACCACCCTGTTGCGGGTGCTCGCCACCGCCGTGCCCGCCGACCGGGGAGCCTTCACGGTGCTCGGGCACGACCCCAGCACATCCTCCGGCCGCCTGGACGTGCGGCGCGCGCTGGGCTATCTGCCGCAGACCCCGGCGTTCCACCCGGACTTCTCGGCCTTCGAGTTCGTCGACTACGTGGCGATCCTGAAGGAGCTGACGGACCGCTCCGCCCGGCACCGGGAGGTGCGGCGCGTGCTGGAGGCCGTCGACCTGTCCGACGTACGGGGCAAGCGCATCAAGAGGCTTTCGGGCGGTATGCGCCAGCGGGTCGGGCTGGCCGCCGCGCTGGTCGGCGACCCCGGCTTCCTCGTCCTGGACGAGCCGACCGCCGGCCTGGACCCCGAACAGCGCATGCGGTTCAGGGAAATGATCGCCGAGGCGGGCATGAGACGCACGGTCCTGCTCTCCACCCACCAGACCGAGGACGTCGCGATGCTCTGCCACCGCGTGATCGTCATGGTCCGCGGCAGTGTCCGCTTCGAGGGCACCCCGGCCGAGCTGACCGCGCGGGCGGCGGGGCGGGTGTGGAGCAGTACGGCCCGCGACCCCGGCGCGAGAGCCGGCTGGCGTACGGGCACGGGTTCCTTCCGCAATGTCGGCGACCCGCCCAAGGGCGCCGAGCTTCTCGAACCGACCCTGGAGGACGGCTACTTGCTCACTCTCGACGGCGAGCCGGCGGAGGTGGCGGCATGAGCGAGCTGGTGACCCGCACGGTCGTGGAGGAGGCGGCCCCCACGGGGGTGGAGCCGCCCGCCCAGGACCTGCACCCGAACAGGACGCGGGCCGTCATCGCCCTCGCCCGCTTCGAGGCCCGCGAACTGCTGATGCAGATCCCGATGCTCGTCTTCCTCCTCCTGTACGTCGCCTACACCGGCTGGGGGATGTTCAACGGCCGGGAGGGCATGGACGACTATCCGGTCCTCCACGATGTCGACCGGTCCACCCAGACCGCCCCCCTCCTCCTCGCCCTCGTGCTGTTCGTCAGCATCAACCGCGCCGTGCTCCGCTCCCGCAGGCACGGCACCGACCGGCACTTCGACGTGCTGGTCATGGAGCCGTGGCGGCGCTCGCTGGCCCACGCCCTGTCGGCCGTGCCGTTCGCGGTGTTCACCGCGCTGGTCGTGGGATTCGAGTTCACCTGGGCGGCCCTGAAACCCGGCGCGGTCGGCCACGGCTCGCTCGCCGAACTGGTCGTGGGCCCCCTGTCGATACTCCTCGCCGGAGCCCTCGGCGTCCTGGTCGCGCGGTCGATCCCCTTCACGTTCGCCGTCCCGCCCTTCGTCATCGTCATGTACGTCCTCACGACCCTCCTGGCCGCGAGCACACAGGGCACGCACTGGGTGCGATGGCTGGCACCGGTGGTCACCGAGGAAGGCGCCCACCCGTTCCCCGCCGACCTGCTGGGCCGCCCGGCCGCCTGGCACGTGCTGTATCTGGTGGGGCTCATCGTGCTGCTGCTGTGCCTCGCGCTGCTGATCAACGGCGGTCGTACGCCCAGGATCAAGGCGATCACGGTCCTCGCCCTCGCCGCCATGGCCCAGGGCATCGCGGGGCAGGCCCCGGGTGACTCGGCCGCGCTGATCGCGGCCCGCGCGAAGGCGTCCGCCACCCCGGAGAAGGTGCAGACCTGCGTCACGCACGAAAGGTCGACGTACTGCGCCTACCCCGAGTGGAACGGCCAGACCGCCGACTGGGCCGAGGTGGTCCAGCGCGTCCAGTCCCTCGCGGGCGGCCCGGCCTCGGCCGAGCGGCTGACGGTGCGCCAGCGGGTCGACGCCCGCTCCGGCCTGGAGGGCGACGCCGCGCTGGAACCGGCCAAAGCGCCGGGGGTCGTGACCGTCGGCACGCGCTGGGGCGGCAACCGGATCCCGGAGTTCGCCGTGGGGGTGGCCTCGGTTCTGGTGACAGGGGACGAGGCGTCCAGCGTCGACGTGTGCGACGCCCGCGCGGTGCTCATCATGTGGCTGGCACTGGGCTCGGAGTCCCACCCGCTGACCATGCTGCGCCATGTCCGCATCGACGACTCCATCACCGGCGGAGGGCTCGCCCTCGCGCCCACGAACCCGATCTCCATGAACGCCGCGCAGACAGAAGTGATCAAGGAGCTGCTGCAGAAGCCCCGTTACAGCGTCATCCCCAAGGTGAAGGCCCACTGGTCGGAGCTCACGTCCCCCAAGACGACGACGGCGCAGGTGGCCCAGCTCCTGGGAGTGCCGGCGCCGACCGACCCGGGCGCGCTGAGCGTCAAGACATGCGGGGAGTGACGGTGCTCGACGACGCAGGTACGGCTGGGGGTACGGAGAGTGCCGGGGGCACCGGGGGTACGGAGAGCGCTGGAAGCGGCGGAACGGCGGGAAGTGCGGGAAGTGGGGTGACCGTGGGAATGGGAAGTGAGGTGACCGCGGAAAGTGGGGTGGCCGCGGGCGGTATCCCGTCCTGGGGGCGCCCGTACATCGTGGCCCGCGCCCTCCTCCGTCCCCTCTGGCGCACCCTTCCCCGGCGGGCGCTGGTGACCGGTGCCGTCCTGGGGCTGCTGTTCGCCGGGATCCCGCGGCTGTTCTCCCTCCGGCTCGACACGGGGGCCGGCCTCAACCTCCTGCGGGCCGCCGCGCTCACCTTCGCCCTGGGCCTGGCCTTCCTTCTGGACGATCCGGCCCGGCACATCACCGCGGCGGTGCCGACCCTGCGTCCGGTGCGGGTCGGCCTGCGGGTGGCGCTCGTCGCACCGTCGGCCGTGCTCTGGTGGACGGCGGCGCTGTTCCTCATACCGGAGCAGGCCCGGCCGCCGGTGGGCGCCGTGACCTTGGAGGCCGCCGCCACGGCGTTGCTCGCGCCGGCGGCCGCGGCGGTCATGGTGCGGTTCACGAACCGGGCCGAGCCGGGGGGCGCGGTGTGCGTCGGGCTCCTGGCCATGGCGGTGCTGGCATCCCTGCTGCTCCCCGAGCGGTGGACGCTCTTCCCCGCTCCGTCCGCCCCGCGCTGGGAAGGCGCCCATCAGACGTGGGCGGTGGTCCTGGTCGCGGCGGCGCTGGCCGGGGCGTGGTCCTGCGCGGAACCCCTACGGAGGTGGCGCCCCGCCGCCTTCGCTCACCGGTGACACGAAGACGCGGGCACGGACGGGCAGGGACACCGGACAGGCGGCAACACCGGACCTGCAAGGGCACCGCCGACCGACAGACACCGGACCGACAGACATCGGACCGGTAAGGACACCGGGCCGACAAACATCCGGACCGGTGAGGGCACCGGACCGACGGTCAGGACTCGCTGCGGTACATCAGGTCCGTCTCGTGCGTGCGGAAGCCGAGCCGCTCGTACACGGTCAGGGCCGCCTTGTTGTCGGCGTCGACGTAGAGCATGGCGGTCGGCAGGCCCTGCCGGGCGAGGTGGCGGAGCCCGATCGTGGTGAGGGCCTTGCCGAGGCCGCCGCCCTGGGCACCCGGGCGGACTCCGAGGACGTACACCTCACCGAGGCCCTCCTCGGCGTGGACCTTCGTCCAGTGGAAGCCGACGAGTTCGTCGCCGCGGAAGGCGAGGAAGAACCCGGACGGGTCGAACCACACCTCCGCCTTGCGGTCGTCCAGGTCACGCTGGGTGAGGGAGCCCTGCTCGGGGTGGTGGGCGAAGGCCTCGGCGTTCAGGGCGAGCCAGGCCGCGTCGTCCTGGCCGGGCACGAAGGTGCGGACGTTCACGCCGTCCGCGAGCTTCGGTTCGGGCAGGTCGAGGTCGGTCAACGGCCGCCGCAGCTGGCGCAGTTCGCGGAAGAGGGTGAGGCCGAGGACCTGGGCGAGATGCCGGGCGGCGGAGTGCCCGCCGTGCGCCCACACGCGCAGCCGCTTGCCGGACTCGGCGAGCAGGGCCGAGCCCAGGGCCCGACCGTGGCCGTGGCCGCGGTGCGCCGGGTGCACGACCAGTTCGGCGGCCGGGGCCTCCACCGGGTCGGTGTCCTCCAACTGCGCGTACCCGATCAGCTCGTCGCCGAGGGTCAGCAGCAGATGGCGCACGCCCTCGCGGGCGCCGCCCTTCAGCTGGAGCCGGCCCTGCTCGGAGACCGCCTGCTGCCCGTCGGCCCGGGCGGCCTCCGCGAGCAGCCGGAGCACGTCCTCGGCCTGGGCCGGGGAGAGCGCGGTGTGGGTCTCGATGGAGCGGGTGAGGGCGTGGGGCGCGGTGTCGTCGCTGGTCATGGATACGAGGGTACGGCGCGGTGTTTTGCGGACAAGGAGTTGCGCGGAGTCGATGTGGCTCGTGGCGGGGCGAGGAGGGGCTTCCGTCAGGTGGTGGTGAGGCGATGGCAACCAGTCTGTAACCCTGAACCCCCTGTTGCGCTACGCGCGTTGATTCTAAAGTGCGCGTAAAACCACAGCCGTCCCACAGGGGGGAACCCATGCTGCCGACGCCCCGGCACAGACGTACCCATCGCATCCTCGCCGCCGCCGCTGGGCTGGCCACCGTCGGCGCCCTGGCCGCCGCGATGCCCGCGAGCGCAGGGCAGGACAGGTCGACCCCGCACCACCACCCCGGCAGCGGCCGCTACCAGGACGTACAGCTGCTGTCCTTCAACGACCTGCACGGCAACCTGGAGCCGCCGGCCGGGTCGTCCGGCCGGGTCACGGAGCTCCAGGCGGACGGCACGACGAAGTCGATCGACGCGGGCGGTGTCGAGTACCTCGCCACGCATCTGCGCGAGGCCCGCAAGGGCAACAAGTACTCCATCACGGCCGCCGCCGGAGACATGGTCGGCGCCTCCCCGCTGATCTCCGGGCTCTTCCACGACGAGCCGACGATCGACGCGCTGAACAAGCTCGACCTGGATGTGACGAGCGTCGGCAACCACGAGTTCGACGAGGGCGCCAAGGAGCTGGGCCGCCTGCAGAACGGCGGCTGCCACCCCACGGACGGCTGCTACGACAAGAAGGCGAAGTTCCGGGGCGCCGACTTCCCGTACCTCGCGGCGAACGTCACCGACGAGAGGACCGGCAAGCCGATTCTCAAGCCCTACTGGGTGTGGAAGAAGAACGGCGTCAAGGTCGGCTTCATCGGCGTGACGCTGGAAGGCACCCCGAACATCGTGTCGGCCGACGGCGTCAAGGGACTGAAGTTCGGCGACGAGGTCGAGACGATCAACAAGTACGCCAAGGTGCTCCAGCGCCAGGGCGTGAAGTCGATCGTCGCGCTGATCCACGAGGGCGGCGCGCCCGCGTCGACGGCGTACAACTACGACTGCGACAGCCCCGGCGCCGGTGACGGCATCTCCGGGCCGATCGTCGACATCGCCAAGAACGTCACGCCGGCCGTGGACGCCCTGGTCACCGGCCACACCCACCAGGCGTACGCGTGCACCGTCCCGGACCCGGCGGGCAACCCGCGCATGGTGACGTCGGCCTCGTCCTTCGGCCGCCTCTACACGGACACGACACTGACGTACGACCGCTGGACCGGCGACATCGCGCGTACGGCGGTGAAGTCGGCGAACCACGTGGTCACCCGTGACGTGGCGAAGGCCGCCGACATGACGTCCCTGATCAGCAAGTGGAAGACGCTCTCCGCCCCGATCGCCTCGCGTCCCATCGGTTACATCGCGGGCGAGATCGGCAACACCGGTAACGAGTCCCCGCTCGGCGACATGATCGCCGACGCGCAGCTCGCGTACGCCAAGTCCGTCGACCCCGAGGCCGACCTCGCGGTGATGAACCCGGGCGGCATCCGCGCCGGGCTCACCTATGCGGCGAGCGGCAGTGAGGGCGACGGGGTGGTGACGTACGGGGAGGCGTACACGGTCCAGCCGTTCGCCAACACCGTCAACCTGGTGAACCTCACCGGCGCTCAGGTGATCACGGCACTCCAGCAGCAGGTCAGCGGGGCCAACGAGGCCGCGCCGAAGATCCTGCAGATCTCCAAGGGCCTGACCTACACGCTGGACCTGACGAAGACCGGCGCGGCGCGGGTGGTCGCCGACTCGGTCAAGCTCAACGGCGCGGCGATCGACCCCGCCGCCACCTACCGCGTCGCGATGAACTCCTTCCTCGCGGGCGGCGGCGACGGCTTCGCCGAGCTCGGCAAGGGCGGAGACGTCCGGGTCGGCGGCGACGACCTGGCGGCCTTCGAGTCCTACCTGACGGCCAACTCCTCGGCCACGGCGCCGTACCCGGTGCCGACGGCGGACCGGATCACGGTCGTGCGGTAGTCCTTACGGAACAGGCGGGGCCGGTACGCGGACGCGTACCGGCCCCGCTTTTTTTCGACCTAAATTCTGTGTGAGTAGTGGATTGGTTCCGCGGTCCATCTGAGAATTCGTTTCAGCCGTAATTAATTGAGGTCTCAGTCGAATTGGCGATTTCAGGGTCCGAGGTCCCGTAGTGTTTTCCATGTCGAAAGCGAACAACGCAAACGACAAAGGGAATTCACCCGCAGGGAACAAGGAGACACCCATGAGCTTCCACAAGATCGCCCCGGTCAAGAAGCACCACAAGCCCGCCCCGGCCCCGAAGCAGCCCGCGAAGCGCCGGCCCGCCAAGCCGGCTCCGGTGGCGCAGAAGCCCGGGCGCCGCCCTGTCGGCAACAAGTAAGCAAGCTCCACCCCGATCAACAGATCCACCCCGATCAACAGATCCCCCCGCGACCAGCGGATCAGCCAAAGCTACGAGAGGGAAACCCATGAGCTTCCACAAGATCGCCCCCGTCAAGAAGCACCAGGAGGCCGCCCCGGTCGCGAAGCGCCGGCCTGCCAAGGCGGCCCCGGTGGCGAAGAAGGCCGTCGCTCCGAAGAAGCGCCCGGTCGGCCGTCAGGGCCAGTAGCAGCCCGCGCGAGGCGGGGTCCCCGGGAATTATCGGTTTCCGGTGGCCCCGCCTCGGCCATGTTCCGGATCGGAAAGGGAAGTTGATTTGATATGCGGGAAGTACGGGAGGCATTCGCACGCTTCTGGCCGCTGACGCGCGGCGACCGCACACGGCTGCTGCTGATCATCGGCTGCGTGGTCGTGGCCGCGCTCGCCGAGACGGCCTCGATCCTGCTCTTCGCACAACTCACGGACCACGCCCTGAAGACCGGTTCGCTCTCCGCGTTCTGGGAGCCGGCCGGAGCCTGGCTGGGCGTCGCCGTGATCGGCGCGATCGTCGGCTACCTCGGCAACTCGCTCGCCGTGTGGACCGCGGAGAGATTCGTCCTGCGTCTGCGCGCGAGTGTCTTCCGGCATGTCCAGGACCTGCCGCCCGACTTCTTCCAGAAGCACCGCCAGGGCGACCTGGTCGAACGGCTCACCGGTGACGTCGAGGCCATCGAGCAGATGGTCGTGTCGGGTGTCGTCGGGACGGTCTCCGCCGTTTTCTCCGCCGTCTTCTACGCCACCGCCGCGCTCTGGCTGCGCTGGGACCTCGCCCTCGTCACCTTCCTCCTCGCCCCCCTCTTCCTCGTCGCCGCCCGCCGGTTCGCCGGCCGCATCAAGACCGCCTCCCAGGAGGAGCGGGCCGCCGACGGCGCGATCACCTCGGTCGTCGAGGAGTCCCTCGGCAACGTGGTCCTCACCCAGGCCTACAACCGCCGCCGCGCCGAGGAGAAGCGGCTCGACCGCGAGGCGCGGGCCTGGATGCGGGCGTCGGTGCGCGGGGCACGGGCGAGCGAGATGTACGAGCAGTTCGTCGAGGTCGTCGAGACGCTGTGCGTGCTCGCGGTGATCGGCCTCGGCGCCTGGGAGATCTCGAAGGGGCGCATGTCGCTGGGCCAGTTGCTCGCCTTCGCCGCGTTCCTCGGCTACCTGTACCCGCCGATCCGCAATCTGGGGCAGCTCGGTCTCACCCTCACCGCCGCCACCGCCGGCGCGGAACGCATCCAGGAGATCCTGGACACCGAACCCGCCGTCACCGAACCCGCCGAGCCCGTCCGGGACTGGCCCGTGCACGGCTGGGTCAGTTTCCACGGCGCGTCGTTCCGCTATCCCGGCACCGACCGTGAGTCCCTGCACGACGTGACCTTCACCGCGGGACCCGGCGAACTCGTCATCGTCACCGGCCCGAGCGGCGCCGGAAAGTCGACGCTCTCCAAACTCCTCACCCGCTTCTACGACCCCACGGCCGGCGTGATCTGCCTGGACGGCGTCCCGCTGCCCGACGTGTCCCTGGAGTTCCTGCGCGAGAACGTGGCGCTGCTGCCCCAGGAGACATTGATCCTGCACGGCACGATCCGCGAGAACATCGAGTGCGGCAGGCCGGGCGCGTCCCGGGCGGACATCGAGCGGGCGGCGACGGACGCGGTCGCGCACGACTTCATCAGCGCGCTGCCCGACGGGTACGACACCGAGATCGCGCCCGGCACGGCCACCCTGTCCGGCGGCCAGCTCCAGCGGATCGCGATCGCCCGCGCGATGCTGCGTGCCGCGCCCGTCCTGGTCCTCGACGAGCCGACCGCCGGGCTCGACTCGATCGCCGCACGCCGCGTGGTGCAGCCGCTGCGGCGGCTGATGGCGGGCCGTACCACCATCATGATCACGCACGATCTGAGCCTGGCCCCCGACGCCGACCGGATCCTGGTGGTGGACGGCGGCCGGCTGGTGGAGGCGGGCACGCACGACGAGCTAATGGCGTGGGGCGGAGCGTACGCCCGGCTCGCGACACCGGAACTCGGCTACTTGGCGGCGCGGAGCGTGTAGCCGAGCCCCCGCACGGTCTGGATGAGCCGCGGTTCGCCGCGGCTCTCCAGTTTCCGGCGCAGGTACATCACGTTCACGTCCAGCGTGTTCGACGTCGGCTCGAAGTCGAAGCCCCAGACCTCCTTGAGGATCTGGGCGCGGCTGAGGACCTTGGCGGGATGCCGGAGCAGATACTCCAGCAGGGCGTACTCGGTCCTGGTCAGGTCGAGGGGGCGGTCGCGGCGGGTCACGGTGCGGGTGGGCCGGTCCATGGCGAGGTCGGCGAAGGCGAGCCGGTCGTCGAGACGGGGGGCGCACTGTTTCGGCTGCGGGCTGCGGCGCAGCAGGGCCCTGACCCGGGCGAGGAGTTCCTCGGCGGCGAAGGGCTTCATGAGGTAGTCGTCGGCGCCGTTGTCGAGGGCGACGATACGGTCGCCGACCGCGTCCCGGCCGGTGATCATGAGGATGGGGACGGTGGACCCGGAGGCTCTGATCCGGCGGGTCGCGGCCAGCCCGTCGAGGCCGGGCATGGTGACGTCCATCAGCACCAGGTCGGGCCGCTCGTCCATGCCGGCCACCAGTTCGAGGGCCTCGCGGCCGTCCCCGGTGAGGACGGTCTCGTAGCCCTCGAACCTGAGCAGCCGGTCGAGCCCCTCACGTACGGCCTCGTCGTCATCGGCCAGCAGGATCTTCCGCGCCATCCCCCCAACGTGTAACGGGGTGCTGTGGGAGGGCTTGGAGAGGCGTGTGGGGAGGCTGGGCGGTGTCCGCGCCCAGCCTCCCCGGCCGGGAAGACCCGGCCTTCCCCAGGAGGCCCCCCGGCCTCCCGGGGAGTCATGAAGCGGCGATGTACGTCGAGACGCGGCGATGGACGCCACGAGGTCCCGGTGGACGTCACGAGGCAGTCGCCACCGGGGGAGGAAAGGTTGCCGCGGTGAAGCAACGCGAACGCGCCCCCGTCCGGTGAAGGACGGGGGCGCGCGGTGTCCGGCGCTGTCGGTGGGCCTGCGGAGCCTGTGGAGGCGGTGGTCCTAGAGAGCCTCGGGGGGCGGTGTGGGCGCGCCCGGCAGTCGTAGCGTCGCCACCGTTCCGCCGCCCTGCGCCGGTTGCAGGGACACCTCGCCGCCGGACTGCTGCACGGTCCTGGCCACGATCGACAGGCCCAGGCCCGAGCCCGGCAGTGCGCGGGCGGACGGGGAGCGCCAGAAGCGGTCGAAGACGTGCGGGAGTTCCTCGGAGGGGATGCCGGGGCCGTGGTCGCGGACGGTCAGTTCGCCGGCCTTGAGGATGACCTCGATGGCCTCGCCCTCGGGGCTGAACTTCACCGCGTTGTCGAGGATGTTCACGATCGCCCGCTCCAGCGCGGACGGCTCCGCCCGTACGAACCAGGGCTGGAGGTCCGCCGTGATCGTCAGCTCGGGGCCGCGCAGGCGGGCCCGGTGCAGGGCCGCCTCGACCGTTTCCTGGAGGTCGACCACCTGGATGCGGTCGCCCGACTGGCCCGCGTCCGAACGCGACAGCGTCTGCAGGTCGCCGATCAGCGCCGCCAGCTCCGTCATCTGCGCCTTCACCGACGACAGCAGTGCCTTGCGGTCCGCCGGGGGGATCGGGCGGCCCGTCTCCTCGCTGCGGGTGAGGAGCTCTATGTTCGTACGCAGCGACGTGAGCGGCGTACGCAGCTCGTGGCCCGCGTCGGCGATCAGCTGCTGTTGCAGCTCGCGGGAGTTGGCGAGGGCGGACGTCATCGAGTTGAAGGAGCGGGAGAGACGGGCGACCTCGTCCTCGCTGTCGTCCTCGACGGGGATACGGATGGAGAGGTCCTCCGTGCGCGCCACGTGCTCCACGGCCTCGGTGAGCTTGTCGACCGGGCGCAGGCCCGCGCGGGCGACCGCCAGGCCGGCGGCTCCGGCGCCGACGACTCCGATGCCGGAGACGAGGAGGAGGACGAGAGAAAGGTCGTTGAGGGTGGCTTCGGTGCTCTTCAGAGGTACGGCGACGACAAAGGCCGTTTTTTCGTACAACACGCGGGTGCTGGGCATGGTGTTGGGAACACCGTTGACGATGAGCGCCGTCGTCATCACTCGTACGTCGTTGCCGTCACTGTCGGTGCCGTTCCGGATCGTGACGGCGCCGACCTTCGCGTTCTGGGCCAGTTCTTTGTCGCTGTCGGCAACCTTCACTATGCCCCGAGAGCCCTCGAAGGCGCAGATGGTGCCGTCTGCCTGGACCACCTGAGCGTACGAATCGGACTGTCCGCGGTAGTCATTGCTGCTGGCCTTCGGGGCCCGGCCGCAGTTGTTGAGGGCGCTCTCGACCACGGGGTACGGCAGGGACTTTCGCTGAGACCCGAGAGACTCGTCGACCTGTTCGTACAGTTTCCTCTCCACGATGAACCAGCACGTCACCGAGACCGCCGCCACCGCGAACGCCACCGCGGCCGCCACCAGCAGCGCCAAGCGTGACCGGATCGGCAGTGACCGGAACCGGCGCAGAACCCTCATCACTCGGCGCCGCCCGATCGCAGGACGTACCCCACGCCCCGCACTGTGTGGACCAGGCGCGGCTCGCCGCCCGCCTCGGTCTTGCGGCGCAGATACATGACGTAGACGTCGAGGGAGTTGGAGGAGGGCTCGAAGTCGAAGCCCCAGACCGCCTTGAGGATCTGCTCGCGGGTGAGGACCTGGCGCGGGTGGGCCAGGAACATCTCCAGCAGGGTGAACTCGGTGCGGGTCAGTTCGACCGCCCGGCCCCCGCGCGTGACCTCGCGCGTCGCGAGGTCCATGCGCAGGTCGCCGAAGGTCAGCGCGTCGTTGTCCGGGGTGCCGACCGTCGCGGTCGCGTAGGAACTGCGTCGCAGCAGTGCCCGGACCCGGGCGAACAGCTCGTCCAGCTCGAACGGCTTGACCAGGTAGTCGTCCGCGCCCGCGTCGAGGCCGGTCACACGGTCGCCCACGGTGTCGCGGGCCGTCAGCATCAGGATGGGGGTCGTCGTGCCCGCCCCGCGCATCCGGCGGGCGGCCGTCAGGCCGTCCATCCGGGGCATCTGGATGTCCAGGACGACCAGGTCGGGCTGGTACGCGGTCGCCTTCTCCAGCGCGTCCGCTCCGTCGACCGCGACCTGGGTGTCGTATCCCTCGAAGGCGAGGCTGCGCTGAAGTGCTTCGCGCACGGCCGGCTCGTCGTCGACGATCAGGATGCGCTGGGTTTCACGGTCGCCTTCGGCGGGGCTCATGTGCGTGGGTTCCTAGGGGTGCGGTGGGGCGGGGCCGGACGCTTTCAGCCTCGCACGTTCCGGCCGGGGCAGAAAGGATCAGCGGATATCGGCGGGGATCGGTCGGAATCGACGGTGATCGACGGTGATCGACGGTGATCGGCGTGGATCGGCGTGGATCGGAGTGGATCGGCCGGGTCAACGGTGATCGGCGTGGATCGGCCGGGATCTACTGGGATCGACGGGGATCGACGGAGATGGGTCCGGATCGGCGGGGATCGGCCGGATCGATTCGTCGGCTCAGGCTTGCGGCCAGTTCGGCCAGTTCGGCGAGTTCGGCGAGTTCGGCCTGCCCGGCCCCCTCAGCCTGCTCGGCTCACTCGGCTTCCTCAGCCCCTGCGGCTTCCTCGGCTTCCTCAGCCCCGCGGCCTCCTCAGCCCGCCCAGGCGACGCGGAGCGCTCGTCGGCTCAGACCCCCAGCGCGCTCAGCTGGCTCAGGCGGCTCAGGCGGCTCAGCGGGACCTTGCGGCGGTGCGGGTGATCGGCGGAGGTGTGCAGGCCCATCATCTGCGGCTGCGGGACCGTCCTCTGCGACTGCGGGACCGTCACCTCCGGAGCCCGGGGCACCGGCCGGTGCAGTTCACGGGCGACGGAGAGGGCCAGGTCGAGGCCGGCGGGGTCGGTGCCTTCGATGCTGTGGGAGACGCGAGTGATCATTTCAACCTCCGAGAAGGACTGGGCCGAGAAGGACTCAGCTGTCGGAACCGCCGGCCCGCAGGCTGGCGAGGTCCGACTTGACGGTGTTGATCGGGATGGCGAAACCGAGGCCGACGCTGCCCGCGCTCGACGAGCTGGACGAGGAGTTGGCGGCCGAGTACATCGCGGAGTTGATGCCGACGATGTTGCCGTTCATGTCGATGAGGGCGCCGCCGGAGTTGCCGGGGTTCAAGGACGCGTCGGTCTGGATGGCCTTGTACGTGGTCGTCGAGGAACCGGTGTCGCCGTTGAACTGCTGGCCGCCGAAGGAGAACGGCCACTGGCCGCTGCCGCCGCCCTGCTGCTGTTGCTGGCCCTGGCTCTCGTCCGTGGAGACGGTGACGTCACGGTTGAGCGCCGAGACGATGCCGCTGGTGACGGTGCCGGTCAGTCCTTCGGGGGAGCCGATCGCGACGACGTCGTCACCGACCTGGACGCCGTCGGAGTTGCCGAGCGTGGCGACCTTCAGGCCGGAGGGCGCGTTCTCGAGCTTGATGAGCGCGAGGTCTTTCTTGCTGTCGGTGCCGACCACCTTCGCGGTGTACGACTTGCCGCCGCTCAGCTGCACCTTGATCTCGGAGGCGCCCGAGATGACGTGGTTGTTGGTGATGATCTCGCCGCTCGACGAGATGATCACACCCGAGCCGGTGGACGAACCCGCGTTCGAGGTCGCGCTGACCTCGACGATACTCGGGCTGACCGCCTGGGCGACACCGGCGACGGTGCCCTTCTTGGCGGCGGCCACCACGGTGGTGCTGGTGCTGCTCGACGCGGTGTCCTTGCCGGTCAGCTCCTGTATGCCGTACGCGGTGCCGCCTCCGATGGCGGCCGCGACTATCGCCACGGCGGCGAGCAGGGCGATCGTGCCCTTCGCGCGCTTCTTCGGCGCGGGGGCCGGGGCGGCCGGGACCGGCTGCGCCTGGAGTACCGCGGTGGAGGAGACGGCGTCCGGCTCGGGGTAACCGGCGTAGGCGCCGCCTGCGCCGTGACCGCCCGCACCGCCGTCGCCACCCTGACCGGCGCCCGGCCACACGGTGGTACCCGGGTCGACGGCGACCGGAGCGACCGGCGCGTACGCCGGCGGCGGCGGCCACTCGGGGTTCACGGGAGAGGAAGAGACGGGCTGCTGCTGGGGGTACGCCGCCCGCATGGGGTCGGTCGCCTGGTGGTCGTCGCCCTGGGGGTACTCGCCGCTGCGGCGGAAGCTCTCGGTCATGGAAAAAGCTTGTCCCCCGATCATGAGAGCTTCCTGAGGGGCCGCTGAGAAGCCCGACAGAACCTCGTATGCCCGATATAAAGGCGCCCGGGCCCGCTGAAATCCGGGAAACAGCGGGTTGCGTGGGGGTGATGTCACGGAAGGCGACGGACGAATACTTGTCTGTCTGCTGTGTAGTACATGTGTTCTGGGGCGGATGAGGCCTACGATCTCCGCGCCGGAGGGGGGCTCCGCGGTGTGCCTGAATCGATGCAGGCGGTTGCCGGCCATGGCCAGCGACCGCTGCCGTCGATCGGGCCGGTGCGTCGTACGCCCTTCTCGGGCCTCCTACATGGAATCCACACGCACCCACACCAGGAGCCCTGAGTGATACGTGCCCTGCGCGACCGCTGGAGACGCCCCGCCACGGCGTTGCCGGCGGCCGCTCTCGCGCTGGCGCTGACCTGCGCCGGCGCCTTCGCG
>LRTP01000227.1 GCA_001550305.1 Streptomyces diastatochromogenes
CGACCTGGCGGCTGGTCGCGGCGATCGCGGCGGCCACTCCGGCCTGGGCGCGCGGCAGGCCCGAGACCGCGGTGTGGGTGATGGGCGCGTTGACGAAGCCGAAACCCAGTCCGAACAGTGCGTACGCCGCGTAGAGCAGGATGTCCGAGCGGTCGGCGGATCGGGTGGCGACGATGGCCAGCAGGCCGCCGGCGGTGATGCCGGCCCCGGCGAGCAGCAGCGGGAGGCGCGGGCCGCGGCTGCCCACGATCCGTCCGGCCAGTGGCGGGCACACCAGTGACAGCACCGCCATCGGCAGCAGATGCACCCCGGTGCTCAGGGCGCTCAGCCCCAACACCTGTTGCAGGTAAAGGGTGTTGGCGAACAGGAAGCCGCCGAGCGCGGTGAAGGCGCACACCGCCATCACCGTGGCCCCGCTGAAGGGCGCGCTGCGGAAGAGGCGCGGGTCGACCAACGGTTCGTCGCGTCTCTTCTCGTAGGGGATGAAGGCGGCCAACGCGCCGGCCGCGGTGATCAGACAGATCATGATGGCGGGGGAGGTCCAGCCCCGGCCCGGTGCCTCGATGATGGCGTACGTCAGTGTGCCGAGCGCGGTGATCACCAGCAGTTGGCCCACCGGGTCCACCCTGCGGGGCCGTGGCGCGCGTGACTCAGGGACGAACAGGGTGGTGAGCAGGAGCGCGGCCAGCCCGATCGGCACGTTCAGCCAGAACACCGACCGCCATCCGGCCGCCTGGACGAGTACGCCGCCGAGGATCGGCCCGGTCGCCATGCTGACGCCCACCACCCCGCCCCACACGCCGATGGCCCTTGCCCGCTCCCGCGGCCCGGGGAAGGCGTTGGCGAGGATGGCCATGGCGACCGGGGTGAGCATGCAGCCGCCCACCGCCTGCGCCATGCGGAACACGATCAGCCAGTGCAGCGACGGTGCCAGGCTGCACAGCGCCGATCCGCCGGTGAACGACACGAGCCCGAGGAGGAAGACACGCCGTCTCCCGACGCGGTCGGCCGTGGAACCGGCCAGGATGAGCAGCGAGGCCAGCACGATGGTGTAGGCGTCGAGGGTCCACTGCAGGCCCGACACGGAGCTGTGCAGGTCTTCCTGTATCGAGGGCAGGGCGACGTTCAGGATGGTGGTGTCGAGGCTGACCAGGAGCACGCTCAGGCAGCAGACGGCCAGGACCAACGAGGGTCTGCTGCGGTCGGGTTGAGACACGTCGGCTCCCCTTTCCGGGGTCAGTGCCGCGGCCGGTCGGTGGCGTGGGCCTCCGCGAAGTCCCAGAGCACCGGGAGGAACTGCTCGGGCGACTCGGTCTGGGGCATGTGGCCGGTGTCTTCCAGAAGACGGAATTCCGCGTCGGGGATGGCCCGCGCGTACGCGCGTCCGTAGTCGGCGTCCACGACCTGGTCACTGGCACCCCATGCGACCAGGGTCGGATGGGTGATCTTGGCGAGGCGGTCGGTCAGGGTGGGGTCGGCCATGGCGTGCGGGCCCGAATAGAGCTGCAGGGTCGCACGGTTGGCGGCCGTGATCGCGCGCTGCGCCTCGGTCAGCTTGCTGGGATCGAAGCGGAACTTCGAGGGGTCGTGGAAGGACAGGCGGGACAGCTCGACGGGCGTCAGGGAGAAGGTGTCGGCTATCGGGTGGCCGGGGACGGGGATGCCGACGGCGTTGACGAGGGTGACGCTGCTGATCCGAGGGCTGCCCAGGGTCGCGAGTTCGGCGGCGATCCAGCCGCCGATCGAGTTGCCGACAACGGCGACGTCCCGCAGGTCGAGCACGTCGAGCAGCTGGGCGTAGACCTGGGCCAGGGTCGTGACGTCGGTCAGCCACTCGGGGCGGGCAGTGCCGTCGAAACCGGGGTGGACCGGGGTGAAGACCCTGGCCGGACGCTGCTCGGCCAGGAGGCCGGCGAACGGGGTGACGGTCCCCGGGCCGCCGCCTCCGTGCAGCAGCAGGAAGGGGTGCCCCTCCTGCCCGAAGAGGTCGACGGTGACGTCGAGGGTGCCCTGGTCGAGCGTGAGCGTGTGGGTGCTGCGGGTCATGCGGTGCTCCTCAAGTGGGCCGTGTGGAGAGGGAAGGGGGTTGCCGTCAGGCGAAATCGGTCGCGGGGACGGTGGCGTAGCGGCTCATCACCGCGACGGTCGACTCCGGGGTCAGTTCCCGGCCGCCCGCGATCATGTTCCGCAGGTCGCGGAAGTACTGCACGTACAGGTCGGGCGTGAAGGTGTTGAGCATCACCGCGGGCGTGTCGCCGAGGTTGGCGAAGGTGTGCGGGGCGCCGGGCGGGATCATGGCGAGCGTGCCGGCCGGGGCGACGTGGGTCGTCTCCCCGATGGTGAAGTGCACGGTGCCGGAGACGACGTAGAAGCCCTCGTCGTGCTGGGCGTGACGGTGCTGGGGCGGGCCCTGGGTGTGCGGGGCGATGGTGATCTCTCCGATGCCGAGGCGGTGCCCGGTGGTGCTGCCGTCCTCGAGGATGCGCATCTGCGTGGGGCCCAGCTGGATGGTCTCGCCGTCGTCCGGGCCGACCACGGAAACCGTGCTCATGGCTTCTCCTTCGTGAGAGTTGACTCTCATGAGATTAGAGGGGTCGGGCGGCATAATGCAAGTCAACTCTCACCATGAGGGATGGCTGCTAAAATGCGGGTGAGTCAACAGGAGGAGTCCCACGATGACGGCGCAGGCGGGCACCGGCCGCACCAACCAGAAGCAGCGCACCCGAACGGCGATCGTGGCGGCCGCCCGGGAACTCACCGGCACGGGCGCCGAGGTGACCATGCCCGCGATCGCCCGCGCGGCCCTCGTCTCCGAGGCCACCGCCTATCGGTACTTCCCCGACCTTCCGTCGCTGATCAGCGAGGCCCTGGCCGGCGTCTGGCCGCCCCCCGCCGAGGCGCTCGCGCCGGTCGCGGACTCCGCCGACCCCGTCGAACGCGTCGCCTTCGCCTGCGAGTTCCTCCTCCGCGGCATCCTCGCCCGCCAGGGCTCGGTACGCGCGATGATCGCCGCCACCATCACCCGGCCCGAGACGGTGACCACGCGACCGGGCATTCGCTTCGGACTCATCGACCATGCGCTCCTCCCGCTGGAGGACACGCTCGGCGCGAGGGACCCGGACGGCTTCGCCCAACTCAAGCGGGACCTCGCGGTGGTCGTGAGCGCCGAGGCGTTCTTCACCCTCACCGATCTGTGCGGGCTCGACCCCGACGAGGCCATCACCAGCGCCGTACGGACCGCGGCCACCCTGACCGAGGCCGCGGTGCGCGCGAACGCGTGACGGTGGGGCGCACCGCGGCCTCGGTCGCAACCGGCTCGAACGCCTCCCGTACCGGCCCGAGTCCCCGACGGCTTCATCGCCGGAACCGGCCCGGCCCTCGACGACTCGACGTCACCCTGACGAGCCAGAGCCAGGTGGACGAGGACCTCACCAATAGAGCAGCGACTGCCCAGGCGGACCAGTTGGAATGGACAGGACTCGAGCACCCGGGGCCAACTGGGAGAAGAGGTCCGCCGGGGTCGATTCCCGCGGCTGCCTGGATGCGCCGTCCGACACCATGGAGCGCTCATGAAAGGAATGGCCGCGGCGACAGTGCCGGCGGTTTCCGCCATGCCGCTTGCCGCCGCAAGCGGCTGTCCCGGCCGGACGATCTCGTCCGCCTGCGCCAGGCCCACATCAGGAGCGCTGTCAGCGGGCACCCCCGTGTTGACCTGCCCCGGGCACCCGCTGCACTGCTTCGCGGGTGACACGACGGCCGGTGTCACCGACGGCGAGGAAACCAGCGAGTCCGGCGCCACAGTGGTACGTCGTCGACGCATCCGGCGGCAAGGTCGAACCCGATCGATTGGGGACTGATGACCGGGCACACGGGCGCGCGGACGCGGCGCCCCGCACGGAGGGTGGCCGGCTTCTTGGCCGCATTGCTGCCGGTCGCGGTCGCGGTGGGGTTATATGCGTTCGGCCGCACGCACACACCCGACTACACCAGCGGCCTGTTCGGACAGCACGGCGTCGGCGTCATCGACCTCAAGGCGCGCCTGGGTAGCGCTCTGATGGCACTCGCGCTCGTCCAACTGCTGCTCGGGCTGTGGATGTACCGGCGCCTACCGGGGGCGGCGGCCGCGCCGCACCGGGTGCACCCCGCGCACCGGCTCATCGGCCTCCTTGCCTTTCTGCTCTCGCTGCCCATCGCCTACCAGTGCATCACCGCCTACGGAGTTGACTTCACGAGCAGCCGAGTGGCGGTGCACTCCATCACGGGCTGCGTCCTGTACGGCGCGTTCGTCGCCAAGGTGCTGGTGGTGCACAGCCGCCGACTGCCCGGTTGGGCGCTTCCGGCCGCCGGCGGCACCCTGGTCGTCGCCATCGCACTGATGTGGTACACAGCCGCCTTGTGGTTCTTCACCGGCTCCGCCCCCGGCTTCTGATGAACCGGCAGCTCACGGTGAGGGAGTTCCTGAACGCCCCGGTGCCGTGGGCGCCCCGCTACCTGGATGCCGCTGCCACCGCTTCGCACGCGAACCTCAACTGCCTCTGTGTGCCCCTCGGCCTCACGTGCACCGCGGCGTGATCAAATACGGCATGGCATCGTCCTGGACCGGTGAACGGGTACGCCTACGCGCTGTCGAGCCCGACGACTGGACAGCGTTCACGCGCTTCGCCGACGATGACGGGCGGCCAGGGAGCCGACTGGATCTACCACGGTCCGCCGAGAGCTACCGCGCCTGGGCGCGGGAGCAGGCCGTTGCCACGTGCGACGACGACCGCTTCCAGTTGGCGGTCGAATCGAGGGCCAGGGGAGAGCTGGTGGGCACGGTCGGCTCACATCGCACCGGCCCCCGTTCAGGCTGGTTCGAGTTTGATGTCACGATCGGCACTGACCACCGGCGCAAGGGCTACGCATCAGAAGCCGTAGTGCTGCTGATGCGCTTCATGTTTGCCGAGCGGCGCTATCACAAATGCCTGGGAGCGATCTTCGCCCACAACGAGGCATCGCTGGCACTTACCCGTCGGCTCGGCTTCACCGAGGAGGGGCGCTTGCGGGAACACGTCTTCTTCGCCGGCCGGCACCACGAACTCGTCATGATGGGCATGCTCGCCGACGAGTTCGACCAGCGACACGCGATGAGCGCACCCTGAGCCGGGCATCCAAGCGTGTGCGGAACGGCGCTCGAACTCGATCAACGTTCGCTGTTCGGGGGTGGAGGCGGCCTGTCACCGCAAGCAGGACTGCACTCAGCTGCGCCTGGTGGCACGCAGGCGCAGGCCGACCGTTGCGAGACCTTCCAAGGTGGTGACCTGGTAGCTGGGATCCGGTCCGGGCGGCTCGCTCAACTGGTAGCGGCGGGCGGTCTGCGCGGTCAGGAGCGTCAGCATCGCCATGGCCAGAGCGGCTCCCTCGCAGCCATGCGGCCCGGTACCGAAGGAGAGGAAGACCCCGGGTTTCGTCGGCGAGCCCGAGTCATCGAGCCAGCGCTCGGGCTGGAACTGGTCCGGATCGGAGTGTTCCCGGGCGTCGCGGTGAGCGGTGTAGGGGCAGACGAGAACGGTGGAACCCGCGTCGATGGTGTAGCCGGCGAGCTGAGTCTGTCGCGTGGCGCGCCGGGTCAGTAGCCAGCTCGGGGGGTGCAGTCGCAGCACCTCGCGCACCAGGGCCTGGGTGTATTGCAGGCCGTCGAGGTGGGTGATGGTCGTCGCGGCCGGGTCCGCGGGCAGCAAGGCGGCTTCGGCCGCGACGCGTCCCGCTGCCTGGGGGTATCGGGCGAGGTACAGCAGGATCCATCCGGCTGCCCGGGAAGGTGTCTCGAAGGTGGCGACGGTGATTCCGGGGAGAGTGTCGAGGATGGCCTCTTCCGGCAGCAGGCCGTAGCGGGAGGAGGGCCGAAGCATCTGTCCCAGCATGTCGTCACCGAGCCGACCCGAGGAACGGCGTCGGCGGACGATGGGTCGCAAAGCGTTGGTGAAGGCGACTTGCTGCCGCGTGCGGAACCGCCGTGCCGGTGTGGGGACCCAGCGCGGCCATACCCAGCGCGAGGGGCGTACGAGCACCTCCCGGGCCAGGAAGAGCTGCGAGGCAAAGGGCAGCAGGGTGGGAGCGTCTTCGGAGAAGAGGTAGCGCACGCCGATCTCGGCCAGGGCGTGCCGGACCGGAGGCAGAATCTCGACGTCCCGGCCCGTGGGCCACTGGTCGGCGAAGCGAGCGGCACTGGGCGCGATCTCACCGATCCGGGCTGCAACCGCCTGCGGGCGCAGTCCGCGCATGCGGGCGGCGTGAGCGCGCGCACGATCCTCCGGCGTCGGTGCTCCGCTCGACCGCTTCAACGGTGGGAAGAGAGGTCCGGTTGCCTTGGGGAAGTCCTGCGCGCCGCGCAGGACCGCTTCGCACGGGCCGGCCGTAGCGGCTACGTAGACACCCGGCTCCAGCTGCCAGACGTCCCCGCACTCGTCAGCGCCACGGCGCGCCATTGCCAGCCGGTCGCGGCTCCAGGCCGCGAAACTGCCTTCGGGCAGCCGCGGCGGCTCATTCATTCGGCCCATGAGATCGTGCCTGACTCTCGTACCTGTCCAGGTCGATGTCGTCGGCAGCGTGGCTGGGAGCCGGCGGGCGCGCTGAGGTGCCCGCCGACAGTGCGGTCAGACCGAGTCGTCGCCGGCGTACGCATCCCATTCGTGGGCCCCGTACGCACCGTAGTGGCGGGTGAAGGACAGTCTGCCGAGCAGCTTGGCGATCATGATGCACTCCTCTCGCCTGTCTGAGCCCTCGACTGTCGAGGACTCAGCAAAAAGGTTCCCGCCAGCACTACATGGCACTCATACCATATTGGCACACATACCGCATATGTCATATTCGGATCATCGGTCGGATGTCGGCCGGGTTACGAGCCCGCACGGTGAGATCCATGCTCGGCGGACCGGTGACGTAAGGCGCGGCAGGGCGCTGATCAACCGGATGTCTCGGGATGTCGAGGGGCGTCCCTGGAGGCGCCGCGCTCGGCCTGCCGGATGACGCACGGAACGGCTCTGATCAGGCAGGTGCTCGGCCAGGCTGTGTGGCGAGGACCTGCTTGGGGTTGGTCTGTGACTGGTCCGGAAGCACTGGTCAGGCGGGGTGCGGCTGCGGGAGGAATGGGGAGTTGACGCGCAAGCCGGGCTCGGTCGAGAGCGGGCTGAGCGAAAGGCGCCTGACGGGTGAAAACCCAGGTCAGGCGCCTTTCTTGGGGTGTCTAGAAGAAGCCCAGCTTCTTCGGTGAGTACGACACCAGGAGGTTCTTGGTCTGCTGGTAGTGCTCCAGCATCATCTTGTGCGTCTCGCGTCCGATGCCGGACTGCTTGTAGCCGCCGAACGCCGCGTGCGCGGGGTAGGCGTGGTAGCAGTTCGTCCACACCCGGCCCGCCTGGATCGCACGGCCCGCGCGGTAGGCGGTGTTGATGTCGCGCGTCCATACACCGGCCCCGAGGCCGTACAGCGTGTCGTTG
Organism: Streptomyces diastatochromogenes; assembly: GCA_001550305.1. Classification (GTDB taxonomy): domain Bacteria; phylum Actinomycetota; class Actinomycetes; order Streptomycetales; family Streptomycetaceae; genus Streptomyces; species Streptomyces mirabilis_D. The sequence goes on from LRTP01000227.1 coordinate 7,479, forward strand.
GCGGTCTTGATGGCGTCGTCGAAGTCGTCGAACGACGTGACCGAGACGACCGGTCCGAAGATCTCCTCCTGGAAGATCCGCATCCGGTTGTCACCCTCGAAGATCGTCGGCTGGACGTAGTAGCCGCCCTTCAACTCACCGTCGTGCTCGACACGTTCGCCACCGGTGAGGATCCTGGCACCCTCCTGCCGACCGATGTCCAGGTAGGAGAGGATCTTCTCCAACTGGTCGTTGGAGGCCTGCGCACCGATCATCGTGTCGGTGTCGAGCGGATGGCCCGGCTTGATCAGATCGGTGCGGGCGACCGCCGCCTCCATGAACTCGCCGTAGTGACCACGCTGGATGAGCGCCCGTGACGGGCAGGTGCAGACCTCGCCCTGGTTGAGGGCGAACATCGTGAAGCCCTCGAGTGCCTTGTCCCGGAAGTCGTCGTTCTGCGCCCAGACGTCGTCGAAGAAGATGTTCGGGGACTTGCCGCCGAGCTCCAGTGTGACCGGCTTGATGTTCTCCGAGGCGTACTGCATGATCAGCCGCCCGGTCGTGGTCTCACCCGTGAACGCCACCTTCGCCACCCGCGGGCTGGACGCGAGCGGCTTGCCCGCCTCCACGCCGAAGCCGTTGACGATGTTGACGACGCCCGGCGGGAGCAGGTCCGCGATCAGGCTCATCCAGTAGTGAATGGACGCCGGGGTCTGCTCGGCGGGCTTGATGACGACCGCGTTGCCCGCCGCCAGCGCCGGGGCGAGCTTCCAGACCGCCATCAGGATCGGGAAGTTCCAGGGAATGATCTGCGCGACGACCCCGAGCGGCTCGTGGAAGTGGTACGCGACGGTGTCGTCGTCGACCTCGCCGAGCGAACCCTCCTGGGCGCGGATCGCCCCCGCGAAGTAGCGGAAGTGGTCGATGGCCAGCGGGATGTCGGCGGCCAGGGTCTCGCGCACCGGCTTGCCGTTCTCCCAGCTCTCGGCGACCGCCAGCTTCTCCAGGTTCGCCTCCATCCGGTCGGCGATCTTCAGCAGGATGTCGCCTCGCGCGGTGACGGAGGTGCGGCCCCAGCCGGGCGCGGCCGCATGCGCCGCGTCCAGCGCGCGCTCCACGTCCTCGGCGGTGCCCCGCGCGACCTCCGTGAACGGCTGTCCGTTCACCGGACTCGGGTTCTCGAAGTACTGCCCACGAGCCGGCGGCACGTACTCGCCGCCGATGAAGTGGTCGTAACGCGCCTGGTAGGAGACGATCGCGCCCTCGGTGCCGGGCGCCGCGTAACGGGTCATGCTGGTCTGCCTCCCGGAGAAGCGCTGCCCGCCGTTGGACAGCTCTCGCCGCGAGGCTAGGAGCGCGGACGTTGCAACGACGTTGCGGGCGAAGCGGATCGGCCCTGCCCGGCAACCGACCGGCGCCGCGCCGCGAGCCCCACGGGGTTCGGTCGGCCCGGTGGCGCGGCCTGTTCGCGCTCCAGAGCCTCCAGCCGGGCCCGCACCGTCGCCGTCGGGCGTACGGCGGCCAGCGCCCGCCATACGTCGAGGTCGTCCTCGCCCCACGGCGCGCGCGCCCAGTCCGCCAACAGGTCGGGGTCGCGACGCGCGATGAGCGCCGTACGCAGCCCGTCGGCGAGGCGACGCCGCAACCGCACCACGGCCGGAGCCCCCGAACCCGGCAGCAGCGGACCGGCGTACGCCGCCGCGGCCGCCGTGACCGCACCCGTACCCAGCCGCCGTTCGACGACCGCCACGTCGGACTCGACCTGCGCCGTGAGCCGGTAGGGCCGCGAGCCCAGCAGGCCGGGGCCGAGTAGCCGGCGCAGTCGGGTCAGCTCGGCGCGCAGGGTCACCGGCGTCACCGACTCGTCCTCGTACAGCGCGCACAGCAACTCGTCGCCCGAGAGCCCCTCCGGGTGTCTTGCCAGCAGCACCAGGATCTCGCTGTGCCTGCGGCTGAGTCTGACCTTCCGGCCGCCCGCCACCAGTTGGGCCTCGTCGCGGCCGAGCGCGGTCAGCTCGACCGTGTCGGCCGCTGCTTCCGCCGGTGCGAGCAGTGCCAACTGGGACTCGGCGGCCCGCGCCACCGCCTGCACGAAACCGAGACTGTGCGGATGCGCGAGCCCGTCCCCGCCCGTGATGTCCACCGCGCCGAGCACCCGCCCCGTGCGCGGATCGTGCACCGGCGCCGCGGCGCACGTCCAGGGCTGGACCCGGCGGATGAAGTGCTCGGCCGCGAACACCTGCACCGGCCGGTCCACAGCGACCGCCGTTCCCGGCGCGTTGGTGCCGACCGAGGTCTCCGACCATCGCGCGCCCGGTACGAAGTTCATCCGCCCCGCCAGCCGTCGCGTCGCCGGATGTCCCTCGACCCACAACAGCCGGCCCTGCGCGTCGCACACCGCGAGAAGGTGCTCGCCGTCCGCCGCGAACGTCCCCATGAGCTCCCGGAAGAGCGGCATCACCCGGGCCAGCGGATGCTCCGCCCGGTAGGAGCCCAGGTCGCCGTCCGTGAGCTCCACCCGTGCCGTGCCGTCCGGTGCGACACCGGCCCGTGCCGATCGCCGCCAGGAATCGGCCACCACGGAGCGCACCGGTCGCGGCACCGTGCCCGCCTCGGTGAACGCCTCGTGCGCGCGGCGCAGTATCCGCACCCGCTCGACGGGATCGGCTCCTGGTTCGAGGGCCACCCACGGTTCGGTCAATTCGGCCTCCCGGTAGGCGATGCGGCTGAGACCATCGTCACTCCCGGTGCGGGCGCGGACAAGCACCGTGACGGAGCTCCTCGTGCGGCGCTCACATGGGCGTGGGTCGTCGGGGAGCCGCGGCGGGTGTTCCGTCAGGCGAAGTTGACGAGCTTTATGTACCGCGTCCAGTCCCAGTTCGGCCCCGGATCCGTGTGGTCGGTGCCCGGTACCTCGTAGTGGCCGATGATGTGAGCCCGGTCCTTGGGGATGCCGTGCTTCGCACAGATCGCGGCCGTGAGCTTGGCGGACTCCTCGTAGAGCGCGTTGGTGAAAGAGGCGGGCCGGTCCACCCAGCCCTCGTGTTCGATGCCGATGCTGCGGGTGTTGTAGTCCCAGTTCCCCGCGTGCCAGGCGATGTCACGCTCCCTGACGCACTGTGCGACATGCCCGTCGGCCGATCGCACGAGGTAGTGCGCGGACACCTTCTTCTGGGCGTTCTGGAAGATGGCCACGGTTCTGGGAAAGGTCTCCTGCGTGACGTGAATGACCACGTAGTCGAGCGGATAGGCCGTCGGCCGACTGGACGTCGTGTAGTTGGAGGTGCTCGCCGGTGCCCATTCGGCCAGCGGATAGTCGACGACCGCCGTCTCCGCCTTCGCCTTGGCGCCGGGGAGTAACGCGTAGGGGAGGGCGGCGAGGGCGGCGCCGCCCTTGAGCAGGCGTCGTCGGCTCGGGAACGATCTGGCCCGTTCCATGGGGGAGTTGCCTTTCGATGATAGGGAGGGAGGGTCAGCCGCGCTCAACGTCGCAGCGTCGCGGCGGTGTCACGCAGTCGCGCGTGCAGGCCGCGGTGTGTCTCGCGCGCGGGCAGCCACTCCTTGCGGATCTTGGCGACGCACGTGTAGTTGGTGTCGCAGACATTGGCGAGCGGCGATTCGACCGCCTGGGTCGCGAACTGATAGGCGTCGAGCTCGCTGAACCCGTAGTCGCGCACCAACCACTGCACCAGGTCGAGCTGCGATATGCGGAACGCGTCCTCCAGCGGGCGTGCCGAGCCGGTCGAGATGATGTGCGTGTCGGACTCGATGCGCGGCCAAGGGGTGGCGACTCCCTTGAGCAACTCGACGATCACCACCGTGTTCATCGCGCACTCGACGGCCACACCACATGTCTCGCCCTCGCCCTGCCGGGCATGCCCGTCACCGAGGCTCAACAGGGCGCCCTCGACGTTCACCCCGAGGAAACAGGTGACGCCGGCCCGCATCTCCGGAGTGTCCATGTTCCCGCCGTGCGCGTCGGGCACCAGCGCGGAGCGCACCTCGAGGTTCGCGGGCGCCACTCCGACGGTGCCGTGCATCGGGTCCATGGGCAACTCGATCCGGATGTCGCTGTCCCGGGCGCTGAACAGGGCGGTGCGCCGCTCCCGGTCGAGCTGCCAGATCCACACGGTCTCCGGCAGCGGAGGCTGCAGCGTGGCCGTGGTGTGTGTGGAGGTGAGCGCGCCGAACAGCGGGACCGTCGTCGAGGCCGCCCAGTCGCGAGCGGGCTCGATCGACACGAAGTGCACCGCCACGGTGTCGCCCGGCTCCGCGCCCTCCACATGGAAGGGGCCGGTCTGCGGATTGAGGAACGGGAACTCGCACACCTCGGACACCAGGTCCTTCTCCGAGCGCACCCGCCCGGCGAAGCAGTCCTCCGTGTACAGATCGAGGACGGTGCCCGGCGCGACGCGTGCCACCGGCGGCGCGCCGCCGAACGTCCAGGCGTACTCGCCCGGTTCGGGGCGCACGGTCAGGATGCGGGGGTCACTCATGGCTGCACGGCTCCGCTCTGCCGAAGGTCGGGGGACTCGGGGGACGAGGTCTCGTCGAGGTGGACACGGGCGGTCTCGGCTATGCGCCCGGGGTGGCGGCGCGACAGGACGATCAATACCACGACTCCGGCCGCCATCCAGACTCCGACAACCGGTCCCGCATACGAAACGGGCGCGGTGAGTTCGGAAACGAAGTCGAAGACGGGCAGGCCAGCGGCCGTCAGCAGCGCGGGCACGAAGGCGACAATGCCCAGCAGAGGGAAGAGCAGATGCCGCACCGGTTTGAGCAACTCGCGTCTGCGGCGCAGGAAATAGCCCGCACAGGCGAGGTTCACCACGATGTACACGCCGATGACGACCGTGACGATCACCGTCGCGAGCAGCAGGAACGCCGTGACGGGGTCGTAGTACAGACCCAGGCCCAGCACGGCCGCGACCGCCACGCCGCACTGCGCGGCGACGCCGGCGACGGGGGAGCGGTGCCTCGGATGCACGTGCGCGAAGAGCCGCGGGAACACCTTGATCCGGGCCAGGGCGAAGGCCGTACGGGTCGAGACCGTCGCGCAGGCGTTGGCGTTGGCGATCGTGGAGTTGACCACCGCCAGGAACACCAGCACCCAGAACACTCCGAAGGAAGCGCGGGCCACGCCTTCCCAGGACGCCGCGCCGGAGGCTCCGAAGCCCCCGAGGCGGTCGGGGCCGAAGTACACCGACATGGCGTACGTGGTGAGGACGTAGAAGAGACCGATTCCCAGCGCCGCGCCGAGGACCGCGCGGTGCATGGTCCGGCGGGGATCCTTCGTCTCCTCGGCGAGTGGCGCCGCCGCCTCGAATCCGGCGAAGGCCAGCACCGTGTAGACAGATCCCGCGAACACACCACTGACGCCCTCGTACCCCTCGGCCGTGTGCGAGGTCCCGAACACCGACAGCGTGTTGTCGCCCCCGGCCTTGGCGATCAGCCATATCGCGAAGACGAGGAAGACCAGCACCTCGAAGACGCCGAGGACGGTGCCGAACCGGGCCGAGGCGCGCACTCCGAAGTATCCGGCGACCGCGATGATCGCGGTGCCCGCGAGCGACCACGGCCACCACAGGTCGTCCGGGTAGGAGGACCATTCCTGATGCAGTGTGGCCGCGGTGGTGAACCCGAGTTGCAGGAGCAGCAGCGGTGGCACCAGCGCCTCGACGAACACATAGCCCCAGCCGACGAGGAACCCCACGGCCGGGTGCAGTCCCTGGGCCGCGTACGTGGCCACCGAGCCCGCGGTGGGCAACCGTCGTGCCAGCTCGGCCACACAGGACGCGGTGAAGAGGCAGGCGACGAGGGCTATCAGCACGGAAAGGGGCAGACTGCCGCCCGCGAAGGCCGCGCCCGACGGAATGGACGCGGCGACCGCCGCGGCCGGCGCCATGGCCGTGATGCTCTGGAACAGGACCTCCCGCAGCCCAACAGCCTCGCGCCGCAGTCCCGGAACCGTCTCCTCCGACATCTGAACCCCCCGATCCCCCGATTCGCCCGGACAGCCGGCCATCGGCCAGGCGGCTGCGCCTCGCGTGAATTACGGTACGGCGCTTGCCGGTTGGGCGGGAGGGCACGGCGTTCGTCGGTGGACAACTCGGGGACTGTGGACAACGCGGTCACCCGTGAGGGGGAAACGGACCCTGGGCACGGGGTCGTCGACCGCGATGGCCGCGACAGTTGCGATCACCCTCATGACCCTCATGACCGTCATGGCCGCGATGGCCGCGCTACGCCCGCTCCGCGAACCCCGCCGGATCGTCGAGCACCGCCCGCACCACCGAGTGGGCGGCCCCCAGCAGTGGCCCCTCGGGCCCCAGGGGTGACACGGACACGGCGCAGGCGGGGCCCGCCGTGCGCCGCGCCAACTCGCCCTCCAGCGAAGGCAGCAGCCACGGTGCGAGACCGGACAGCGCTCCACCCAGCACCACCGTCTCCGGATCGAGGAGGTTGACCGCGCCCGTGAGCGCGATCCCGAGCGCGGTCCCGGCGTCGCGCAGGGCACGCCGTACCTCCGCGTCGCCCCCGGCGGCCCGCTCGGCCAGCAGCCCGACCCGGTCCTCACGCGGCTCCAGACCGGCCGCGCGCAGCACGGCCTCCTCACCCGCGTACTGCTCGAGGCAGCCCCGTCCGCCGCACGGGCAAGGAGGCCCGTCCGGCCACACCGGTACATGCCCCAGCTCGCCAGCGAAACCGCGGGTTCCGCGCAGCAACCGTCCGTCCACGACCACGGCCGCACCGATGCCGATCTCCGCGGACACATGCAGGAAGTCACGTGGGGTGGCATCGCCGAGCCACAGTTCCGCCAGACCGCCGAAGTTCGCCTCGTTGTCCACGGTCAGCGGGAGGTCCCCGGGCAACAGCGCGCCGAGATCCGTGTCATGCCAGTCGAGGTTGGGGGCACGGACCACGGTCCGGTCGTCGCGGGCCACCAGGCCGGGCACCGCGACCGCGAGGCCCGCGGGCCACAGCCCCTCCCGTTCGGCCTCGGCGACGACCTGCCGCACCAGCGCGGTCAGCTCCTGGAGCACCGGCTCGGGCGGCCGCCCGCGGTTCGTGCCGTGCCGCACCGCCCGCGCCCGTACGTCACCACGCAGATCGACGGCGCACACCGCCAGATGGTCGACGCCCACCTCCGCGCCTATCCCGGTGGGACCGCGCCCGCTGACGGCGAGTGCCGAGCCCGGTCGCCCCACCCGTCCGGGCCGCTCGGGGCCCAGCTCTTCGAGGAGCCCCGAGCGGATCAGCTCGTCCACCAGCGTCGAGACCGCCGCCCGCGTCAGACCGATGCGCGAGGCGACGGCGGCACGCGACAGCGGCCCCTCCGCGCTCACGGTGTGCATGACACGGGAGAGGTTGCGGCGGCGCATGCCCTGTTGGGTGTCGGGCAGTCGACGGCCGGAACCGGTCGGGTGGGCCTCGTGCAGTGGTGCGGTCATGCCTCCGTCAGTCCTCGTCCGGCCGGTCCCACTGGGGGCTGTCCTCGTCCGCGCTCGCTCAGTCCTTGTTCGGTTCCCGTTCCAGGAGCGGGGCCGCGTCGGAGAGTACCCCGGCGATCCTGGCGAGCGTCTCCTCGTCCCGGTCCACGGCGTCGAGTACCGGCCCCTGGGCCGTTCCCCAGCGGCGGGCCACCGCGGCCGGGTCCTCACCGGTCAGCAGGCCCGCGGCCTGCGCGGCGGCGCCCAGCGCGACCAGTTCCTTGGCCTCGGGCACCTGAACCGGACGTCCCGACAGCCGGCGTACGGTCTGCTGCCAGGCCGTTCCCCGGGCGCCCCCGCCGATGAGCAGCAGCGGCGCGGAGCGGTCCGCGTCCGGGTCGAGCACCAGGTCGAGGGCGCCGAGGAGCGAGTGGACCGCGCCGTCGTACGCCGCCTGCAGCAGCTGCCCGCCCGTCGTGTCGTGCCTGAGGCCGTGCAGCAGCCCCGAGGCATGGGGCAGGTTCGGGGTGCGCTCGCCGTCCAGGTAGGGGAGCAGCGTCACGCCGGCGCCCGGTTCGACCGCCTCGCGGTCGAGGCCCAGCAGCGCGGCCACTCGATCGACGGCGAGGGTGCAGTTCAAGGTGCAGGCCAGCGGAAGCCAGTCGCCGCGTGCGTCGGCGAAGCCCGCGACGGTGCCGGTCGGGTCGGCGGGGCGCCGTGTCGAGACGGCGTACACCGTGCCGGAGGTGCCGAGGCTCAGTACGGCGGTGCCGGGGCGCAGTCCGAGGCCGAGCGCGGCGGCGGCATTGTCGCCGGTGCCCGCGGCGACCAGCGTGCCCTTGGAGAAGGGCAGCTCATCGCGGGCGTGCACGGTTCCGGCCACCTCGCCGGGCCGGGCGATACGGGGGAGCAGCGCCGGGTCGAGTCCGACGTGCGCGAGGACTTCTTCGTCGTACCTCTCCGTACCGGACGCCCACCAGCCGGTACCGGAGGCATCGCCGCGGTCGGTCGTGCCCTCTCCCGTGAGGCGTTCGGTGAGGTAGTCGTGGGGCAGCCGTACGGCCGCGGTCGCACGGACGGCGTCGGGTTCGTGCTCGGCCAGCCAGGCCCACTTCGTGACCGTGAAGGAGGGGCCGGGCACGCTGCCGGTGCGCTCGGCCCAGGCCTTCGGGCCGCCCAGCTCCTCGACCAGCCGACGGGCCTGTGGCGCCGAGCGCACGTCATTCCACAGCAGGGCCGGGCGTACGGGATCGCCGTGGGCGTCGAGGGTGACGAGGCCGTGCTGCTGGCCGCCGATCGACACCGCGGCGGCCTCGTGGGCCGCCTCGCCGCACTGGTGCAGCGCCTCGCGGAGCGCGTCCCACCACTGCCGCGGGTCGCTCTCGCGGCCCGCCCCGGTGGAGACGGCGTGCGGCGCCTGCCCGCTCGCCACCACCTGTCCGGTCGAGGCGTCGACGACCAGGGCCTTGGTGGACTGGGTGGATGTGTCCACCCCGACGACGAGCGGACCCTCGGCTGCTGACATCGGGCTCTCCCTCTTCCGCGGCTCCGCGGGATCTGTCCTGGTGATGGGGTGTGCGGACCGGTGTGGCCCAGGTTTCGCATTTCGTCTCTTCCCAGAGATGCCTCCGCATACTAATTTGTTAACCGCCATGACGAAATAGTCGGAGCTAGCAAGGAGCCGCGGCATGAACTACCAGCCCACCCCCGAGGACAGGTTCACCTTCGGCCTGTGGACCGTCGGCTGGCAGGGAAGGGACCCGTTCGGCGACGCCACCCGGCGCGCCCTGGACCCGGTCGAGTCGGTACAGCGCCTGGCCGAGCTCGGCGCCCACGGTGTGACCTTCCACGACGACGACCTGATTCCCTTCGGGTCCTCGGACAGCGAGCGCGAGTCGCACATCAAGCGCTTCCGCCAGGCCCTGGACGCGACCGGCATGCGGGTGCCGATGGCCACCACCAACCTGTTCACGCACCCCGTCTTCAAGGACGGCGCGTTCACCGCGAACGACAGGGACGTGCGTCGCTACGCGCTGCGCAAGACGATCCGCAACATCGACCTCGCGGTCGAACTCGGCGCGCAGACGTACGTCGCCTGGGGCGGCCGTGAGGGTGCCGAGTCCGGGGCCGCCAAGGACGTGCGCGTCGCCCTCGACCGCATGAAGGAGGCCTTCGACCTCCTCGGTGAGTACGTGATCTCCCAGGGTTACGACCTCAAGTTCGCGATCGAGCCGAAGCCGAACGAGCCGCGCGGCGACATCCTGCTTCCCACCGTCGGCCACGCGCTCGCCTTCATCGAGCGCCTGGAGCGCCCGGAAATGTACGGCGTCAACCCCGAGGTGGGCCACGAGCAGATGGCCGGGCTGAACTTCCCGCACGGCATCGCGCAGGCCCTGTGGGCAGGCAAGCTCTTCCACATCGACCTCAACGGCCAGTCCGGCATCAAGTACGACCAGGACCTGCGTTTCGGTGCCGGTGACCTGCGCTCCGCGTTCTGGCTGGTCGACCTCCTGGAGAGCGCCGGGTACGCGGGGCCGAAGCACTTCGACTTCAAGCCCCCGCGGACCGAGGACTTCGACGGGGTGTGGGCGTCGGCAGCGGGCTGCATGCGCAACTACTTGATCCTTCGGGAGCGTACGGCCGCCTTCCGTGCCGACCCCGAGGTCCAGGAGGCGCTGCGCGCGTCGCGCCTCGACGAACTGGCGCAGCCCACCGCGGCGGACGGCCTGACGGGGCTGCTCGCGGACCGTGCGGCCTTCGAGGAGTTCGACGTGGAGGCGGCCGCGGCGCGCGGGATGGCCTTCGAGCGGCTGGACCAGCTCGCCATGGACCACCTGCTGGGCGCGCGGGGCTGATCGTGCCCCGGTGAGGTCTGGCCCGTCTCCTGGCGGGCCGGGCCTCACATCTCGCTGCGCGGACCCGGCGGGGAATGCTCCGGAATCATGCGATCCACGGCATGAGTCCGTATCAACTTCGGCACAGGGGTCGCCCCATGACCGGTTCGAGGCGAGTCTTGACGGTATGGCCACCCCGCCCTTACCGCCCCAGCCTCCCCGGCCGCCAGGAAACACTCCCCCTCCGGGAAACGGTGGCTTCGGCCCGCCGCCTGGAGACTATGGGCCTCCTCCGGGAGACCAAGGTCCCCCTTTCGAGGGCTACGGTCCCCCTCCGGGGGGTGACGGTCCCGAGCCTCCCTCTGGATTTCCCGGAGGTCCGGGAGGCCCTGGTGGGGGGCGGCGCCGCACCCCGCTGTTCCTCGCGATCGCCGCGCTCGTGGCCGTTGTGGCTGTCGTCGCCGTGGTGCTGATGGTCCGCGGCGGCAGCGACACGCCCGACAAGAAGGGGTCCACCGAGAATGGCGGCACTCAGGGATCGTCGTCCCCGTCGCTGAGCATTCCGTCCGAGCTGCCCAGCGAGCTGCCTTCGTCCCTGCCCTCGTCCCTGCCTTCGTCCTTGCCCTCGGAGCTGCCGAGTGATCTGCGCAGCATCCTGCCGAGCGACCTGCAGTCGCTCCTCCCGACCTAGGGAAGGGCGCGCTGCCGTGAGCAACTGAGGTGATGGGCACGCGCGCGTGGACGCCGTTTCGCGACTCACGCACGCGTGCCCGACGAAAGGGATCCTGAGGTCAGATCCCGTGCGGCAGTCGTACGTAGGTGACCGTCGTCTCGATACCGCTGTCCACCAGGCGGCCCTGCGCGTCGAACGCGCCCGCCCCGTCGGTCATCCCGAAGTCGTTGTCGTTGATCAGCGCGAGTGTGTCGTGGTCCACGCGCGCGACGCCCTCGATCTTTCCGGGTACCCCCGCGACCGTTCCCAGGTCCACGACCAGACGCTTGGCGAGCACCGGGACGCCGGAGGCGGCCGGATCGTCGAGCTGTTCCAGAGAGGGGGACGTCGTGTCGCTGTCCCAGGGACCACCGAGGATGTTCGCGCGGCGCGTGAGTTCCACCACCTGCAACCGTGCCGCCTTGTCCGTGCGTTCCTCCACCAGCAGCCGATCATGGCCGATGGCCACCACGGAGGAGATCTTCAGCTCCGAGGTGTCGTCCTCGCTGGGGTCGACCACGTTCACCGGGTCGAAGCGGTAGGCGTACTCGGCGGTGACGGCCCGCTTCTTCGGGGAGAAGCGCAGCAGCCGCGTCGTGCGCGAGGCGTCCCCCGCGTCGCCGTCCGGCAGGGAGAGCGGGCTCTGCACGGCCATCACCAGGTCGCCGCCGGGAAGCTGGGCGAGACCTTCGAAGCCGCGATTGGTCTTCCGGTGCAGCAGGACGGCCGGCAGCGCCTCGACCACCGGGTAGTCGGTGCCGGTCAGGTTCAGTCCCTTGGGCACATAGCGCGTGAGGACCCTCCCGCGCGCGGAGACATGGATCAACGAGGGACCGTACTCGTCGACGAGCCAGAAACTGCCGTCCGCGGAACGGACGATGCCTTCGGTGTCGACGCCGTTCGGGTTGTACGTGAGGGGGGTCTGCGCGTCATAGGAGTACGGCGCCTCGTCGCGCCCCGCCTGGTTGGACAACCCGGTGACGGGCTTCCCGGACGATGTGGTGATCGGGAGCGCGTCCAGCACCTTCACGGCGTCGCCGGACACCCTGATCTTCACGATCGCCGGGTCGAAGCCGGGCACCGGGAACGTGCGACGCTTCTTGCCGTCGACCTTGATCTGCCCATTGGGGCCGCGGTCGGTGACCGTCCAGAACTCGCCCCGGCGCCCGGCAGGGTAGATGTCGCTGCCGATCCCACCGAGGTCCACGCCCCGGTCGTCGCCCACCGTGCCGGGCAGCAGCGTGTTGCTGAACGTGCCCAGAGGGATGTCGCCGAGGGTCGCGGTGCGCGTGACCCTCGGCTGCGACGGGTAGCCCTGAGCGTTCGCGGTGCCGACCGCCACGAGGGCGGCCAGCATCGCGAGCGGTACACCCGCGGCGACGGTTCGGTGGATGTGGCGCCGGCCGACGGCATGCGGGGACATCGGGCCTCCTGAGGCACAAGTTCGTTGACAGCGGCCAGAGTTGGCCGCTGCGCGGAACGTCGTACGACTTCGAGGTGAACGTGGGGCGTCAACCACTCATCGGGTCGCCGCCCGGGTCTCCCTGCGCCATCGCGAAGGCGGTGGCCGGATCCCCCGCCGCCGGCCCCGCGGGCGTCCAACGGCCCCGCTCCATGCGGTACGGCCACCATCGGCCGTCACGCCCCAGGCGCAGCTGGGCAGGTGTGCCGACGGCGGTCCAGCGGTTGCGGGTGGCACGCAGTCGCGGCCGCTCGTCCTCGTCCCAGGCCGCCTCCAGGGCGGCACGCGCGCGTGTGAGTGCCTCCGCCTCCACGGCCCACTCGTCCTCCAGCACGGCCAGCGCGACGACACCTCCGTGGTGCCAGGCGTGTACGGCGAGCGCCAGTTCCTGCCGGTCGCGCCCCGAACCGTCGGCCAGCCGCTCGACGATCGCACCCTCGGGGGCCAGCGCCGCAAGCCGGACCGCGTCCTGCCCAACCGTCAACTCGGCCGGTGCCTCCTGCCCGTGAGTCGGTCCGAGCGCCTCGGCGAGCAGCCGGTGCGCCTCGGTCGCGGTCGCGGTCGCGAGGAACTCCAGGGCGGCCGGGTCGACGCCGGGTGCGGGCGCGGCCTCGGTGTCCAGGGAGGGCGGCCGGCCGGGCACCTCGGGCAGTACCGGAGGAGCGGGCAGGGGCGGCAGGATGTCCCCGGCCGCGTACGCCTCGCCGGCGTCCACGCCCTGCTGAGAGGGTTCCGGGGCGTCCGGCCGATTCTTCGCGGTCGCGCTGCCGCGCGACTGAAGCTCGTCCAGCAACGTGCGTTCGGCGCGGCCGCGCATCAGCAGCAGGGCGAACGGATCCTGGTCGAGCAGCCGCGCCATCTGATAGCAGAGCGCCGCGGTGTGCCCGCAGTGGTCCCAGGCCCCGCAGTCGCACTCGGCCTCCAAGTCACCCAAACCCGGAAGCAGCTCGACTCCCGACGCCGCCGCGTCCTCCACCAGATGCGGGGGCATCTCGCGGTCGAGCAGCGCCGCGACATGCCCGGCCCGTTCGACCGCCATGTCCAGGAAACGGTCCCACTGCTCCCCGGACAGTTCCTGAAGCAGCACGTCCGAGCGGTGTGCGGTGCCGTCCCGGTCCCGAACGACGGCGGTGACGCGCCCCGGCCGTACCGACACGGCGCCCACCGCCCCCGTACGCGCGAGTCTGCGCCCCGTCTTCACCGGCTCCGAGTCCAGTGCCGCGTCCTCCAGCGCCTTCAGCCAGGCCCGGCCCCACCATGTCTGCGCGAAGCCCTGCCCCTGTGCGGGCGGCAGCGCCGCGAACGTACGCTCCTCGTTCCCATCCGTCATCGTGCGTCCCCTCGCAGCTCCACCAGGTCGGCCAGTTCGGCGTCGGTCAGCTCCGTGAGCGCCGCCTCTCCGGCGCCGAGGACCGCGTCGGCCAACCGCTGCTTGCGCCGCAGCATCTCGGCGATGCGGTCCTCGATGGTCCCCTCGGCGATCAGTCGGTGCACCTGCACGGGCCGGGTCTGGCCGATGCGGTACGCGCGGTCGGTGGCCTGCGCCTCCACGGCCGGGTTCCACCAGCGGTCGTAGTGCACGACGTGCTCGGCCCGCGTCAGGTTCAGGCCCGTGCCCGCGGCCTTCAACGACAACAAGAAGACAGGGATTTCGCCCTCCTGGAAGCGCTCCACCATCGCCTCGCGTTCATGGACGGGCGTCCCGCCGTGCAGGAACTGCGCCGCGACGCCGCGCACCGCGAGATGGCGCTCGATGAGGCGCGCCATCCGCACGTACTGCGTGAAGACCAGAACGCTCGCTCCCTCGGAGAGGATGGTGTCGAGCAGCTCGTCCAGCAGCTCCAGCTTCCCGGACCTGCCCGGGATCCTCGGCCGGTCCTCCTTGAGGAACTGCGCCGGATGGTTGCAGATCTGCTTCAGCCCGGTGAGCAGCTTCACGATCAGACCGCGTCGCGCCATGCTGTCCGCGCCCGAGATCTCCGCGAGGGTCTCACGTACCACCGCCTCGTAGAGACCCGCCTGCTCCTTGGTGAGCGAGACGGCACGGTCGGTCTCGGTCTTCGGCGGCAGCTCGGGGGCGATACCGGGGTCCGACTTGCGCCGCCGCAGCAGGAACGGCCGGACCAACCGGGTGAGCCGCTCGGCCGCAGCCGGATCCTGAGCGCCTTCGACGGCCTGCGCGTAACGCGTCCGGAAGGAGCCGAGACTCCCGAGCAGGCCCGGCGTCGTCCAGTCGAGGATCGCCCACAGCTCCGAGAGGTTGTTCTCCACCGGCGTGCCGGTGAGCGCCACGCGCGCGCGTGCGCCGACGGTGCGCAACGCCCGCGCCGTCGCCGAGTAGGGGTTCTTCACGTGCTGCGCCTCGTCCGCGACGACCATGCCCCACGGCACCGCGGCCAGTCGCGGCGCGTCGAGCCGCATCGTGCCGTATGTGGTGAGCACGAACTCCCCGTCCACCAGGCCTTCCAGACTGCGCCGCGAGCCGTGGAAACGGCGCACCGGCGTGCCGGGCGCGAACTTCTCGATCTCGCGCCGCCAGTTGCCCATCAGGGAGGCCGGACAGACCACGAGGGTGGGGCCCGCCGCCGACGTGTCGGTCTGGCGGTGCAGATGCAGGGCGATCAGCGTGATCGTCTTGCCCAGGCCCATGTCGTCGGCCAGACAGCCACCCAGTCCCAGGGAGGTCATTCGGGCGAGCCAGTTGAGGCCCCGCACCTGGTAGTCCCGCAGCGTAGCGGTGAGCGCGGCGGGCTGCCCGACCGGCTCCTGTCCCTCCGGGTCCGAGAGCCGCTCCCGCAGCGTCGCCAGCCACCCCGTGGGCCGTACGTCGACCCTGCGGCCGTCGACCTCCGTGGACCCCGTCAGAGCGACGCTCAGCGCCTCGACGGGCGTGACCTTGCGGTCCTGTTGCGCCCGGGCACGGCGCACCTCCCGCGGGTCGACGAGGACCCACTGGTCGCGCAGCCGCACCATGGGGCGGTTCGCCTCCGCGAGGTGATCCAGCTCCTGTCGTGTGAGTCGCTGATCGCCCAGCGCGAACCACCAGTCGAAGGCAAGCAGCGCGTCCGCGGACAGGAAGGAGGGCGCGGCCGACGCGACCTTGTCCGGACTCCGCTCGTCGTCCGGCGGCCCGACGACGGCGCCCGCGGTCAGCTTGCGCGCCAACTCCTTGGGCCAGTGCACGTCGACGCCGGCGGACCCCAGCATGCGGGCGCCCTCGCCGAGGAGTTCGGTGACCTCCTCGTCGGCGAGTTCGACGGCGTCCGGCACCGTCGCCGAGAGCAACGGGGTGAGCGGGG